>JAKQII010000404.1 GCA_029557535.1 Acidobacteriota bacterium
AAAAGGAACTCCGGCTGATCGAAAAACTCAAGCTCGCCGGCTACACCTTTCCCGAATATCCCGTTCCCGACGGCGAAACGATGGATTCCTTGCTTCGCAAACTCGCGGAAAAAGGCGCCGTCTGGCGGTACGGATCGATCACACCGATCGTCCGCGAAAAGCTCGAAAAGGAACTCCGGCTGATCGAAAAACTCAAGCTCGCCGGCTATTTTCTGCTCGTCTGGGACATCTCGGAATTCTGCCGCAACCGCAACATCCTTTCGCAGGGACGCGGGTCGGCCGCGAATTCGGTCGTCTGCTACTCGCTCGGGATCACCGCCGTCGATCCGATCGAAGGCAAGCTCCTCTTTGAACGCTTTTTGTCCGAGGAACGCGGCGAATATCCCGACATCGACATCGATCTTCCGAGCGGCGATGACCGCGAGGCCGTCATCCAGTACGCCTATCAGAAATACGGCGAACGCGGCGCGGCGATGACCGCCAACGTCATTACCTACAAATCGCGTTCGGCGATCCGTGAGGTGGGAAAGGTTTTCGGATTCGCCGAGCACGAACTCGGACGATTGTCGAAGCTGATCTCGTTCCACGACGCCGACATCGACGATCAGATCCGCCGGTTTCAGGAGGCCGGATTCGATCCCGAGCGTTCGCCGCGGATCCGCGCGTTCTTCCAGTTTTTCCGCAACATCATGCATTTCCCGCGGCATCTCGGCCAGCATTCGGGCGGAATGGTGATCTCGCTCGGGCGGCTCGACGGCGTCGTCCCGATCGAACCGGCGTCGATGGACGGACGGACGATCATCCAGTGGGACAAGGACGACTGCGCCGAACTCGACATCGTCAAGGTCGATCTGCTCGGGCTCGGAATGATGGCCGTCATCCGCGACACGCTGACGATCATCCGCGAGCACAAAAAGGAAGAGGTCGATCTGGCGAAGATCCCGAAGGACGATCCGCTCGTGTACAAAACGCTGCAGGACGCCGACACGGTCGGGATGTTCCAGGTCGAATCGCGCGCACAGATGAATTTTTTGCCGAAGGCGAGGCCCGAGACGTTTTACGATCTCGTCGTGCAGGTCGCGATCATCCGGCCCGGCCCGATCGTCGGCAATATGCTCAACGTCTATCTGCGCCGCCGTCAGGGACTCGAAGAGGTCGACTATATGCACCCGTCGCTCAAACCCGTGCTTGAGCGAACGCTCGGCGTGCCGCTTTTTCAGGAACAGGTGCTGAAGATCGGGATGGAAGCGGCGGGACTGACCGGCGGCGAGGCCGAGGAATTGCGGCGCGCGCTCGGCTTCAAGCGGGCCGACAAAAAGCTCAAGGTCATCGAGGGCAAGATGCGCGTCGGAATGACCGCGCGAGGTCTCGACGAAGAGACCCAGAACAAGATCGTCGCGTCCGTTTACGCCTTCGCGAACTATGGCTTTCCGGAATCGCACGCCGCCAGTTTCGCGCTGCTGACGTATGCGTCCGCGTATCTGAAGGTCCACCATCTCGACGCTTTCACGGCGGCGATGCTGAACAACTATCCGCTCGGGTTCTACTCGCCGGCGACGCTGGTCAAAGATGCCCAGCGGCACGGACTCGGATTCCGTCCGATCGACATGAACGAATCCGACTATCAATGCACGCTCGAGGGCGAAGAATTGCGGATCGGACTGAATTACGTCAAGGGATTGCGCAAGGACACCGGCGAGGCGATCGCCGCCGAACGCCGCAACGGGCCGTTCATAAACGCCGACGATCTCGCCGCGCGCGTCCCGGCCGTCAACAAGAGGGAACTTCGCGGGCTCGCGCTGACGGGCGCGCTCGACGCGTCCGACCGCCGCCGCGCACTGTGGCAGGTGGAACTCGCGATCCGCGAAAAAGGCAGCCTCTTTGCGGGCCAAACGTTCGATCAGACGTCAAAGACGCCGTTCATCAGGCGGATGTCGCCGCTCGAGAACGTCGCCGCCGATCTTTCGCGGACCGGACTCTCGCTCGGGCCGCACCCGATGACGTTCGTCCGTGACGAACTGAACCGCAAGCGCGTCCTGACCTCGGCCGAAACGCTGAGGATGAGACGCAAGGATGTCGTCACGGTCGCCGGTGCGGTGATCGTCCGGCAGCGCCCGGAAACGGCCCGGGGAGTGCTGTTCATCACGCTCGAGGACGAGACCGGATTCACAAACGTCATCGTCCTGCCCGACGTGCTCGAAAAATACCGATCGGTGATCAACGAGAACAGCTTTCTGCTGATCAAAGGAATCGCCGAGAACGAAACGATGGTCAAGGGCCTCTATTTCGAGCCGCTCCGCGTCGCCGAAACCGCGATCGTTTCGCACGATTATCAGTGAGCCGTTCAGCGGCGCGCTACTGCGCGGCGACTTGATCGGAAAGCGTTCAGCGGCGCACGATCGCAAATAGCAAATCGAAAATCGCAAATTCCATCGTTCGATGCCGTCACGCATCAAGAGAGGAAATAATTATGTCCATCGTAATCGAAGGCGACTCGCGTTATATTGCCCAAGGGACGTTTAAACCGAAGATCGAGACGTGCCTGAATCTGTTGAAAGACAAGGCCGGCGCATACTACACGTGGTTGCTGAAATACAACCTGAAAGTCAGGTCGGCGGCACGCAGCGGGGCGAATTTCGCGGACGCCGCGATCGACATCGCCGAGTCCACATTCAACGCATCGGACACGTGGCTCGCCAGCGTTCTGATTCATGAAGCGATCCATTTCTGGCAATACAGGTCCGGAAAGTACGAGGCCGGCACCAAGGCAGAGCAGGAAGCGAACATTTACCAGCTCGGGGTGCTGCAATTGCTCGGAGCCCCTCAGGCCGAGATTGCACACATGCTCAGTCAGAACGGCGGCCACGCCGATCTTAACGGCGACGGCGTCTACGACTGGAAGGACTATCAGATGCGCAACTACTGACCGTTGTTCAACTCAGCTGCGGAAACGGCTCGAACGAGACGCTCTGTGATCTTTGGCCCAATTCTCCGTTCCTCTCCATCCGTGTAGAAAAATTCACCAGCGGACCGCTAAGAAATTCTCACTTCTCCGTTTGATCAACTCCCGATCGTCGGCATTTGCAGTACTCCGGACGGCATATCGCTTGCAATCACAATAACCAACGCCGCTGCTTTTTCGAATCCCAACTCCAACGGAGACCGGTCATGAGAAACCTGTTCGTCGCCTTCGCATTTTGTTATCTGGGTGCCGGGATAATTGCCTCGCCCCTCTTGTCCACAACTGAACCGCTGCCGAAAGCAGCCTTCGAGGCAACGTCCGCAACACTCGCGAGTCCGACCGGACTGACACCATCAACCGCCATCCCGCCCGTCGCACAAACCGGCGACGACGTCGATCGACTGCTCGGAATGTGGGCGCGAAGCGGCGAGGCCGATCCGATTGTCGTCAATCGCCTGCTCGCGAAGATCGACGTCACGAGCAAATCGCTCGAAGACCAATTGCTGAAGAAGATCGCCGCTGTAGGTAACGACTATCCGGGCGGCCCGAACGCATTCGTCAACAAGGTGCTGGACACGCTCGACCGCCGGCGCTTCGCCAAGGTCGACGCCGCGGTGCAGGAAGTCATGGCGACGTTCGGCGGCGAACTCGAAGCCGTGGTCCGTACGGGATCTTCCGGAATGCGGCATCTTCAGCTCAACGGCGGCCGGGATCCGGGAAGCGCGTACCGTCTGCTGTTCTCCGACGACGACATCTCGTTCGTCGGAAAGAAAGCGGCCGAGGCGTCACGCATGCTCAACGAGATTCTCGCTCGTGAAGGGATGACAAAACTCAAGGTCAAGGGTTTCGATCTGATCGCGCTGAGAAACGTCCGCGGGATCGATCTGACAGCACTCAACTTGCTCGATCCGGAAAAATTCCTCGGCGAGTCCGGGATGGCGGCGATCAAAACCGAAATGCTCGCAAAAGGTGCGGTCGTGGCCGAGAAATCGGGCGAGCGAATGGTGATGACGGCGCAGCCGCTCGCGCAGTTCGTCGAGGCGAAAAAGAGCCAAATGCTCGCCGAATTGCTCGACGACAAGGCCGTTCGCGAAGCTGTCGAAAAGTTCGGATCGATGACGGTCGTCGGTAGTTGCGAACGGCAGATCGTATCGGCGCACGGTGGTTGGGAAACACTCTCCGACCCGGAAAAGGTCAAATATGTCCTCCGGCAGCGCTTGGCGCTGACTGAATCGGGAGCAATGCGGAACGTTGCCAGCGAAGGCGCGTCAGCCTCGCAGGCGACGCTAGCAAAACTCCGCGAACTGAAGGCCAAGGGATCGCTGACGGCCGAGGAACTGAATTGGATCGCGAACCTTCGAACGCAGAATCTCGACCTCGCTTTCAAGGAGATTCCGCATAAGTTGAACCCGATCATCGAGGCCGCCGAAAATTCAGGCCGATCGCTCGCATCGAGCGCGGAGGCGCGGAAGGCGATGGACGAACTTACGACCGGTTTTGCGTTGATGCGCGACCGGATCATCGACATCCCCGAAGAACAGGTGATCGCGAAACTGAAAGCAATCGCCGGCGAAAATAAAGAGCTTTACAGCATGCTCTACACCAGTTTTCAACAGAGTAAGGATCTCGTCCAAATGCTTGACCAGTGGGTCGCGTCCGGTGGCACGCGCGAGGCCTTTATCGACATGCTCATTAAGGCCGAAGGCCGCCTGATGCGGCTTCAGGAGATCATCGCGCGAAAGGCAAGAAAGGCCGGCAAACCGGAAGCGAAATCTCTGACCGCGCTCGAGGAAATGCTCGGAACGGACGCCGGGGACAACTTCTTTATGAAGATGGCCCGGAATCCGGCCGCGAAAAAGGTCGTGCTCTCCGCACTGGTCGCGACCGGCGGCGCGGTGGCGCTCAGGGCGATGTACAACTCCTGGATGGCCGGGACCTTCAAGGAAGACCTGAGCGGAGCTGCTTTTGGGTTGATGGAGTTCGTTCCCGGCGGCATCGGCGTCAAGCGCGCCCTGGTGGAGGGAATGGACGCCAAGACGACTCTGCTGTTCATAAAAGATGCGCTGTATTTGTCGCCCGCTTGGCCGATCGTCCTTGCCGGAGACGTTCTTGTCATCGCCGTCGATATTGGAACGATGTATACCGTGCAGCTCCGGCAAACGGGGCTCGTCGATATCCTCGTTTACAGCGGCGAGTACGATCTGAGCGGCGATCAGGCCAAGTTCCTGCGACTCAACCTGCCGGGCGGCAAGGTCTACGAGCGCGAAGAACTCGCTCAGTTCTTCTTCATAACCAAGTCCGTTCGCGTCAGACATGCGATCGAGGGCAAAGACTATTTGATCAACGATCTGTCGGCCGCGAGTATCGAGGTCCTCGACAGATCCTTCATTCCTGAGGATCCCGTAACCCAACAGCTGCGGACCGCCGCCGACCAGCAACTCGCCGACATTAACAAGGCCGAGGCTTGGGACGCATACGAAAAAGGAAACTACTTTTCGAGCGCCGGATCGTGGGCCAGTTGGGCCGGCGGCTTCGAGTTCGTTTGCAAAAAGAGTCCGGACAATTGGTGCAAGGTCTTCGATCTGCTGAAGCGGAAGATCGTCGATCGGCGTGAGAACGTCAAGGAAAAAGTGATGATTCCGCAGTTGATCGAAATGGCCGAGGCGAAGCGTGGTCAACTTGCAGCGGCGAACGATACCGAAGCTAAGATCGACAAACTCCAGGAACAATTTGAACAACTCCGCGGAAGCAAACTTGAAGTAACGCTTTCGGCCGAGGTAAAGAGGCTCGCTGACGAAGCCGGCAACGCGGTTGCGACCGATGCGCAGGAAGACCGGACACTGAAGCGCGGTCAGGTCTGGCAACAGGCGTATGCCGCTTACAGCCGGATCTGGAAATGGCAAAAGGACATCAAGAAGAACATCTCGGCGAAGACGGGTTGGGATCGCGCGCAGGTGCTCCGCTTCGCTTGGACCGGCGTCTTCGACGACGATGAGCGAAAGTCGAACCAATCGAGAGCCGGGTTCGCGTCGGCACTGGCAAAGATCACGCGGGACATTGCCTCGATCAAAGGAAAGCAGCCCTCGCTATCGGATCCTGTCGACAGCCAGGCCTTCGATATCCTCGCGAGCGTCGTCTTTCCGTGGCGCAGCGCACTTGATGAACAGGACGCCCCGGAACCCGCCGCGGGCTCCGCGTACTTCGCGGAATATGAAGCCGCACTCGAAAAGGTTCGAAAGCTTTACGGCGGCAGCGTCGAATTTCAGGCGCTCGTAGATCGCGGATCGCGGATCGTGCCCGGCGCGAACACGCTGACGCTCGACCGGTCCACTTCATTCGAACTGCAATTCACTAGTCCGGAGCTAACGCGGATGCTTGAAAACGGTCAGATCTCGATCAAGTGGTCGGCCTCACCGGCCGGCACCTTCCGTCCGACGTCAACCGGCCTGACAACGAACTTTTCGCCGGGGTCGCCCGAACCGGTCGCGATCTCGGTAACGATCGAACGAATTGGCGCGCAAAAGGCCCGCGCGACCAGGTCGATCAGGCTTTCGGTCAGTGTTCCGGGCGACTTTTTGTCGTTGACGCTGACGCCGTCGCGTTTGAAGGCCAGGGACATTGGCGGCGTTGAAGCGTCGGTCCCCGAGCGGTTCTTCGGCGGAACGACGGTTTTTCATTACAAATGGAGTTGCGAGAATTGCGCCGTCGATGATTTCGACCGAAGCCGGACAGCGGTCAACGCGCCGGCGAAGGGGATCGCGACGGTCACTTGCGATCTTCTCATCGAAGGCAATGACGGCCGCATCACGTCGCTTTCGCGGCGGTCGTTGAGATTCAGCGTGGACGGAACTACGCCGACGCCGACGATTACCCCGACTCCGGCTCCGACCGCTACTCCAAGTCCGACCCCATCCCCGTCTCCAACAGAAACGGCGACCGCAACGCCAACAGCGAGCCCGACCGCTTCGCCGACCCCTGCAGCGACTGCCACCGCAACACCGATCGCGGGTGCGAAATTCTCTGGATCCGCACCGTCCAACTGGACCGGCGGGAACACCCCAGACGGATTCGTTCTGACACGCAACGAGGCGAAGATCAAGGCTCCGTGCGGCTGGGACGCGGTCGTCGGTGCGACGATCACGGCCAAGATCGGCGTGACGTCTGAGAAAATGAAGTCCCCGAGTGACGCCGTCGCGGCCGCCGACGCGTTGTTCAAACAGCGTCGTCAGGGACCGACGCCGAACGACATGGCAGTCGGGCTCTTCATGGGCGGCGGGATCGAGGGCGTCAGTTCGTTCTCGATGGGCGACTACACGGGCGGCATTGCCGACTTCGCGATCTGGGTCCGGCGCGGCAGCGGCGGCATGTTCGGCTATAACTCCTCGTACCTCGGCGCCGGCGGCGACGGAAATGTAATGAAAGGTAACAGCCTCGTGACCTTTTCATATCGCGTCAACGGCGGCGGATGCTGGGACAACAGCGACCGCGCCTATTTGCTGAATCAAGCGGCAGCGGCGCAGGTCGAGGCCAAGGCGATCCTCGCGTCGCTTCGCGTCGATGCGAACGGCAACCTGAGTTCGACACCGTACGACGGTCCGAAATACGACGGTTCGGATCTTCCGAAAGTGGTTCTGGTTCCGGCGACATTGCCAAAACTGAGGGTCGGCGAGACGGCAACGATCAAGGCTGAGATCCAGAACGCAAAGGCCGAAGACAGTCCGTTCACATACAACTGGTCGGGAACGTTCGACGGCGATCCCGAGGCTTCAAAGAAGCTGGCGTCGATCAAGATCAAGCCGGCGAAGCCCGGAAAATACTCCGTTTCGGTCGGCGTTGACGGCGCGAGGTTCGGCCTCGGGGGCGCGACGCTCGAGTACGAGGTCGCGGATTACAAGCTCGTTCTCGAACGTACCGGGAATCAGTCGGCAAAGGTCGTCGTCGGAACCAACGTCGATCTCAAGGCGGCGTTGACCGTCGACGGGAAACCGGCATCCGTTCCGGTCACCTATCGATGGGAGCCAATGACCGAGGTCGAGTTTCCGAAGAACGAAACGGCCGAGGGCGCGAACAATGTGAAGTTCGTAAAACCCGGACGGACGAAAATTTGGGTTACCGCGCTCGCCGACGAGAACGGAAAACTGTCGACGGTCGCTGAGTCGAACCAGCTCGAGATCGAGGTCGTAAAGCCGGCCCTGAAGGTCACGTTTGATCCGCAATCGGACGTCATCGGTTCACCGATCAAGGCGACGGTCACGACCGATGTTCCGGAACTTAAGGAAATCGATTACAGATGGGAACTCTCGACCAACGGAAAGCTGAGGAACGAGTCGCCGGACACGTCGGTGATCACGTTCGCGCCGCAGGACGCGAAGCCGATCACGGTCAAGGTGACGGCGCGCGTTCCCGTGAGCGGCGACGATCTCGGCGAAGTGACCGCCACGTTTACCGCGAAGCCGCTGGATGTCAAGGTCCGCATTCTCGGTCCCGAGGGCCCGAAACCGCAAGTCTTCAAACCCGGCGTCGGACTGGTCACGCTCGAAAAGGAGATCGCCGTTCATCAGAACGTCGGAATCGCCGTTGACACGACGCCCAAGATCGAAGGACTGCGATACGAGTGGAGCGTCAACGATGATTCGCACATCGTCGGATCGAACATCTCCTCCGAGATCCGCGCAAACCGAAGTCAAACGGGAACATGCACGGCGACGGTCGTCGTCAGGAACAAGGACAGTATCGAACTCGGCCGCGGGAGCGGATCATTCAGCGTCACGGTTTCGGATGCGGATCTGAACAAGGCCAAGACGGCCGGCGCGAATGCCGAGAAACTGACGCGCGCCAAGGCGATCGTCGTTAAGGGGCAGCTCGACGAGGCGATCGGTCTCGTCGACGAAGTAATCGCAAGCGAGCCGAAGAATACCGAGGCCCGAACGTTGACGCGGAAGTGGAAGCAGGAACGGACAGCCGTCCTAACGGCGATCACGAAAACGAAGGCGCTGATCGACGCCAACAAGTTCGCGGAAGCCGGCACCGCGCTCGCGCCGGCGAAGAAGCTACATCCGTTGTATCAGCCCGTCGTCGACACCGAAGCGTTGCTGAAAGAACGAAGCACCGCGAAGCAGCGGGCGATCGACGAAGGTGTCGCGAAGATCAAAGCCGCCAACGACGCGCGCGACTTCAAGAGCGTACTGACGCTGACGCAGGATCTGCGGTCGAACAACACGATACCGGCGAACACCGAGACGACGCTCCGCGCGTATGAGGCGGCGGCGCGTGCCGGCGAGGCCGAAAAAGAACGCGTCCGCGGCGTTCTGAAGCAGGGCGAAGCAAGGTACAACGCCGGCGATTACGACGGCGCGCTCACGGATTTCGATCAACTCTTCGCGAATCTGGATAAATACTGGAACCGCGCGATCGATCCCGAACCCGGTTACTACGAAAATCTCAAGAACGAGGCAATACGCCGCCGAAGCCGTGTCAACACGCTGTTGCCGCAGGTGAAGGCCGCGGCCGATAATCCGAAGTTCGACAAGAAGCAGCTTGAGGCGGCGATAAAAACCGCCGATGAGATTCTTCAGATCGCGCCGGGACACGTCGTTGTGAAAGATCTTCGCGATACGCTCGCGGATCGGCTCGCCCGCGGCGAGAAAGGAGCGAAAGCCGATGCCGCCGAATCGAAGGGTGACGATTATTCAAAATCGGGCGACCATGCGAACGCGGTCAAGCAGTACGACTCGGCGATCAAGTCCGACCCGAGGAACGCTGACCTGTACATCAAACGCGGTAACGAGAAGCTCGCGCAAAACGACACGAAGGGTGCCTTGAAGGATTTCGACAAGGCGATCGAGATCAAGCCGGGAGTTGCGAACTATCACGCGACCCGCGGTTCGGCGCGGCAAAACTCAGGCGATCTCGCCGGTGCGGCTGCCGATTTCGCTTCCGCTTCGGCGGCCGATCCGTCGAACATCGAATACCTTGAGAAACTCGCGTCGCTTCAGTCGCGGTCCGGCGACAAACGAGGGTTGATCGCGACGTTGACGAAGATCCTGGCGATCCGCCCGAACGATCGGGACGCGTTGTTTGACCGTGGGATGGCGTACAAGGCGCTCGGCGATTGCGTGAGCGCGGTTCGAGATCTCGATCGGGTTATCGCGTCCGATCCGCGGGCCTCGGAGGCGCTCAACGCCCGCGGCGAGTGTCGTGAACAGGCCGGCGACACGCGGAACGCGATCAAGGATTACGAAGGTTCGCTGCGGGCGGACCCCAACAACTCGGTCGCGGCGGCGAATCTCGATCGACTTCGTCCGAAACCGACTCCGGTCCCGCCGAAAACAAAAGCAACGCCGAAGCCAACACCTGCTCCGCCGATCACGAAGACGACCCCGAAACCGACTCCGACACCGCGTTCGACGCCGAAGCCTCCAACGACAAAGTCGACACCGAACCTTTCAGGCTCGAACTTCTATCTCGTCGACCTGACGCCCGCGGGCGGCAAGAAGGGCTCCGCCCGGAAAGCGAAGAATATCGAAGTTGACGACGGTTCGTGGTTGAGACTGAAGGGCACCGACGAGAACAAACGGACGTTGAGCGTTTCGATCCCGACATCTGTCACGGCGTCGCAAATCGCGATCGTGACGAATCTCGATGACGCGACGTACCTCGAACAAGGGAAGACGATCGCCCGCATGACCGTCAGCACGGACGCCGGCAACAAGGTCTTTGATGTTCAGGCGGGCGTACATTCGAGCGAATGGAATTACTCGGTCGGACCGAAGCACAGGCGGGTCAGCGAACTCGACATCGGCGACAACCGGTTCCTCGCGACGTTCAGTCTCGATGCGGCGGTCCGCGTGAAATCGATCCGTTTCGATTACGTCGACACGAAGTCTCAACTCTGGGCCGGGCATGCGCCGGGATTCGTCCTGCGCGGGATCACGCTGATCCGCAGCGGCGGTCAGTCGCAAACAACTCCGGCTGAAAAACCGCCCACGAAGGGTAAAGTCCCGTCGGAAATCAAGATCCCCGGAATCGGAAACGTGAAGATCCCGGGCACGAAACCGACTCCGACTCCCAAGCCGACCCCGGTCCCGCCGAAAACAACGACGAAACCCGGTCGCGAGGAAACCGTGCTCAACAACGGGAACGTCTACGGTGTTTCAAACGGTCCGACGTCGCCGACGCGATTCACCACGAACCGTCCGTTCGTTGTCACCTACATCCAAACGTATCATTGGAACAACGGCCGCGGTACTTCGCGCCCGGGAACGATCGCGTTGAAGGCGAGCAACGGAACGACTTACGGTCCGTACCAGGCGCGCGGTACGCCGGGACAAGGCGGCGTACCGAATGCGAACTGGGAGATCAAGCCGAACGTCACGATCCCGGCCGGAACGTACACGATCATCGACTCCGATCCCGGCACCTGGTCTCAGAATTCGCAAAGCGGCGGCCGGGGATTTGCGGTCCTCAAAGGCTATTTCGCTCAAAGCGGATCAACGAATTCGTCGCCGTCGAAACCCGTGGCCAACTCGAGCTACGTGACGGCGACTCTTGAAAATCGCTCGAACGAGGCCGTTCATATCTTCGTCGAGGGCGAGTCGTTCGGGCCTTCAAACAAGATCGCGCCCGGCGCAAAGCGGACCGTGCGGCTCTCGATGCCGGCGAATGGAAGGATCAAGTTCATCTCGGGACGAAACGGGAACGTCATCGCGACAAAGATCTGGAACGGCGACCCGTCAAATCCGAACCGTTATCCCGTCGTTGTGTTCAGCGGTCAGACGCTCTTGATAACAACCGGACTGAGGTAGTTGATTCGCTCCGTACCCGCTGACCAGCAAAACGGTGCGATGACAATGGAGGAAGTATGTCGATCGTGATCGAAGGGAACTCGAGCTACATTCCGGAAACAACGTTCAGACCTAAGATCCAGCGTTGTTTGGACATGTTGAGAGAGAATGCGAGCACCTACTACACCTGGCTGGATCGGTACAATCTTACGGTGCGGGCCGCGGCCCGAAGCGGCGCGAATTTCCGTGATCGGGCCATCGACATCGCGAGTGCGACGTTCAACGCGTCCGATACGTGGCTTGCCAGTGTTCTCGTCCACGAAGCGATCCATTTCTGGCAGTACCGCTCGCACCATTACGAAGCCGGAACCGTGGCCGAAACCGAAGCGAACCAGTACCAGCTGGGCGTTCTTCGCATGCTCGGAGCGCCGCAAGGGGAGATCTCGTACATGCTCAGTCAGGACGGCGGACATGCGGACCGAAACGGCGATGGCGTTTACGATTGGCGCGACTATCAGAGCCGGGACTATTGATCCCCGTTCCAGATTGTGCCGATTCGCAAAATTCCGTCAGGTGCGGCTTCCATAACAATAACGAGCGGTTATACTCGTTATTAACAATTATGCGCGTTTACTGAACCGTTTATGATTCCGAAATTATCCGACACGAATAAGTTCATCGCCGATAGAATTCATCGCGTCCCGCCATCGGGACTTCACAGATTTTTCGGGATTGCCGCGTCGATGCCGCAGGTGATATCGCTGGGCGTCGGCGAACCCGACTTTCCGACTCCTCCGCCGATCACGCAGGCGGCCTATCATGCTATCTACGAGAAGCCGATCGGCTATACCGCGAATTCGGGACTGATGGAACTTCGCGAAGGTATCGCGAAGCACCTGACCGATCTTTACGAGGTTTCTTACGACCCGAAGAACGAGATCCTCGTCACCGTCGGCGTCAGCGAAGGTTTCAAATGCGTCTTTCAAGCGCTCTGCAATCCCGGCGATGAGATCATCGTCCCGAGTCCGTGTTTCGTCGCGTACGAACCCGAGATCATCTTTGCCGACGGCGTTCCGGTTCCGGTCATCTGCGATGCCAAGCACGACTTCGAACCGCAGGCGGCGGACATACGCGCCGCCGTAACGGAACGTACGAAAGCCGTCTTTCTGGGCTTTCCCAATAACCCGACCGGTGCCGTCCTTACCCGCGAAAACGCGATCGAGATCGTGAAGATCGCCGAAGAACACGATCTTCTGATAATCTCGGACGAGATCTATGACCGGCTGAATTACGGCAGCGATCACCTTTGCGTGCCGGCGCTTCCAGGCGCACGCGGACGGACGATCCTGATGGGCGGATTTTCGAAAGATTACGCGATGACCGGATGGCGTGTCGGTTACATCTGCGCCGTCCCGGAACTGCTTGAGGCGTTCTCGAAGATCCATCAATACGCGGTCATGAGCGCACCGACGATCTCACAGTTCGCGGCGCTCGCGGCGCTCGAGATCGGCGAACCGTTCGTTCAGGATATGAAGGCAGAGTACGATCGGCGGCGCAAACTCGTCGTTTCGACTTTGAACGACATCGGACTTGATTGCTTTGAGCCGCGCGGAGCATTTTACGCCTTTCCTTCGATCAGGCGAACGGGACTTACGAGTGATGAATTTTCCGAGCGGCTGCTGGTCGAGCAGGAGGTCGCGGTGATCTCGGGAACGAGCTTCGGCGTCGGCGGCACCGGCCACGTCCGCGTCGCCTATTGCAAGTCGTACGAGCAGATCGAAATCGCGCTCGAGAGGATCGGAAAATTTGTTGCGAGTCTTTAGTTTCGGATCCCCCTGATCAATATGAAACCGGCAACATCGCGATGCAGACAATCAACCAGTCGCGGAGCGACGCCAGAGCTTAGCCGTGCGGCGTAAGTCCACGGAAAGCGTCAAGAACATGATCCAGAGTCGCTTAGCGACGGGACAGGCATTCGCGATTTTCAATTTGCGACTGTCGAGTTGTTTCGCCGTCGAAGTGCGCAATGCGGCGACGGCGCGACTTCGGTCGGGTTGATCGCGGAGCCGTAATAATCCATAACTAACCCGTGACTTGGGGCCGTCCGTGCAAAACGGGCGGCCCCATTTTTATGTGCGGGGAGTATTCGATTAATATCTTGGCGATGGGAAACACGGTCAAACGGCTCGGGCTTGGGGCGCTCGTGTTCCGAAGGAATGGATCTTTTGCGGCTCGTATTCTGTGCCTGATCTTCGGCGTCGGGCTGACTATCTTTTTTCGCCGGATCGAGCTTTTCAACCACGAATCGATCCCGGAAAACGATGCCCTGATTTTCGTCAGCAACCATCCGAACGCGCTCATCGATCCCGCGCTTCTCTTCGTCGCCTTGCCGAAGAAGATCGCGTTTCTTGCAAAATCGACCCTATTCAAAATGCCGATCATCGGATCGCTGATCAAAGCTGTCGGCGCGCTTCCGCTGTACCGGCAACAGGATGCGGGCGAAGACGTCTCAAAGAACCATGAAACGTTTAGGCTGACCCGCGAGCTTCTGAAATCTGGCGGCGCTATTTCGCTTTTCCCGGAAGGCGTTTCGCACAACTCGACAAAACTGCTTCCGCTGAAGACCGGTGCCGCACGAATTGCGCTCGGCGCGGTTTCAACGGGAAAGCATCCCGAATCGCTGCGACTTTCGATCGTCCCGGTCGGACTCTATTACACAAGCAAGACAACGTTCAGGAGCGACGCGCTTCTCCACTTCGGCCGCTCGTTCCCGGTGACGCCGGTCGTTCTCGACGAACACGGCCATCCACCCCGCGAAGCCGTTCGCGAGCTCAATGAGCTAATCGCGTCATCCCTGCGATCGGTCACGCTCAACGCTGAATCGGACGCGGAACTCAAGGTCGCCAGGATCGCCGAAGAGGTCTTCACCGGGACGACGCCGCATGAAGAGAGTCTGGCCGAGCGCCTCGATTTTTTGCAGAGATTCGTGGGCGACGAAAGTATTGAGAATGACGGCAAACTGGAAAAGCGGCTCGAAGAGTACGAACGCAAACTCGACTCACTGGGGATCGATTCGGAATTCCTCGACCTCGCTTCCTATTCGAAGAGATTTGTTCTGAAGCATGCTTTGCTCCGATCATGGCATCTGATTCTGCTCTCGCCGTTGGTGATCGTCGGGATCGCGCTGCATTTCATCCCTTACCAACTTTCCAGAATGATCGCCGCCACACAGACCCGGAAAGGCGATCACGACATGACCTCCACCATGAAGTTCATTTCGGCGATGGTTTTGATGCCGCTGACGTGGCTGGGCATCGCGGTCGCGGTCGAGATCCCGTTCGGTTGGAAAATCGCTTTGGCTTCGGTTCCAGTCTCTTTCCTCGCCGGATGGGTGGCGCTACGTGCCTTGGAGGAGATTGATGAACTGCGGCGATGGCTCCGCGCGATAATCGCGTTCTTTGCAAAGCGCGAAACCTTTCTTCGACTGCTTGCCGAAAGACGACGCCTGTTTGAGAAGGTCAAACGATAGATTTGTCGTGTTTTGAGAGAATTTCGCGGACCAGCGACTTTTGGACCTCGCTCATTTCGGGTGGCATCGAGTCGACGGCGAACCAGCCGAACGAGCAGATCTCGCGGCTCCCGATCGACGGTTCGTCGTCCGTTGAGGCCCGAAACATGACCTCGACGTGGCGGCCGATCGTTCGCAATCGAACAATCTTCGCATCCGATAATTCGATTCCGACTTCCTCACGCATTTCCCGGCGGATCGCGTCTTCAAATTGCTCGCCAAAGTTGATAAACCCGCCCGGGATTCCCCAACCCGATCGTTGGGGACGAAGAAGGTGTTCCAGAAGTAGAATTCTTCCGGAACTATCGGTTATTATGGCGGCGACCGACACTGTGAATTTCTTCTGCGTCGAGCGGATGATCTTCAGTCGGATTCCCCCCGGAATACTTGCCCAACATCGCTGCAAAATTCGTTTAAGCATCGGCTCGGTTTCGACTCAGTTGCCGATCGTTTAATGACGTGCTCGAAGAACGTTCGGACAGCAAATCCGGCCTGACCGTAATCTGGAAATTCAACATTGTTGTGCATTTACTAACAATGTCGGATAGATTTGCTTTTGGAATCTCCCGGCTCTCGCAATTCGCTTCTCGTTGCGGAGGTTTCATGTCCAGGCTTTTGTTGTCCGCATTTTTCCTTTTCTCTATCTTCGTTGTCCACATTTCCGCTCAAAAGGACGCTGTCGTCAGCGATTTAGGGCGTTCGTTCCGTAGTTTCAGTCTAACACGCATCAATACGCGTGATGCGTTGCGAAAAGCAGAGACGATGCAGCGGCTTGCGTTCGAAACCGGCGATCAGAACATCGAGATCAACTTGATCCCGCGCGACCTGCGTTCGCCGCGTTGGTTTGCCGAGGACACAACTGCGGAAGGCGTCCGACGTTTGGCGCGCGGGCCGGTGACGAACTACAAAGGATCGATCGTCGGCGAACCCGGATCACGTGTCCGTTTGACGATCGACGGCACGAAGGTCGAAGGCTTCTTCGTATTTCGCGGTGAAATGTATTTTATCGAGCCGGCAAACCGATACGCGAAGGGAGCGGACAACAGCGAGTTTGTCGTTTACCGGGCTGCCGACGTTCTCCGGTCCGATACGTTCACCTGCAGCAGCGACCTGATCGACAAGATCGAGCGCGGAAAGGAAATGATCGCAAACTCCGTAGGAACTTCGGGGTCGCAGGATGCAATCGAGATCGCGACCGAAGCGGATTTCGACTTCGTCAACACGGTCGGCACCGCCGAAGCGACCAACTCAAAGATCCTGAGCATCCTGAACATGTCGGAAGGGGTCTACGAAACCGAACTCGATCTGACGATCTCAGTCGTGTTCCAACACACCTATTCGACAGGCGATCCGTTCGACGGCACAAACGCAAGCACGCTGCTATCATCTTTCAGAAATTACTGGAACACGAATTATCCGACAACGCAGTATCCGCGTGATACGGCACATCTGTTCACATACAAGCCGAACGTTCGCGCACAGGGCTATGCTTACATCGGCGTCATCTGCAACAATCCGTCAGCCGCGTACGGATTGTCCGGAAGGGTAGATCCGACTTGGGGATGGGAAGAGGCGAATTTTCTGGTAACGACGCACGAGATCGCGCACAACCTCGGCGCGAATCACAGCGATACGGCTTCGGGTTGTTCGAATACTCTGATGCAGGCGACCTTGAGCGGCAGCACTCAACTGACGTTCTGCAGCTTTTCGCGCGGCGAGGTCGACGGCTTTGTCGGAGCAAACGGAAGCTGCCTGACGCCGGTCCGTTCCGCATCGACTCCGTTCGACTTCGACGGTGACGGGAAGACCGACACCACGATCTATCGACCGTCGAACGGAACGTGGTTCATCGCGAACAGCGGCAATTCGACATTCAACATATTTCAGTTCGGCATGAACGGCGACAAACCGGTCGCAGCCGATTACGACGGCGACGGCAAAACCGATCCGGCAGTCTTCCGCGGCGGTGTCTGGTGGCGGATGAAGAGTTCGAGCAATACGTTCGACGCCGTGTCGTTCGGGCTCGCGACAGACGTCCCGGCGCAGGGTGATTTTGACGGCGACGGCAAAACCGACGTCGCGGTATTCCGTCCGTCGACGGGCGTCTGGCACTTCCTTTCAAGCGCGACCAACGGCTACTCGGCCCAACAGTTCGGACTCGGCGGCGACGTTCCGATGCCGGGCGATTTCGACGGCGACGGCAAAGCGGACGTGAGCGTCTTCAGGCCGTCGAACGGTGTTTGGTACCGGTTGAACAGCGGCAACGGTTCGTTCTTCTCGGCACAGTTCGGAATGACCGGTGACGCGCCGGTCCCGGGTGATTTCGACGGCGACGGCAAAGCCGACCTCGCGGTCTATCGACCGTCGACGGGAACCTGGTTTGCAAGCCGCAGTTCCGATGGTGGATATATGGTCGTCGGATTCGGATTGTCGACCGACGTCCCGCTGGCCGGCGATTACGACGGCGACGGCAAAGCGGATGTCGCGGTCTGGAGGCCATCAACGGGTGTTTGGCACCGCCTGAACAGCGCCAGCGGAAGCTATCTCGCCTATCAGTTCGGAATCAGTTCCGACGTACCGGTCCAAGCACGCTGACGCAAAATGATGCTTGATCAAAGAGGCCGTCTGAGAATCAATTTCTCAGACAGCCTTTTTCGGTTTCTCTTCGTTCAAATCCTACTGCAGCGCCGCATCATCGACCCGGAACGTTGTGATCAAAGAACTGTCGGTCGTTACCCGGAACTGAATCCTGACGGTCTGCTTGCCTATCGCAATGAACTAGGCCGTATTATTGATCGAGCGCAAACATATAAGATGGACTTAAGGGTTCAGTTCGGAAATTCAGTTTCTTGGCTAATTCAGCCCGGCGCGCCGGGATAATGAGTTGGGGTCAGCGAAGAGATTTTAGCACAGTCAGCGTTGTGTCAAGCATATATCCTACAAGTACGACGGGCCATGATTTCGGGCATGTTTTTAGCTGGGCCGAAGTGTCGCAGATACACCGGACGCGGCACGGAATTTATCAGACGAACGGAGATCTGATCTCGCTGCTGACTGACTTTGGCAAGATCAATCCGCCGTATCAGGACCGATACGCAGACGGCAACACGGCGATCTCGTATACCGGCTCGGGCCGTCGCGGCGACCAAACGCTCGATCCGCGAAACCGGGCGCTCCTAGCGGCCATCGCAAGCGGACATTCGGTGCCGTTGTTCTGCAAACTCGGCGTCAACCGTTGGCAGTATCTAGGGTACTGGCGTGTTCTCGAAGCCGAGTATGTCTTCGACGGTCTGCAGCAACGTATGCTTTGGAAGTTCAAACTGCAATTTCAGGAACGACCGAACGTCATGACCTGACCGAAATGTTCTCGAAGAAAGAACTGTTCGCAGTCGAGATCCGGTAGCCATAAACAAGCAAAAGTCCCATCAGGGCCAGTTTGACGATCATATCGCCTGCAAACCAAGCCCCCGGATCCGTGGTCAAAAGTGAACTCATAAGCAAGAAACTGAGAGTCTGCGAAACGACCGTCGCCAGCAATCCCACTCTGACGTTCAGCAGGGTGCCGAACAGGCCGCTGACCGCGATTATCGGCACGTCGACCGGTGACCTGCTGAAAAGGGCGATCGAAATCACGGTCACGAGCAGAAAAAGCAAGATCGTCGCCGCCGTCCGATTGCGGACAGCGAGAAATATCAAGACAAAGATGCATATGATCAAGAATCCGGTGACGATCCCGAATCCGATTCCCGTAAATATCATCGATGAACTGCTTTTTAGTGAAATCAACGAACTGCCTTCCAATCCGGGCTCGAAGTTCTGGCCAAACGCTTTTGCGAGCACGCCCGAAAGATGAATCAAACCGGTACCTGCGACTGACCAAAGCGTTCCGAGCAGCACGTCGCGCCCGACCAACGGATCGCGCCAGTCGCCTGCCAGCAGTCGGTTCCACGAAACTATCAGATCCGGCAGGTTGCGCCGTACGACAGGTTCCAGGGCGAGATAGAAAACCCACGTCCCGGCCGCTGCGAAGAGCGCGATCCTGACCGTATGGGCGAGGCGGCCGAGTTCGGGTAAGATCGCAGGGACATGACCCATCGAAAAGAACCAGCCGAGAAAGATCGCGCAGAAGACGACGAGACTCGTCTTGAAGGCACCGCTCCGGTCGCCACTCCCGGACCTAAGGTTCTTTCTCACCAGAAATCCGGCGGCAGCGATCGTAGCGAAGATCAAAAAGGCGAAAAGGGAAAGCGCGATCCAGAAGCGTGCCGTGTATGGATCGACTTCGGAAGCGTCCTTCTGGGTCCACGGATAAACCAATCTGAAAAAGACGATCTTGCCCTCGAAACCGGCGGCCTCGACCCGAAGCGTGATCTCGGGATGCTCGGGCATCGCCCCTTCCCAAGCGGAGCGCGTGTCATACGCATGGGGCGGAGTCCATTGCGGTACTGATTTCGCGAATTTCGAAACATCGAGTCCGGCAAATCCGAAGGCGGGTGAGAAATCAACCGTCGAATCGGCGGCCCCGGCCGTATGCTCGGGCGGGACAGCCTGGAACGCCACCAGACGTCCGCGGGTGTCGAGCGAAACGGTTCGCATACCGGCCGTTGCCATCGGCCCGCTCGTCCATAGGCCGTTACCGTGCATATAGATGTCAAAATATCCCGGGCTCTGCTGATCATTGAAAACAAACAACATCGGCTGGCCCGTTGAGATCTTGTCCCAATCATCCTTCGTCGCGTGTTCGCGGATGTAGTTCGAATACGAATCTTCGGAATAGAAACGCGAGTATCGTTCTTTTGCAGGGTCCGAATAGCCGAATCGCCCGACTATCTCGTTCACACGCTCGGTAAGAACCTGCGGAGGTTTCGCAAAAGGCACCAAATTATGGGCATCGGTGCGCAATGACGCGATGATCGTCAAAAACATGATCACGATCGCGCCGGCGACGCAAATACCGGCAAGCAGCGGTGACAAGGCGCCCATCTTTGGCGACGCCGCAACCATTTCAGGCGACGGTGTTTCTCCGGCGTCGAGCGCGATTTGCATCGGATTGCCGCCCGGCAGGGCCATTGCGACATGAAGCGCCGAATCCGGCCGATCTTTCGGGTCCTTTTCAAGACAACGGGCGATTGCGCTTTCGACCAAGGGATCGATCCCTTTGACGTGTTCCGACGGATTCGTCGGAGTCTCGCTTTGATGCTTCCGAATCAACTCGTGGACCGAATCGGCGGTGAATGCCTGCTTTCCGGTGAAGATCTCATAAAACACCAATCCGAGGGCATAAATGTCGCTCTTGGCCGAGACATCCTTTCCGGCGATCTGTTCGGGCGACATGTAGGCGGGCGTGCCGACGCGCAGGCGGTCGTTCGCGACCTCGGATTCGATCCCGGCAATCCCGAAATCCGTGATTCGCACCCTTCCTTTGCCGTCGATGATGACGTTCGCAGGTTTGAAGTCTCGATGAAGGATTCCGGCGTTATGGATCGCCGCGAGTCCGACGCACAGTTGGCGCGCTATCTCAACGGCGCGCTCTGATGAAAGCCGGCCGACGCGCCGCAGAAGCGACGAGAGATCGTCACCATCGATGAACTCCATTGAGAGGAAGTGCCGGCCGTCGATCTCGCCGATATCGAACACGCGGCACACGTTCGGGTGTGAAACCTGCCTCGCGGTGCGCACCTCGGCGTGAAACCGTTCGAGCGCCGCCGGGTCGCGTTCGAGTCGATCGGGCAAGAACTTCAACGCGACTGTTTGCGACAGTTTAATGTCGTCGGCCTTGTAAACCTCACCCATTCCGCCGCGTCCAAGGAGCCCAAGAATCCGGTACCTGCTCGCGAGCACGGTCCCGGCCACGAATCCGTCGCCTTTGGTAGCGATCTGGCCGGTCCTGTTATCGATCCGCGTCGCCTTTTCGTCAAGGACACTCGGTGCCTCGGCGATCGCGGGGCGTTCGAGAAAATCGTCGTCGCGCTCGCTTGAATCGATCAACCGCCGAACCTCGATTGCGAGATCGTCGTCGTCAGCGCAAGCCGCGGCAATAAACGCCGAACGTTCGGGAGGACCGAGTTCGATCGCCTCCGCGAAGATCTCCTTGATGCGGCGCCAACGGTCGCTTTCAAGGTCCCGGTCGATCCGTGTTCTTTCTTCCATTGCGGCTAGGTGAATGATAGTGATTATTGCGACGTATGCAACGTCAGCAGGTGTCGGAGCCACGAGCGGTACCGACCGCCACCGCAAATTCGGTCTGCCGGCCGCACCGCTCCCGGTTCTGACACGATACCACTCCCGGTTCTGACTACTGCTTTTGACTTGGATCGGCGATCATCACCGGTTGAAAATGAGCCACCTTCCAGTCGCTTCCGACACGCGCGAGGGTAAATGTGACACGCTCGCGGACGGTCGTTCCGTCAGCCGTGCTCTCGTAGCGCATCGTGACCAACGCTGCATCGGACGAGATGAAGTTGATCGCAAAGTCGCTGACGACGGCCGTCATCTTCTTGCCACCGTAAGCGACGGTGCGCACCCATTCCATATGCTTCTGAACTTCCCCGCGGCCGGACACAACCCTGCCAAACGGATCGACGTGGACGACATTGGCGGTCAGAAGATTTCCGAAACTCTTCATATCGCCGGTTTCGAAGGCCGTTCCGAACTGTTCAAGAACGGCGCCGATCGCCGCTTCGTCTGACTTCGATCCGGTCTGCGCGAGCGCGTTGCCGCAGAATAGAACGGCCACGATGACGATTGCGAATAATGTATTTTTCATCTTTCTTGATTCTCCTTTTGATTTTCGGGAACGTCTGTTTCCCGATTGAATATGGCGACGAATTGCGACGAAAGCGCTAAAAGTATTTTCCGATGGACCGCCCAGCGGTTCGCGTTCCGAATGTGGTTAGCCCATCCGAAGTTCATTGGGACATCAACGAGTGCTCGAATCGGCCGCCCTTCAGATCGTTTGTGCTATTATTCGGGGCGTGCAGGAGCAGATCACACAACTTTTGAAGGATTGGGGCGAAGGCCGAAAAGAAGCGCTCGACGATCTCTTGCCGCTTGTCTACGCCGAATTGCGCGTCAAGGCGTCGCGATATCTGCGCAACGAACGAGCCGGTCATACACTTCAGACGACGGCGCTGATTAACGAGGCCTATCTGAAACTCGTCGCGCTGAACCGGATCGATTGGCAAAGCCGCAATCACTTTTACGCGATCGCTTCGACCGCGATGCGTCGGATTCTCGTCGATCACGCGCGAGAGAAAAAGCGCGGCAAGCGTGGCGGTGACGCGTACGACCTCGCGCTTGACGAGGCGTTCGGCATTGCGACCCGCGAAAGACCGGTCGACTTCATCGCACTGGACGAAGCGCTCGAACGACTGTCGCGACTCGACCGGCGTCAGGCGCAGGTCGTCGAACTTCGCTATTTCGCGGGTATGACGAATGACGAAACGGCTGAGGTCCTCGGCGTGTCGAGCGCGACGGTGCGCCTCGACTGGACAATGGCGAAAGCTTGGCTCAGACAGGAGTTGGGGAAATGACCCGCGGTCCGGCCATGACGATCTGCTCCGACAATTCACTTGCCCAACGGCTCGAACGAACAGAGGCGCGCGCCAACGCCGCGTTCGTTGAAACACGCGCACGTCTGGAACCGGATTCGGGCGCTTGCTGGATCGACGTCGGCGGGACGTACGCGATGTTTGACGGACCGGAATCTCCGATCACCCAAACATTTGGGCTCGGGATGTTCTCGGAAACGAGTGACGATGATCTCGCCGAATTGGAAACGTTTTTCTCGGAGCGCGGGGCGCCGACCAACCACGAGGTTTCTCCGTTCGCCGGCGCGGAGCTGATCGCGAAGCTCTGCGATGCCGGTTACCGGCCGATCGAACTGACGAGCGTCATGTTCCTCGAACTCGGGACCGATCGTCCGAAACGAGCTTTGGAAGCGATTGCGACGCGAATCGCCGAACCATCGGAAGCGGACGTCTGGGCGGCGACCTCCGCGAAGGGGTGGTCGACAGAAGCGGCGGAACTGGAAGAGTTCATGCGCGGTTTCGGCTTTATCTCGGCGAACTGCGACGGCGGGTTCCCGTACCTCGCCGAGATCGACGGCGTGCCGGCCGCGGCCGGAATGTTGTTTCTATTTGACGGCGTTGCGCTGCTTGCCGGAGCGAGCACGGTTTCGGAATACAGACGCCGCGGGGTTCAGTCAGCGCTTCTCGCGGATCGCCTCGACTACGCCGCCGAACGGGGATGCCGTATCGCGATGATGTGTGCGAGTCCAGGAAGCCAATCGCAGCGGAACGCCGAGAAAAACGGTTTCCGAATTGCCTACACACGCACGAAATGGCTAAAGGCCTGACCAAGCCAACGCGGAGGCGCGCTTCAATTCCACGAAATACGGTCGGTAGAACCTCGGCCGATCGTCTTCCGACACCGCCGTGACGACGCCGATCAGCGATCTGCCGGATTTGATCAACCTGAAATTCAACGAGTGCGGCGTTTGTCCCAGGTCCGAAATCGGAAGTCTTGCTGCGAGATCTCCGACAACAGCCTGCTGCTCGCGATGAACTCTCGCGAGTTTCTCAAACCGCCCCTTTTCGAGGGAAACACCGATCTCACCATCCGGCGATACCTCGAATTCAACGCGAATATCCTTTTCGCCGGACTTGATCGACCCGATCCATCTTCCTTCGTAACCTTCAGGGTTGAACGGCGTGTCGCCGAAAATCGGTTCGACTTTCGCGAAAAGTTCTTTCATCGCATCCGAATAACCGTCGAGCAGCAGCCCGGCGATTCGAAACGCGGTCGCGTCGGTGAAATCGTTCCCGACCGTCGTGTTCGTCAGAACTACGATCTCCAGGTTTTCCGAAGGCACCAACAGCAACGTGGTTGCTGTTCCGGCGATCGCGCCGTTTGAAAGCAACGAAGTGCGGCCGTCGGCCGTCGGGAGCACGCCCCAACCGCTCGAATAGTAAGGATTCGGAGCCTTCGAATCCGGAGATTGCAGGCGCTCGAGAGTTTCCCTGTTCAAAATGCCGGCCCGTCCCAGATGAAGCCGGCCGTAGCGGATCAGATCGTCGAGCGTCGAGTACATTCCGGCGCCGCCGCGTGGCAGGAAATAACCGGTTGGGAGAGGGTTCCCCTTCCCGTCGTAACCGCGGGCGATTTGCAGCCGCGGCCGCTCCGTGTACGTCCGGTTCATTCGAAGAGGTTTGAACACGTTGCGGCGCATGAAATCCGGAAAGGCCGAACCGGAAACATCGGCGATGATCTGATCGACAATCGCGAGGGAGAAATTCGAGTAATTATGGATGGTGCCAGGCGGGAACGCGATGAATCCGTGGCGAGCGATCTGGTCCGTTAGCGCGGGCGGGCTCCGACGTTCGTCGTCGTAGAAATAATCGAATTGATGAGGGATTCCGCCTTCCATGTTCAGCAAATGCCGAATCTTCAGATCGCGCGGATCGCCAGCCCGGAAGGTTAGACTGGCAGACTTCAGTCGATCGACGACCACGTCCCCGTCGCTCAGTTTCCCGCGCTGAGCCAACAGCCAAAAACCGCTCGCGGTGATCGATTTCGAAAGGGACGCCAGTGAGTAAATAGTTTGGGGCGTCGCGCGGATGCCGCGTTCGCGGTCAGCCCAGCCGAAGGATTCCTTCCAAAGCGTCTTGCCGTTGTGAATGACAGCGATTGACAACGATGCGAGTTCCCGCTTTTTGATCTTTGCTTCAAGCTCATTGCGGAGCTGTCTAAGATCACGATCGGTCGGCGTCTGAGCGGGATGCCAGACACTGGACGATAGGACAAGGCAAAGTGCCAGAGCGAGCTTCATTCGAAAACCTCCAAACTCAACGGCAACTGGTATTCCTACGAGCCGATTGCCGTTTGGGTTCTCGTTCTCGTCCTATTTGCGTTCCTTTTCTTCGTAAATGTCCTTTTTGCTGAAACCGTCTTTGACGAACCTCCTGACCGCGGTTCGAAGTCCGCTGTCGAGTTTGGTGACGATCCGGCGCACCGTCTGCTCGGGCCGGGCCTGAAAGTATGTGACGTGGAAGGTCTCGTATCCGTTCGGTGAATGCGGCGAGAAATAGTAATTCGAAACACAGCAACGAGCGCCTTCGGTCTTGACCTCATTGACGGAATGGAATGACTTGTCGTTCGTCCCCATTAGAACCAGCCGATTGAATAGGCTTGGGATCTCGATCGGGTTTTTGACATCTTCATCCCACAGTTCGAGATTGCCGCCGTTTTCGACCTTCCAGTCCGGCGTAATGTAGTAGAGCAGGTTCAGAACGCGGTAATGCTTCCGCTCGCCGTCGTGTGAATTGTCGAGATGGGGATTGAGAAAGTGTCCTTTCGCCATCGCGCTGAGCCCGCCGGCGTAAAGGTGCGGATCGCCGTGCGGATCCTCGATCCCGGTCAGCTCGGCAACCCGTTTTACGACACGTTCGTCCTGAAACGCGAATGTCGCGTCCTTCATCAACGGATCAAATTCGTCAAAGTCCTTCGATGTGTATTTCTTTTCGCGAAAACTATCGAGAAGCCGCATCTTCTCAAACCGCGGGAACGCTTCGAAGATCTTCCTCGCGATGTCATCCGGGAAGAAATCGTCGATCGCCGTGAAATGCGTCTTGATCCCCTTGTCGGAATGAAAGTCCGCTTGGATCGCGTCGGCGTCGCGGTCGAGACGTTCGAGTATGAGTTGGACGAGTTGTTCGCGCATAGATAATTCAGTTATAAACGAGAACCGAACGGTCGACAAACGGCGGGAAATAAAAACGACTAAAGCCGGAAAAGGGGCGTCTAATGATTTGCCGGCTACAATTCGCCGTTATCATATTTGAGAGGTTTGCATTTATGGACAGACGTTTCTTCCTGAAGTCTAGTGGTATCGCGCTCGCGAGTTTCGGATTCATGGCAGCCGCGCCGGATTTTTTACATCAGTTCGCGAACGCCCAGTCACGCACGTCGCGCGGAAAACGCAAAATACTGATCACGATCTTCCAGCGCGGCGCCGTCGACGGGCTAAGCATGGTCATTCCGTACGGCGATCCGGCTTACTTTAACGCGCGGCGCACGATCGCGATCCCGAAGCCGGGAGCAAATGACGGCGCGGTCAATCTTGACGGCTATTTCGGGCTGCACCCGTCGCTATCGCCGCTTGAATCGCTCTGGAAATCGAAGCAACTGGCGGTGATCCACGCCGCGGGATCGCCAAACAACACACGTTCGCATTTCGACGCTCAGGATTACATGGAGTCCGGAACTCCGGGCAACAAGGGAACGGTGAACGGATGGCTGAACCGCGCACTTCAGTCTTCCCAATCGAAGACTGACAGTGCGTTTCGGGCGGTCGCGATGAGCCAGCAGACGCCGCGGACGATGATGGGTCGGTATCCGACGATCGCGATGTCGAGCCTGGCGGATTTTGCGATCAAGGCGGGCGCGTATTCGCGCTCGGTCCAGGGCGGATTCGAAGGCATTTACCAAGAGAATGCAAAAGACACGCTCGGCGAGACCGGAAAGGAGACGTTTGAAGCGGTCAATTATTTGAAGAAAGCCAATCCGGCGCAGTTCAAGCCCGAGAATGGCGCCCAGTATCCGAATTCGCAGTTCGCGCAATCCCTGCGGCAGATCGCCCAGCTGATCAAGGCCGACGTCGGACTCGAGACCGCCTTCGCGGAGGTTACCGGCTGGGACACGCACACCAATCAAGGATCCTCGCGCGGCCAGTTGTCGAACCTTCTTCGCGACTTCGGCGGCGCGATCAACGCGCTCACGGTCGACCTCGGAAAACGCATGGACGACGTCCTGATCCTGACGATGTCGGAATTTGGCCGCACGGTCCGCGAGAATGGCGGACGCGGAACCGATCATGGTCACGGCAACGCGATGTTCGCGATCGGCGGTGGCGTAAAAGGCGGCAAGGTCTATGGCGACTGGAAGGGATTGAAAACTGAATATCTTTACGAAGGACGCGATCTCGCGGTCACGACCGACTTCCGCGATGTTTTTGCGGAAGTCGCGAGCCGGCATCTCGGAAACAAGAACCTCGACAAGATCTTCCCTGGATTCACGGCAGATCCGAAGAACTTCAAGGGATTCGTTTCTTAGTTGGTTCCTCCAACCAACCAGAAGGCGCGGCGATCGGTTGGTTTCCGCGCCTTTCTTAATTGTCGGGTTATTTGTTGCTTTCGGACTTTGCGGCCTGTCGGGAAATCGGAGTCCTACCATGTGAGGAAAGGTGTTCCCGCCAAGGCGCTAAGCCGCAAAGAATCGGTCCAAAGTTACAATTCGGCGTCAGCTGAACTTCGGGAACCCAATCCGAAATCCCCAATCCAAAATCCCAATTCACAGGACTCCCTTGAAGCTCTTCCGGTGAAGTTCGCACGGACCGTGTTCGCGGATCGCGGCGAAGTGCGCTGTTGTTCCGTACCCGACGTGTTTTTCGAATCCATATTGCGGAAAGCCTTCGGCGTGTCGTTTCATCAGGTCGTCGCGGTAGGTCTTGGCAATGATCGACGCCGCGGCGATCGAGACGGACGTTGCGTCGCCCTTGATGATCGCCTTTTGCGGGAGAAGGATCTCCTTGAGGCGCAGCGCGTCGATCAGAAGATAATCGGCTGCGGGTTCAAGCGACATGATCGCGATCTTCATCGCTTTCATCGTCGCGCGCAAGATGTCCGTTGCGTCGATCTCCTCGGCCGAAACCTCACCGATCGCGAACGCGACGCAGGTTGCGCGGATCTGCTCATCGAGCCCGATTCGACGCTTTTCGGAAACTTGCTTTGAGTCGTTGAGGAACTCGGGAATCGGCTTTGAGAGATCGAGGATGCACGCCCCAGCGACGACCGGTCCGGCGAGACATCCGCGCCCAACCTCGTCGACGCCCGCAATGAATCGGTAGCCCTCGGAACGTGCCTGATCTTCAAAGAGAGTTCCAATCGTGGATCCCGCGTCGTCGATCTTTGTTTGATCAGGAAAAAGTTGGAGGTTCGGCATAACGCCATCATACTTCAGAAAACAAACCGCCGAGAACCGCATCTGCAGAACTCCGCGGTAACCCAAATTCCTCGTTGGAGATTTTGGCCGCGGATGACGCGGATTGCGCGGATCAAACGGAAAGAAGATCCGCGTTGATCCGAAGTAAGAACCAATTGGATGCTCGAATACGGGATCTTCGGCGAATGTCGGAAGGACTGGGGAAGAACTGAAAAAGGGTCGGGAGCCGAAAATCGAGGCATTCGCCCGACTTCCGACTCCCGACTCTCGACCCAAAATCGAACTATTGGTGCTTCTTGTTGCGGAAATCCCGTTCCTTGATACGCGCCGCCTTGCCGCGAAGGGCGCGGAGATAGTAAAGTTTCGCGCGACGGACCTTGCCGCGGCGGACGACGTCGATGCGATCGACGATCGTCGC
>JAKQII010000343.1 GCA_029557535.1 Acidobacteriota bacterium
TTCGCTTCCGTTGAGAACGACCGGCTTCGACGGCTTAAGGTCGGCCTCGAAAACGATGTCGTCGGCGGTCGCGCGGAGAATGTGCGCGCCATGGGATTCACGAAGCGACCAGTCGCCGAGGCGAAGGTGAAAATGAGACTCACTGGCCGATGCCGGATGATCGAACCAGCCGTTCGAACTCTTTCGGTGCGAGTAGAAGAACGACTCCTGATCGAGATCCGTCAGCGCGAAATGCGCGAAGTAGATCGGATTACCCAGGATCCGCATCGGGATCATCGAGAGCTTGTCGAGATCGGTCCGCCGCTTGAAGAAGACGAGCTCAAATCCGAATCGTTCGCCTTCCGCCGTCTCGCCATGTCCGGTGTAATACCACCATTCGGTTTGGGCGTTTGCGTGAGCGTAGAGGTCGCGCGGCAGGGTGACGGGATCGAACTCGGTTCCGTCTCGCAGTGATTCGGCCGGTCCGGCAAGCGTCTCCGCGATTTCTTCGAATATCTCCGTCGCCGACCGCTGAAGACTCTCGAAAACATTGTCGTTGGTATCGTCAAAAAGATCTTCGTTTTTTCCCATCCCCTGATCGTTCTCCCAAAAAAGAAATAACGCCGATGCAGAAGTGCACCGACGTTATCAATTATCGGCAAACGCCGCTAAGTTATCAATTTCTGCGCCGTTTCTTGGAATTCGTGCTGACGTCGACACGCTGGATCTTGAGGACGACACGGACCGAATCGGCGCGTTTGTCGAGAAATGCCGGGACGAACGGCGCGTCGGTCGCGTCCTGCCTGAGCGCTTTCTCAAGTTCGAAAACCGTCTTTACATCGTCAAGCGGCGCGACCACTTCCTCAACGCTCGCGATCCCGTCGCCGAAAACATCGGCGATGACCACGACCTCGTCATCGCCAATATGGCTGCTCGCGAGCGACTTCGTCAACTCGACCAAGGCACCTTGCGGATTGATGCTCGGCGATTCGCCCGAGACGGCGAGCCGTTCCGCCGCAAGGCCCGACGGCGTGATCGAATCGCCGGCGGGCGTTGAAGTCGTCGGGAAGATCAGCGTCGTTGTGCCGTTTCGATCAGTGGCAAGATCGCTTGTCAATCCGGCGTTTCCGATCAGCAGGACCCAGAGAATAGAAAGTCCGACGACCACCGAGGCGGCCGTTCCGACCGCGTACGGCATCACCCGCATTTGCAGGTAATCCAACAATTGTCCGGGAATGAACCCCGTCCGAGAGTTGCGCCTCCGCAAGAGTTCGGTTCGGACGGCGATCTTGACCGATGATGACAAACCGGCTGGCGCCGTCGGTGTCTGCAAGTCGCCGAGCGCGACCCGCAATGCCCGGATGTCGTCAAGCTTTTGACGACAAAGCGGGCAGGCGGCCAGGTGCGAATCGACCGCGGCTTTCCGGCCGGGCGAAAGAGTCCCGTCTGGATAAAGCGAAAGATCCAATTGTATAAATTCGCAGTTCATTGATTTTTAGGCCGCGGCCTCAAGAAATCAGGTCGGCGGCACGGTGAATAACCAACTGACCCCGGCTGCTTTCCGAATTCGAAAAGCAACGATTGCCGTTCGGCCGCGACTTGCTGAAACGATCGATTCGCTGATTGCTTGCTGGTCAGTTTTCAAACAAACCGTTTCACGCTTCGGACTCAGCCCGGCATATCGCACCTTTGACTTCTCGTTTGGCACCGATTTATTGTCACCAGGTAAAACCGGGGCGAGTCAGTTATCCACCAATTTCGATCCCGATCGAACGGTCCGGATTCGGATCGTGCTCGATCTTCGATCGTTCAAACATCTTTCAACCGGCGGCGAAGTTCGTCGCGTCCGCGTGCGATCCGCGACTTGACCGTGCCGATGTTCACGTCGAGCGCCGTCGCGATCTCGTCGTAGGCCAACCCTTCGATATCGCAGAGCACAACGGCCTCGCGATAGATCGCCGGCAAGTCACCAAGCGCGTCCCTGAGCATCCGCTGACGTTCGCGCCTGAGAACCACTTCTTCGGGGTCCGGCGTTCCGGACGAAAAGGTCTCGCCGATCGGGGTTTCGCTCGGCCCGAAACTGACGTCGAGCGAGATCGTTTGGTCCCGTCCGCGGCGCTTCCACCATCGGAAGCGGTTCCGCGATTCGTTGATCGCGATCCGGAAAAGCCAAGTTTTCAAATTCGCGTCGCCGCGAAACTTCTTGATCGCCTTCAATGCGCTCAAGAACGTCTCCTGCGTCAGGTCGCGGGCTTCTTCAGAATCCTGCGTCAATCGGAAGAGCAGTCCGTGAATGTCACCCGCGTATCGGTTGACGAGAACGTCAAACGCTTCCAGATCGCCCGCCCTGAGTCTATCGACGAATTCGGTTTCCCCCGAGGCGTATGAGTTCTTGACGGCCGCCGGAGCTAGCCGTAAGTCATCATTTTCTATCGCCATCGACTTGCTGAAGAACATCTCCTGCCTCTCAGATCTTCTCAACAGGGAATCTCAAATTGCGGGTCCCGTTCCGTCGGGACCGAACTGTTAGACACCGCGGTTCGGCGTTTGTTCCCGGATTCACAAAAAACTTTCGGCCTTTCTCTCGGCCCCGCTCTGTTACGAGACCGTGTATTTGCAATCCATTTGCCACACCTGCCTTTTTAGGCTAAATTAACTCTTTTGGAAAAATTCCAATTGAGCCGATTATATAACGAACAATCATCCCGTTGATTGCAATTTTTGAGAGATGGCACGAAAAAAGAGAATCCCTGAGGCAGCCCTGCCGACTGCCGAGAAAAAGGAAACACCGCAATATCGCGACGCGTTTCAGCAGACCCTGACGAAAAGGGTTGAAGACGCGCAGAAGACCTTTGAAGGCAAAGGGAAGACGGTTCTTTACGCAATTGCGGCGCTTGCCGTGCTTTGTGTGATCGTTTTGATCGTTTGGCGTTGGTCCGTTGCGAACGAAGCAAGAGCTCAGTCCGCGCTCGGAAAGGCGATCGAAACATCGCAGGCGAGCATTTCGGATGTTCCGCAGCCGGCAGGTTCGACGATCAGGACCTTTAAGACCGAGAAGGATCGTGCCGAGGCGGCCCTCAAGGAGTTTCAGGCGGTCGTCGATAACTTTGGCGGCGCGACTGCCGAAAAGGCCAAGTATTTTATCGCGGTCAACAAATTGAGTATCGACCGGGCTGCGGGTATCACCGAACTTGAGACCCTCGCGAAGTCGTCGGATAACGTTGGCAGTCTTTCGAAGTTCGCTCTCGCGCAGGCGAAGGCCGCCGACGGCAAGAATGACGAGGCGATCGCGCTGTACAAGGAACTTACGGCATCTTCGGATCCGGTTGTTCCAAAAGAATCGATCAATTTTTCGCTCGCGCAACTTCTTGAAAAGGCCGGGCGCAAGGATGAGGCCGTCGAACTCTACTTTAATATTGCGAAAAGCGCGGCGGAAGCAAAAGATACGGAAGGGAATCCGATCCCGCTTGGGCTCACCGCGCGGAACGCGAAGGAGAAGGTGACGGAACTCAATCCTGAAAAAGCGAAGGAAATCGTCGAGCCGACGCCGAAAAGTCCGCTCGGCGGCGGAGGGAACATTCCTCTGATCCCGCAACAGTAATTTCTTGGCTGCAACGATCTACGTTAAAAGGCCCGGGCCGGGAACGGTACGGGCCTTTTAGCGTGGCCGAATGCGGAGCGTCGGGCGGACGAATCGCGATCAGATTTGAAAAAATGCAAGGCAATTCGTAATTTGTTACTGTAGACCGAATTGGAGAAAAGAGTCTTGAATCGCGGATCCGTGAACATAGGGATCAGAGTCTCACCGAATTTTTACATGACCGGCTTAATGCTGGCGATGTTCTTCGGCGCGTTTTGTTTCTATCTGGGATGGAACATCGGCGCTGTTTTGCTCGTGGCAGTGGCCGTTGTTATCGTCCCGCTTCTGGCGTTTACCGATCGTGTAGTCTTCGACGGCAAGCGGTTGCGCCGTACCGGCGTGCTCCCGAGATTATGGGCTCGGTTCAACGACTACTACCACATCCTTCGCGTTCGTGATATTGAACAGGTCGAAACGCAGAGCATGCGTGCGCTGAAACGGGGCGGAAATGTATTCTATCGATACCGCACAACGATCACCGGTCGGGGATTACGGTTCGTCGTCTCTTCCGGCGGGGAGGATTTCCGCCGGCTCATCAGGGCCGTTCTCGGACAGTTGCCGAACGAGCTTCTCGACAATCGTTCGATCGAACTTCGAGATTATCTTTCGGATCCAAAGGAGACGCTGATGAAAGCTGACTTTGTCCACATTCCGTCGGCCGACGTCCTGGAGGATTCGATTCGCGATTTTCGCCGCGCCGAGCTCAGACGTCCGCTCCGATTCGATGGGGACCCGGCGAAGGCGACCGAATTGCGACAGCTGGGAAACGAATTGCGGCTCTCCGGATATTTGCTTCAGGCTCTTGAGGCTTTCCGGCGCGCGCAGCTCATTACGCCCGAAGACAATTGGCTGCTCTTCGAATCTGCGCGCTGTCTCAATTCCTACGCGCTGGCCGAGCGAGACGAGCGCTTGATGCGGAGGTCTCATGCAATGCTCCGGTTGGTTTCAAGACGTGCAACCGGCGATGCCGAGCTTCTCGCCCGGGTCGGCGAATGCTATTTCCAGTTTGGCGACTGGGGACGCGCACAATCGGCGTTTTTGCGATCGGCGGGATTGATCGACGAAAGCTTCCGGGCAGTTCGGGGAATGGCGGAGATCGCGCTCCGGGAAGGCAAATTGGCGCACGTCATCCACAACTTCATCGCGGCCTGCCGGATCGCCGAGTCGCCATCGCTTCGTCGCTGGTCGCGGAGCGAAGCAGACTATTTCTCGCGGCTGAACGATGACGAGGAATACCTCGACATGGAAGTCACGCGGATCAATCTGCTTGAGACGTTCGCGCGGTCAAAACGAACGGCGATTCGGATCGCGTTGTTGGGATTTCCGACCATCTTCATCGGGATCGTGATCGACAACACGCTGGTCACTAACATCGGATGGGCGGTTGCGGTCATCGCGCTGATCGTCTGGTTCTCAATGATCGTCGCCGTGAACCTCTTTTCATCGCGCGTTCCGTTCGAAACGCTTTCGGACAATTGATGCGAAAACACGTTCAGGAACCGACGAGCCCGCAGGTCACAACCGGCGGGCTCGGTGGATTCAGGTTCCGAACGACTACTCAGCGTTCGCTTTCTTCGATTTTGCAGCCTTCGTCGCCGGGGCCTTCGGTTTTACCGCGTTCGTCTTCGGAGTCGCGCGCTCCGGACCACCGATCATTCCGATCCAGTTCATCGCCGGGTCCTTTCGTTCTTTCTTGATGACTTTCAGGATGAACTCGGTCATCGCATCGACGATCCACCGGTGATTCCGCTCGCCGACGGAGGCAAGTTCGGCGTCGGGCGCCGGGTTCATAAAGTCGATCGCATACGGAATGCCGTCCTTGATCGCGAACTCAACCGTGTTGAGATCGTATCCGAGCGCTTTGCAGAGCGTGATGACGTCGCGTTCGACACGGGCGTGGAGTTCCGGCGTCAGGTAGTCGTCGATGTCGACATACTGCATTCCCGAGAGATAAGGTTTCGACGGATCGTACGGCATGATCAGGACCTTTTCCTGCCCGACGCAGTAACAGCGGACGAAGTGATCGTATTCGATCCCTTCCTGAAGCGTCATGCAGAGTGTCCCCGACCGGTTATACTCGACCCAAAGCTCCTCAAGCGAATGGATCTTCGAGACGTTCTTCCAGCCGCCGCCGTCGTGCGGTTTCAGGAATGCCGGAAATCCCACAAAATCGACGATGCCCTGCCAGTCGATCGGGAACTCGAGGTTGCGCAGCGATTCGCTGACGATGTCCTTGATATACGCATGCTGCGGGAGCAGAACCGTCTTCGGAACCGCGACGCCAAGCTTGTCGGCGAGGCTGTAGTTGAAGAACTTGTCGTCCGCCGACCACCAGAAAGGATTGTTGATGATGTATGTCCCTTCGAGCGCCATCCGTTTTAGCATCGCGCGGTAATACGGAACCTCGTGCGAAATACGATCAATGATCACGTCGTATTTCTTTTCCATGTCGTGGCGAATGCCGCCGACCGTGACCAATTCGGCGACGACCTCTCCGCCGCCTTTCTCGTTGATGCTGTTGATAATTGATTCTGGGAACGTTACCTCGCGTCCCACCAGGATACCCACTTTTTTCATTTGATAGTTTCCTCTGACAAATAAACGATTGTATTGATAGCTGATTCTCCAGACCCCGTCTGAAACTCTCGATTTTAGATGAACCGGGGAAGGAAGGCAATCGGGAATGTGGTCGGTGAGCGGTGAGCGGTAAGCAGTGAGCAGTGAGCGGTGAGCAGTGAGCAGTGAGCGGTGAGCGGTAAGCAGTGAGCGGCAAGCGGTGGTCGGTGGTCGGTGGTCTGTGAGCGGTGAGCA
>JAKQII010000364.1 GCA_029557535.1 Acidobacteriota bacterium
CCGCGCGTGTTCGTTCGTGCGGCACGTCCAGCCGGTGATCCGCCGGAATTCGGCATCGGAGCGTTTCGTCGCGTTGTGCGCCGGGGCGACCATCTCGAACTGGATTCCCCAATCGGTGAGCGCCGCTTCCCAAATCGCCGCATCCCGTTTGACCGATCCGGCACCTTGAAGCACTTCCCGTCCGGCTTTCGGCGGAATCCATTTCCGCAACCGTGCATCCTCGACGCGGACGAGCGCCGGGCGCATTTCGCGGACGAGATCAAGCGCCTCGTGAATCTTCAGTGACCCGCACCATTCAATGCGCTGTTCGTCAACGTTCCAGACGGTCACGCCGGTATGCGTTCCGGTGTCGATCCCGACGATCAGTGTCATCGCAACCTCATGCGCCGCTCGACGAATGCCACCAGTTTGCAAATGTTCCAGTAGATCGTGCTTCTCATCCCTGTTTCTCCGCCGGAAAGAACCGCGTGATGAACACGCCCTGAGAACGGCGCTCGATCAGCCGCGTCGCGATCAGATCGTCGATCGCAAGCGTGAGCCGGTATTCGTCGGCGAATCGCTGCTTCAACGCCCGGAACGTCGCGCCGGGCGCGGACCGCACGGCCTCAAGCACCTGAACGCAGAATTCGGCGAACGGGCGCGATTCCCTGAAATCCTCCGCCGTGATCTCGTCGAAATGGCTCACGACGTCCGTTGTCCGGTCGATGTCAAATTTCCTGCTCACCGCGCACCTCCCGCGAGTTTCAAAAGTCCGCGCTGACCGTCCAGCTTCGCCGCAAGCGTCGCCGCGGCGTTGATGCGGCGAGCCGGAGCGTCAAGCGTGTTGTGGCATTTCTGGCAGAGGGCGGCGACGTGCGACGGTTTGGCGCATTTCTTACCGAGTGTCACCAAGCATTCACAGGGACCGCCTTCGTGATCGAGATGCGCGACCGTCAAAACTACCACCGCGCCGTTTTCTCTTCGGAACCCATTCGGAATCCCGCAATCCTCGCAATATCCTTCGGCGCGGGTGAATCGGATGAACTCACTGAACTGCTTCCAATACGGTGGATAAATTGTCTTGTCCTTGACCGGCATCAGCGCACCCCCGCAAGTTTCAGCACAGCGCACCCGTCGCGCCGTGCGCCCGTCTCGACGAGCTGGCGGTCGCGTTTGAGTTCCGAGATCCGCCCAGAGATAACGTTGGGCGTGACGCCGAGATGCGCGGCGAGGTCTTTCAGCGTGAACGAACCGACCGAGCGTGCGAACTCGATCACGCGGCGGCGTCCGTCCGCCTTGTCAACGCGGCGGTTCGCCTCAACCGATGTCGGCGCGCCGCGGTGACGGTTCTCGCAGATGTCGAATAAAGGAAGTGCGTTCATTTGTTCATCGCCTCCGTTTCAAGCACGATCTCGAACCGCGTTATCCGCCGGCACTCGCCGGGCGCGGGCCAGAACTCTTCGGGGATTCTGAAGTCATCATCAGCATACATACACACACTCTTGTCTGGGCAAACCCAAACACCATCGAACCAATGCGGTTTGTGCGTTGAAACCCAACAATCCTGATGGTCGGCGAGATCACGTGCGATGAATTTCCACATGTCAAGATTCTTCATCGCCGCACCTTCCTTGCGCCCTGATGGTCGCACTTCCCGACGACCACCAGCGTCCGGCCCTTCTCGTCGAACAAGTACTCGTAACCCGAACCGAAGCACTTCGGGCACTGACTGGCCGCGTTCTCCGTCAGCGTCCGCCCGTCCCGGACGCGCCGCTCCTCGATCTCCGCCTTGAGCCCGTTCGCGCCGGTCCAGCAGGAGATCATCAACTCCGCGCCGAACGTCGGGGGCGTATTGCCGCGCTGAAGTTCGTTCGCCCTGACCTCGATCGCCCGTTTGTAGAGCGCGTCGTAGGCATCGGCCGGAATCCCGAATGACGTGAACGCCTCGAACCACACGCGGATCGTCGCGTCCAGATCGCCGCGCTTCGCCGCCCCCCAGCCGTTCAGCATCCGCGATTTGTTGATCACGGTGAAAAGGGCGGCGTGAGTTTCCAGATCAATTTGGTGGCTGGACTCCCGTCCGTTCCCACTCTTGGTAATATCGGGCGGCGTCGTCGAGTACTGCCTCATTTCCTGCTCGTTTAGTTGTTCCATTCGTGTGCTCCTTTTTCGATCCCGTCCATTGCTGGGCGTTCAGCATCCAGTTCCGCCAGGTCGCGGCCCAATCGATCTTGGTCGCATCCCTGCCGGATTTCGCATGCCAGTAATTGCAGAATTTTTCGTGTTCGAGTGCGACCGATATGTCCGGGGCCGAGGCCTTTGCGTAATCGATCATTTCGTCGGTGAGTTCGTAGACTTCCGGCAGGCGCGATCCTCTTGCTTTTTTCGCTTTGTCGCCAACAGCAATAACGCTAGTTATTGCTGTATTATTAGAAGATGAAGATGAAGAAGAAGAAGAAGAGGGGCGTGACATCGGCGTTACTTTTCCGTTATCTTTTGCTTTGTTTTCTGACTGTGAATCCTTCTTACCGTCCTTCTGTCCGGTACGGTTTTTTGTCTGGCGTGCCCTGTTTGATTGCCTTGCACGCTCGTCACGCTCCATCCGTCCGCTGTAAATGACGCCGTTCTCCTTCCGATTGATAACCCCGGCAGCGTCCAATTCGTTAAGCAAATTCAAGTACTTTTTCGGCGTAATTCCGACCTTTTTCGCGATGAATTGCGCCGACATTGGCTCATTATTCAAGACCAATTGGCCGTAAATTTGCGCGTCGTGCATCACCATCATCATTCGCAGCCAGAGTCCTTGAGCCTCCAAAGAGCAGCCCGACACGTCATTGCGGAGCCAATCTCCGGGGTAAAATTGAAAGGAAGGGGACTTTGTCATATTCGCTTGTGTAGATTCTTGAAAAATCGGGCGGCTTACTCGTTCGGCCGCCCATTCCCAAACGGGCAGAGGAATCGACTGACAGGAGAACGGTTAGATCTTGAGAATGATCTTCAAAAGGTCGCGCTTAAGCTGCGCGTCGGTGTAGCTGACCGCCGGATTCACCTTGCGCCGGCGCTTGTACTCCCGAAAATAGCGGCGTCGGCCCGGACCGTCAGCGTCCGTCCTCGGCTTCGTCTCGGGCCTTACGGCAAAGGCGGGATAAGCGTCCCGGCGGATCTGCACGAACGCGCAGCCGGGAAGCGATTCGTCGCAGATCGGCAACGTGCAATTCAGGCAGTTCTCGATCATTCGGATCCCTCCCGCCCGGTGCGCCACTCCTTGCACGCCGCGTGAACGGCGAGAATGACGATCAACGCAAGCAGTCCTTTGAGCAGATTCATCGTTTCCCTCCTCGGGCAAGATTTTAAGCGGTCGCAAGTTCGCGGCGCAGCGTCGGGCTTTCCCGCAAAAGACGAACGATAACAGCCGACACGGATCGCTCCTCTTTGTCCGCAACTGCCTGAATCGCCTTTTTCATCGAAACCGGCACCTTTACGTATACGGTTTGTTTGACTTCTTTTTTCATAGCGATTCTGATTGTAATTACTGTTTGAAATAAAAGTCAAGGGCGTCTTGACATTTAGCACGTTTCTGGCGTAGTCTGCCTTTGGCAATTCAATTTAGAGGAGAAAACACTCAATGCAACTAATCAGCACTAGAACAGTGACCAACAACACAAACATTAGCCGCGAAATTATTATGAGCGGTTATGCGCGAAAGAATGACAAAGCAATCGGCATTATCGAATGTCGCCGCATCCCTTGCGATGACAAAATAATCGTTTCCGATTATTGGACCGGCGAGAGTTTTCCAAATACTCGGAAAGGTCTTGCGGATGCGACGGCGTTGACGACAAAGCGCAATCTCGCGTTTGCGGCAAAATGGGAGAAAAATCAATGTTCAACAGTAATCTGAAACTGACACACGCGGTCTACAACGGATCGCAGATCGCGGCGATCGAGGACAACGCGGAAGCGGGGCATGTCGCGCTCGGCGTCAACGGCGTCTGGCGCATCTACCGGCGCGACAGCGAGGACGGCGCGGCGATTCTCGCCTACGCGGGACTCGTGAACGACCGGCAGCGGGCGGCGATCCATTACCGCGCGCTTCACCGGCTTGCGGCGGCGGAGGCGTCGGCGGCGAACGGCATGAATCTCGACGAGGTGAACTGATGGTTTCCGTATTCCAGATGCGGGAGATCCTTCCCGACGCGATCATGCCGGACGCGCGGGACTCGAAGATTGCGGTTCTTGACGAGGGCGCGGACGCCTTTCTCGAATGGGCGGTCGTCCTGTCCGACTCCGGCACGGTCTATCAGGTCTCGCGGCTTCCGGGTACGTTCTTTTTCAACTGCTCGTGCAGGGCGATCGCGGTCTGCCGCCACATCCGGCGCGTGTATCCGTCCGTCTGCGCGAAATGCTTTGTCCGGCCCTCGGCGGTGGCCGGGGCGCAATGCGACCGCTGCTTCGAGATCGATTCGCCGTATCTCAAGCCGTCGCTCGGACGCAAAACCACAAAGGTGGGAAACATTCGAATTTGAGGACACGCAAATGACAACGATCAAACAACCAACGCAACCCTTCGTTACCGACGATCAAGGCATTCTCCGGTTCCACCCGAACGCGATCGTCATGCACTTGCTTGATAAGGGCGGTGT
>JAKQII010000005.1 GCA_029557535.1 Acidobacteriota bacterium
ACAGGATTCAAGGAAGCGGAACGATGCCTGAACTGCGATGTTCAGACCGTATTTACCGGTCCGAAATGCATCGAGTGCGACGCCTGCGTCGATGTCTGCCCGACCTCGTGCATTACGTTCACGAAGAACGAGGACGACGAGTCCGATCTGCGGGCGAAACTGAAAGTCCCGGCGACGAATCTGAAACAGGACCTTTACGTCTCGGAAGAGCTGAAAACAACTCGCGTGATGGTCAAGGACGAGGACGTTTGCCTCCACTGCGGCCTCTGCGCCGAGCGTTGCCCGACCGCCGCCTGGGACATGCAGAAGTTCTTTTACAATGTCACGAAAACGTATATGAACTCTTGATTGGAGAATCAAAATTCAAGATTCAAGATTCAAGAATCAACAATGCGGGCTATAAGAATAGACCGAACTAACTCACAGGCGGGATTTTGGGGAAGATCTCGCAGGCCGGGGAGAATCGACCTCACATGAAAATTGAAAATTTTGAAGACATGGTCGTCTGGAAAGACGCCCGTGTCGTTGCGAATAGGCTTTACGACCTGACTGCGAAAAGGGAGTTTTCCCGTGATTTCGTATTACGCGATCAGATTCGACGCGCCGCGGTTTCGATCATTTCGAATATTGCCGAAGGATTTGAGCGGAACGGTAACAAGGAATTTATTCATTTCTTGTATGTGGCGAAGGGATCTTGCGGCGAAGTTCGATGTCAGTTGTCGTTTGCCTCGGACCGCGGATATATAACGAAGTCGGATTACGATCGTCTTTGTTGTGATTTGTTGGGCATAAGCCGACAGTTGAGTGGATTAATAAAGTACCTGCGGCAGTCAGACTTACGCGGCTCGAAGTATTCATGATCGCGGAGGAGAGATCCCCGTTTTGAATCTTGAATCTTGAACATTGAATTTTAGGATTAATGAGCGAACTTAAAATCAACGATTTTGTAATCAGATTCGCGAACGTGAACGGCACCGGCTCGGCGTCGGCGAATGCATTGTTCACGAAAGCGATCTTCAAAATGGGCGTCCCGGCGACGCCGAAGAACATCTTTCCGTCGAACATCCAGGGACTTCCGACGTGGTACGAGGTCAGGATCAGCGAGAAGGGATACCTCGGGCGGCGCGAAGGGATCGACTTCATTGTGTCGGTCAACCCGCAGTCGATGGCGCGCGACGTCAAAAGTGTCCGAAAGGGCGGATATTTTCTTTACGATTCGACGAAACCGCTCTATCCGGATCTGATCCGCGACGACATCAACTATATCGGCATCCCGCTGATGCAACTCTCCAACGAGAACTACACCGATCCGCGCCAGCGGCAGCTTTTCAAGAACATCATTTACGTCGGCGCGCTTGCGGCCCTTTTCGAGATCGAATTCGAGGTCCTCGAGAGCCTTCTCGCGGTCCAGTTCAAGGGCAAGGAGAAGCTGATCGAACCAAACATCAAGGCGCTCAAACTCGGCGTCGATTACGTTCGGGAGAATTTCGAATACCCGCTCGAACTTCGCGTCGAACGGCGCGATCTGATCGGCGATCGGATCATGATGGACGGCAATTCGGCGTGCGCGCTCGGAGCCATCTACGGCGGCGCGACCGTCGCCGCGTGGTATCCGATCACGCCATCGACCTCGGTCGTTGACGCGTTCACGAAGTATGCCCAGAAACTGCGCGCCTGCAGCGAAGGCGGCAAATGGAACGTCGCGATCGTGCAGGCAGAGGACGAACTGGCGGCGATCGGAATGGTCATCGGCGCGAACTGGAACGGCGCGCGTTCATTCACCGCGACGAGCGGTCCCGGGCTCTCGCTCATGAACGAGTTTCTCGGCCTCGCGTATTTTGCCGAGATCCCGTGCGTGCTGATCGACGTCCAGCGGACCGGGCCGTCGACCGGCATGCCGACGCGGACGCAGCAATCGGACATTCTCGAGGCCGCGTACGCCGCGCACGGAGACACCAAACACGTGCTTCTCTTCCCTGCCGGACCGCGCGAGTGTTTCGAGATGACCGCCGCGGCGTTCGATCTTGCGGAGCGCCTTCAGACACCGGTGATCGTCATGACGGACCTCGATCTCGGCATGAACGAGCACATCACGATGCCGCTCAAGTGGGACGACAACCGCCGGTACGATCGCGGCAAAGTAATGAGCCGTGAGCAGTTGGAAACGGCGACGGCGCGCTGGGGACGATATCTGGACGTCGACGGCGACGGCATTCCGTACCGGACGATCCCGGCGACGCATCCGACGAAAGGCGGTTTCGTGACGCGCGGCAGTTCGCGCGACGAGTATGCCGCCTATACCGAAGACAGCGCCGCGTACCAGCGGAACATGGAGCGCCTGCTCAAGAAATTCGAAACGGCAGAGACGCTTGTTCCGGAGCCGGAAATCACGATCGTTGAAGGCGGATCGAAGATCGGCGCGATATATTTCGGAACATCGCGCTACGCCGCCGAAGAAGCGGCCGAGATGCTCGCCGCCGAAGGCGTGAAGCTTGACACGATATGCGTCAAGGCGTTCCCGTTCGGCAAGTCGTTCCGCGATTTCGTCGATTCGCATGAGAAGATTTTCGTGATCGAGCAAAACCGCGACGCGCAGTTCAAAAGCCTGATGACGATCGAACTCGGCACTGATCCGGGCAAACTCGTCTCGGTCCTGAACTACGACGGGATGCCGATCACGGCGGATTTTATTTACAAGGAAATCAAGAGTGGTCAGTGACCGGTGGCCAGTGGCCAGGTCTTGTTTTCAGTCAACGATTATGGGCTACTGACAACCGACTACTGACCACCGAATACTGACTACCGACTACCGACTACTGACTACTTAAAATGTCATACGTACGTTCAAAATTTCGCCATCCGCACTTGCCGAAGAACGATCTCGGCTACACCGTGGATTATTACGAAGGTTCGCTGTCGACGCTCTGTGCCGGCTGCGGTCACGATTCGATCTCGGCGGCGGTCGCGCAGGCGTGTTTCGAGCTGAACATCGAACCGCACAAGGTTGCGAAGATGTCCGGTATCGGCTGTTCGTCGAAAACGCCGGCGTATTTTCTCGAGCATTCGCACGGGTTCAATTCGGTCCACGGCCGGATGCCGTCGGTCGCGACGGGCGCGAACCTCGCCAACCGAGATCTGATCTATCTTGGCGTTTCCGGCGACGGAGACACGGCGTCGATCGGAATGGGCCAGTTCGTGCACGTCATCCGGCGCAACCTGAACATGCTCTACATCGTCATGAACAACGGTTGCTACGGACTGACGAAAGGGCAGGATTCGGCGACCGCCGACGCGGGTTCGATCAACAAATCCGGGCATATCAACCCGTTTGAATCGATCGATCTTGCGAGCCTCGCCATCGAGCTCGGTGCAACGTTCGTTGCCCAGAGCTTTTCGGGCGACAAAGACCAGCTCGTACCGCTCATCAAGGTCGCAATGGCGCACCGCGGGTTCGCATTTCTTAACGTGGTTTCACCGTGCGTGACTTTCAACAACAATGTCGGTTCGACAAAATCGTACGATTACGTCCGCAACCACATGGAAATGACGTCGACGATGGATTTCGTTCCGATCTCACGCGAGATCACGGCGGATTACGCTGAAGGTTCGGCGCAGCTCGTGACGATGCATGACGGTTCGCAGATCTGTCTCCGCAAATTGGATCATGACTGGGATCCGCTCAACCGGATCTCGGCGATTAACGCCGTGCAGATCGCGAGATCGAAAGGCGAGGTCCTGACGGGACTTTTGTACATGGAAGCGGCAAGCCCGGACCTGCACGATTACCTGAAAACCTGCGACGCGCCGCTGAACTCGCTGACCGAGAAGGAACTCTGCCCGGGCTCGGCGATGCTCGACGAGATCTGCAACGGGCTCAGGTGATTTTCGATTTGCAATTTGCAATTTGCAATTTGCGATTTGCGATTGGGAGAGCGACGGGTTTCGTCCGAGATACATGCCAGTTGATCGGACAAGTTCTTGCGTCTTGCCGCCCGGCGTCGAAGTGATCGAATGAATTTCTGCGGCTTTGCCGCCCGGATGTCCGGAAAGGCTCTGCCTTTCCGGACCGCGAACCCTGATCAATGCGGCTCCGCCGCCAGTTGAATTCTGACGATGAAGTACACTGTTGTTGCTGCCATTGTGATCCTCGCGTGCTGGTCCCACGTTGCGGCTCAGCAACTTGAATCCAAGACTTCTAAAGAGCCCGAAGGTCAGTCAAAACCCGGAATGTCGGTCCAGCTGATGCCGTACGGGTATATTGAATTGCCTCGCGGCTACTGGGCGTACATGTTGTCGGACTGGATGGACGCGTGGTCGGGTTACATTGAAAATTTCGACGGCACGTCGAGGATCAAGTTTTCCGCCGGTTTGATCCAGCCGCCGTTCGAGGTCTTCAAGAAAGAAATCAAGTGGACGAAAACACTTGAGATTGACGGTTTCGGAATCACCTATGCGCTTGTTGAAAGGGACGGCTCAAAACGGGTCATTGCCTCGATCAAAAGCGCATATTTTGACCAAGTGATCAAGGATGAGTCCGAAATCGAAGGATTTCTGAAGATCGTTGAGAAATATAAGGGCGGTCGTTGCGAATCTTGCTTTGACTCCCGGTGGACGAAGCCGATGCGAAAACGGCTAGAGAGTAGGTTCGGTGAACAGTGAACAGGCCGCCTTCAGGCGGAACTCCGAACCAATTGAAAATCGCAAATGAAAAAATGATCGATTTACGAAGCGACACAGTCACGAAACCGACGCCGGCGATGCGCCGTGCGATGGCCGAGGCCGAGGTCGGCGACGACGTGTACGGTGAGGACCCGACCGTCAATCGGCTGCAGGAGCGGGCCGCCGAGGTCT
>JAKQII010000011.1 GCA_029557535.1 Acidobacteriota bacterium
AGGCTATCGGCCCCCAAAAACGGAATGATCGGGCTAAAACCGGCGATCCGGTCGGAAAAGGGAGCGACGAACGGAAGAATCAAAAAATCGCACGGACCGAGAACAAATCGCCAAAATCCGGATCTGTTTTGACACGGCCTCTACCGCTCCCGGTTCTGACAGCGCTCACTCCTCAGATCTCGACTTCGTCGATCTGGGCCTTCTGGAGTTTGCCCGAGTAATCAACGTAGATCGCTTTCCACTCGCTGAAAATATCGAGCACCTGCGTTCCGGCTTCGCGGTGGCCGTTGCCGGTTCCCTTCGTGCCGCCGAACGGCAGGTGGACCTCGGCGCCGATCGTCGCCGAGTTGATGTAGCAAATTCCCGTGTAGAGTTCCTGCATCGCGAAAAACGCGCGGTTGACGTCCTGCGTGTAGATCGCCGACGAAAGACCGTATTTGACGTCGTTGACGATGTCGATCGCCTCGTCGAGCGTCGAGAACGGGATCACGGAGGTCACCGGGCCGAAGATCTCTTCCTGGCCGACGCGGTGATTCCGATCGACGTCCGTAAAGACCGTCGGCTCAATGAAATAGCCGTTCTTGAACGCGCCTTTCGTGAGTCGGTTTCCGCCGCACGCGAGCGTCGCTTTATCTTCGTTCTTGCCGATCTCGATGTAGCCGAGGATCTTTTCCATCTGCTTCTGGTTGATGACCGGTCCGACTTCGGTTTTCGGATCGAGACCGTTTCCGACCCTGAGCTTTTTGACCCGTTCGACGAGTTTCTCGCAGAACTTTTTGTAGACCTTCTTGTGAACGACGAGCCGCGACGAGGCCGTGCAGCGCTGACCGGAAGTTCCGAACGCGCCCCAGAGCGAGCCCTCGACGGCGTTGTCGACGTCGGCGTCGTCCATGACGATGATCGCGTTCTTGCCGCCCATTTCGAGCGAAACGATCTTATTGTCGGCCGCGCATTTCTCGGCGATGATCCGGCCGGTGTCGGTCGATCCGGTGAACGAGATCAACCGCACGTCCTTGTGATTGACGAGCGCCGCGCCGGCGTCGCCGAATCCGTTGACGACGTTGACGACGCCTTTCGGGATCCCGGCTTCCTCGCAGGACTTCACGAGATTGATCGTCGAAAGAGGCACATCCTCGCCGGATTTGATGACGACCGTGTTGCCGCAGACGAGCGCCGGGATCAGCTTCCACGACGGTATCGCCATCGGGAAGTTGAACGGCGTGATCAGACCGCAGACGCCGACGGGCTGGCGGACGCACATCGCGAACTTGTTCGGCATCTCGGCCGGTGTCGTGAATCCGTGCAGACGGCGGCCCTCACCGGCGGTGTAATAGGTGCAATCGATGGCTTCCTGAACGTCCCCGCCGGCTTCCTTCATCACCTTGCCCATTTCGCGGGTCATCTGGCGTGTGAATTCGTCCTTGTTCTCGCGCAGGATCTCGCCGAGGCGGAAAAGGATCTCGGCGCGTTTCGGAGCCGGTGTCCGGCGCCAGCGCGTCGCCGCGGATTTCGCGGCATCTACCGCACGGTTGACGTCTTCTTCGTTTGACTTCGGAAAACGCCCGACGACGTCGGTTGTGTCCGCGGGATTGACGTTGTCGAACCACGCGCCCGACGCGGATTTCACCCATTCGCCGCCAATGTAGTTGTAATAAGTCGCTGATTTCTTCTTGGTTTTTGCTTCTTTTGCCTTGGCCATATTGTTGTAAATGAATAATTTAGATTGCGTTTGTTGAATTTCTTCGCGCACTTCGCGTCCTCTGCGTGAGATCATTTCCTCACGCGGAGATCGCAAAGTTCGCAAAGCAGCGAACCCGGATTTAAACTCTAGGGAACTCAAGATCAAATCTCTCTTCGCGCACTTCGCGTCCTCTGCGTGAGATCATTTCCTCAAGCGGAGATCGCGGAGTTCGCAAAGCAGCGAACCCGGATTCAAACTCCAGGGAACTCAAGATCAAATCTCTCTTCGCGTTCTTCGCGTCCTCTGCGTGAGATCACTTCCTCAAGCGGAAATCGCGGAGTTCGCAAAGATCTTCTTCTTATTCTAACTTCTCAAATCGCCGAACGGAACTTCAGCGAACTGTGAACTGGACGATCCGCGGAACCGCAACGCGAGCCGCGTTGACCGAAAGAATGTTGAGCACAACCGCGTCGCCTCTCTTCAGTTTGCCCGCGATCTCGTTGAAGGCCCTGATGTCCGGGACCGGAATCCGATTGACGCGAACGATGATGTCGCCTTCGTTGAGCGCGTCATCACCGGCCGCCGTGCGAACGTCCGACAAGAAACTCGACGGACTGATGTTGCGCACGACCACGCCCTTTTGACCGCCGATCTTGTACGACGCCGCGATCGTCGGCGTCAGGTCCGACAAAGTCAGTCCGAGCGGCGGAACCGGATCCCGGCGGCCGTCCACAGGCAACGTCCGGCGATCGTCGTTCGTACCTTGATAGCGACTGACAGAAGGCCTCTCGCCGAGAACTACCGGGATCGACTTCCGTTCGAGCGTCTGTCCGACCTCGCGAAGAACAGTCAGGTTCACGGTGGTTGACGGCGTACCTTCGGCGACCAAAGAGATCAGATCCTGCGCGTCCGCGACCTTTCGGCCATCGACTTCAAGGACCACATCACCCGGCAGCAATCCGGCCGCTGCGGCCGCGCTATTCTGGTCCGGTATATTCGTGATCACCGCGCCGGCCGCAACAGGCAATCCGTAAACCTTAGCGAATTCGCCTCTTACGGAATCCATATTGACGCCGAGATAGCCGCGCCGCACCTTGCCGTTTTCGATCAATTGTTTTAGTACACGCGCGGCGTCGTTCGAGGGCAGGGCGAATCCGATGCCGTTGCTGTCGCCCGTTCCGGTCGCGATCTGCGAGTTGACCCCGATCACCTCGCCATTCATGTTTACGAGCGGACCGCCGGAATTGCCGCGGTTGATCGCGGCGTCGGTCTGAATGAACTTCTGGAACGGACGAGCGGGTGTCGTCGGAGTCTCACGTTTGACCTGCGAAACGATGCCGGCCGTAACGGTGTTCGCGAGCCCGAAAGGCGAACCGAACGCAAGGACCCAATCACCGATCCGCGCGGTGCCGGAGTCGGCGAATTTCAGAACCGGAAGATCGCGGCCGGCCTCGATCTTGAGCACCGCGAGATCCGTCTCGTCGTCAACGCCGACGACCTTTGCGACAAACTCCTCGCCGCCGGCAAGCTGAACATAGATCTTCGCCGCGTCCTCGATGACGTGCGAGTTGGTGATGATAAATCCCGTCTTATCGACTATGAACCCGCTTCCGACGGCGTAAACCGGGCGCCGTGACGAACGGAGCATGTCGCCGATCTCGTTCGGTTGATCGTCGTTGCCGCGAACTGTAACGGATGGAGTCTTGGCGCGCGTATCGATGTTAACGACGGCCGGTTCAACGGCCTTCGCGACCTCTGCAAACGATGCCGAAAGCTTGTCGGGAGTGATCGACGCGGACCGAATCTTGTCGACATTCGTCTGCGCCGCCGAAAACGAAGCGAGCACAAGCATAATCGCAAGCGCACCGAACCATCGTCCGCAAAAATTCGACACGGATGTGATTGAAAATTCGAACATCGGAAATTCCTCGAAAAAGTTTTCTGAGTATATCACGCAGGCGAAATCACGGGGCGAGCAGGACCTTCAGGATTCCCCGGCGGGCCGCCTCCGCCATCGCCTCGACGCCGCGGTCGAGCCGGAATTCGTCCGAGATGAGGTCGCTCGGGTCAATCCGTCCTGACGCCATCTCTTCGAGCGCCGGCCCGAAGCGTCCGCATCTCGATCCAACGATCGTGATCTCGTCGACAACGTGCCGCCAAAGTTCAATCCGGGTCGCGCCGGCGAATGTCGACTTAAGAACGATCGTCCCGCACGGCCGGACGAGATCGGTCGCGAGCGCGAGTCCGGATTCTGAGCCGCTTGCCTCGACGACGACGTCGAATTCCGACCGACGTTTGGCTGCGTCGGCGGCCAGCATCGTTTCGATGTCGCGCTTCTCAGCGAGGGCCAGTTTTTCCGGATGTTTTCCGATTTGGACGACGTTGGACGACGATAGCGCGAGTCCGAATGCGCACAGAAGGCCAAGTTTGCCGTCGCCGACGACTGCGACCGTCGTGTTCTCAGTAACTTCAACACGCTCGGTGATCCCCAGCGCGGCCGCGAGCGGTTCGGTGAATGTCGCCTGCGCGTCGGTGACGCTTTCCGGGACTTCGATCAGGTTTCGTGACGGAAGACTGAGAAATTCGGCATGCGCGCCGTCGCGTCCGTGAATTCCGAGAACTGTTCGCGAAACGCAGTGCCGCGGATCGCCGGCGATGCAAAGTCCGCATCTTCCGCACCCGACGTTGATCTCGCCGACGACGCGTTTGCCGGTCAGATCAGGCCGATCGGGCGACGTTTCAACAACGCCGACGAACTCATGCCCGATCGTTCCCTCGAATCCGGCGTAGCCGCGGACGATCTCAAGATCGGTGTTGCAGATCCCGGAACGAATAACGCGCACCAGCGACTCGCCCTCAACCAAAGGCTTTTCAACATCGGCCAGGACCAATGAATTATCGCTGAATCTGAGAGCCTTCATGAGGTCGGCCGGCGGATCACGACAAGGTCTTTCTCCAACGTTATCAGCCATTTGCCGTCGATCTTCTCGAACGAGAGCTGCTGCCGTACCTTTCCCGTATTGCGGTCCCCGGCAACGTTCGTGAACTCCCATTCCTTGTCGAAAACGGCGGTCGCGCGCGAGTCACCCGGGCCGGGCGTGACCTTGAGGTCAGTGATCTTCATCGTCATCGTGTCGAATTTCACGAACGCCCGTTGCTTGTCTTCGCGGACCGAACTGATGCTCCGGCGGCTATTGTAGTAATCCACGTTGGCGGCGTAATTATCCATGAACGAATCGAGATCGACAGCCTCGATCGCGGACCGCCAGCTCTCGATACGCGCCGCAACGTCGGTTTTGATCTTCGCATCTTCAGGCGTTGTGGTCGCTCCGTTCGGAGTCGCCGCCGTATTCGCCGACTTGTTCGTCGGGCTTTCCGTGCGCGTTTTCGGCGGTGTCGGACGTTCGGTATTCGCGTTCGCAAGCATCGGATTCGTCCTTGAATACGGCGACCCGCCCGTGTACAGGATCCAGACGCCGACGCCGACGAACGCCAGGAGCACGATCGACAGGAACACGACCGCGAAGATCAGAAATCTTGATCTGGTCGGCGCTACGATCTCTTCGGTCCGGCGATCGAAGCCCTGGATCGGGGGATTGGTCGGACGGCTGGCGACGAGCGTCTCGTGTTCGCTGAATGAAATCGTGGCCGCGGACCCCGACGGCACCAGCGGCGTTCCGTCCTGAAGACAGAACAAGAGTGAGTCGTCGGTAAACTGGGACTGGCAGGTCGGGCACGTTTTCATATCATTAAGATTCGAGAAACTATCATAGAACTTGAAGATAGTTTAGTAAATTCCTGATCTTGCTGAATTTCGGACATCGTGAATGGCATTCGCAGGAGGCGTGATTGTCGGCATCGGCAAAATTGAATTATCATGTTGATTCCGATTCCATCAGGTAACGAAGAATTATGCAGTCTCGAAATGCTCAGAAGATCGTGATCGTCCTGCTCGCAACCGTCGTCGCGGCGTTTGCGTTCGCATGTCAGAACAACACGACAAAAAACTCGGTGACACAGAATACGACCGTGAATTCAAAGCCCGCTTCCACGCAGGTTGAGGAAGAACGCAAACCGCCGACCATGACCGATTACCCGGTCGGTAACGCCAAAACGCCGAGCGAGGCCTACCGGATGCTTTTTGCGGCCGTCAAGAGCCAGGATCCGGCTAAGATCAAGTCGATGCTCTCGAAAGCGTCGATGGGACTCGCCGAGATGTCCGCCGGACAGCAAAAGAAGCCGGTCGAGTTCATCATTCGCAACGGATTTAGCGAGACAACGTTTGCGGATACGATGCCGCAACTTCGCGACGAGCGGATCAAGGGCGGCTATGCGGCGGTCGAGGTTTGGAACGAAAAGCGAAAGCAATGGGACGATATCCCGCTGGTCCTCGAGGACGGGAGTTGGAAGGGAGCATTCGGTGATGCCTTCGGCGGAAAGTGGAAGTCTCCCGGCAAAGGCCAAGCAGTTCTCGAGCAGGAAGCGGCGAACGCGAAGAATCCGAACCTCGCGGTCAAACCCGCCGGGAATGCCAATGTCAACGTGGCGCCCGTGAAACCGACCCTCAAAAAAGTGAAATGACGGATCGCGCCGAGATTGTCGGGACCATTGCGCAGTATTCGAAACACGGCTGGAGTTTACGCCGTGTTTTGCTTTCGACGCCGATTGACGATTCGATCGATGGCGTTGCCGTTGAGAACTCGTCGTTCGATGGGCTCTGGTTCACTCGTGTTTCGAGCCCCGGAACCGAAACTTGGGAGCTCCGCCGGCTGGGCGGATCGCCTTACGCGCTGGTAACCGTGATCTCAGACGACGATGACGACATCGTCCGGAACGAGGCGCTCGGCGAACTTGAGAAGAAGATGCTCTCAACCGTCAGGCGCGGCAATTAGCCGATTCCAAGTTGCTTGACAGGGGTTTCGGACGCGGGCAAACTTAGTTCTGTTGATAATGATGATCAAGGATTTCGGCGCGCGGGTCGAAAGTGTTTGGGAAGGCCTGCGACCGACGACAAGAAAGATGCTTGTCGGCGCCCTCGAAGCAAAACGCGGGACGCCGGTGACGCCATCACAGAAATTTTCCTACGACACACAGTCCGATTGGGAGCTCAGCCGACTTCTCACGGCACTCGACGAACAAGCTAAGGACACGGAAACAACCGGAAGCCGCGACGATATTTCGCAGCTCGCGGAGACGTGCGTCACGGTACTCCAGACCCAGTCGGAATCAGCCGAGGTCTTCATCCAGCTTGTCGAGCGCGCGCTGGAACGACGCGATTACCGACAGGTCGACAAGCTCGCCGACATCCTCGGCGACCGGTACTCGGTCGGCGAAATGTGCGAGATCGTGCGCCAGGCGACGAATCCGGCCGTCCGGGCGATCGGCATGGAGACGATCGCGCTCATGCCCGTCGACGAGATCCTGCCGTCGCTCGACGACCCGATCTACGAAGACATCGCTCGCTTCGCCCTTGAGCAGAAAGCCGTCGAGTACGAATCCGAAGATGCCCGTAAGGTGCTTGAAGAGTACTTTGAATAGGAAGTAGACGGTAGATAATTGGATCGACCTGCTCGAATCGAGTTCTCATTCTGACGACTTTCGTCCACCATCCAATATCTCCCGTTTACTGTCTACCGCCTACCGTCTACCGCTTTCCCCGAAAGCCAGAAAGTTCCCGTGACCCAATCGCCGGGTTTCGGCTCATTCGTGATCCACTTCGGATCGGAGACAACAGCCAGATTTCCGATCGGCGAAATCACCTCGAACGAATAGAAATCCTGACCGGATAAAACATTGGTCCGGCGGTCAACGCGGACGATCTCAGCCTTGATGACAGCGATCGGGCGCGACGGGATCTCGGGTTCCGGTGACGGAACGGCCGTGAATTCCGGTTCGGCAGTTTCGACGACCCCCAAATCATTGGAAGCGAACGCGGTCAGTCGAACCGCGGTCTCGCGGGGAGTGTTTTCGGGTTCGGCCATCCTGAATTCAGGCGAGTCGAAAACGAACTCGGTATCGCCGAACCGCGCGACGAACCCGCCGTCGAAATCGGACGAATCGCGCTCGATCGCCGAAATCAACGTGAGATCGATCGCGTCCGGACCGTCGAAGTGCGGATTGAAACCGACAAGTTCCTGATCGAGATTTCCCTGCAGATACATCTCGGCGCCCGAAGGATCGGAATAGACCAGGTAAAACCCGCGCGGGACCTGCGCCGGCTTGGCGACCTCAAGAACGTGAATGATCATCTCGTTGATCGCCGTTTCATCGGGCGTCGGGAATCCGATGTCTGAAAGATTGCTCATAGCCTGGGGTGAGCAGTAAGCCGCAAGCGGTGAGCAGCGGATTTGCGATTTTCAATTTGCAATTTGCGATCTTCGAAAATCGAAGGCCACTTACCACTGCTTACGGCTCACTGCTTACGGCTCACTAGTAAAGCGGAAAATGCTGCGTCAGATCGAGAACGTCGCGACGAACGCGATCCTTGACCTCTTCCGATTCCGAGTCGTGAACGACGTCCGCGATCAACTTTGCGATCCGGCGCATTTCGTCCTCGCGCATGCCGCGCGTCGTCAGCGCGGGCGTGCCGATCCGGATCCCGGAAGCGACGAACGGCGAGTTAGTGTCGAACGGAATGGTGTTCTTGTTGACCGTGATATGGACCTCGTCGAGCACCTTCTCGGCAACTTTGCCGGTGATTCCCTTGCCGCCCATGAAGACATCGACCAGCATCAGGTGATTGTCTGTTCCGCCGGAGACGATCCGCAGTCCGTTTGCGGCAAGTTCGTCCGACAGTACCTTCGCGTTGGCGATGATCTGCCGTTGATATTCCTTGAACTCGTCGCGCAGCGCCTCGCCGAACGCGACCGCCTTCGCCGCGATGATATGGATCAGCGGTCCGCCCTGGACGCCGGGAAATACCGCTTTGTCGATCGCTTTCGCGTACTCTTCACGACACAGGATCAGACCGCCGCGCGGCCCGCGAAGGGTCTTGTGAGTCGTCGTAGTGACAAAATCGCAATGCGGGACCGGCGACGGATGAAGACCGGCCGCGACGAGGCCGGCGATATGCGCGATGTCGGCCATCACCACTGCGCCGACCGATTTGGCGATCTCACCGATGCGGGCGAAGTCGATCGTCCGCGGATAGGCGGACGCGCCGCAAACGATCATTTTCGGCCGCGTCGCTTCGGCTTTTTTCTGCAACTCGTCGTAGTCGATCGTTTCGGTGTCGGGGGAAACGCCGTAGTCCTCGACCTTAAAGTTGATGCCCGAAAAATTCATCGGATGGCCATGCGTCAGGTGACCGCCGTGCGCGAGGCTCATGCCGAGGATCGTGTCTCCGTGCGCGATCGACGCCACGTAGACGGCCATGTTCGCCTGCGCGCCCGAGTGCGGCTGGACGTTCGCGTGTTCGGCGCCGAAAAGTTCCTTGGCGCGGTCGATTGCGAGTTGTTCGGCGACGTCGGCAAATTCGCAACCGCCGTAATAACGCTTTCGCGGATAGCCTTCGGCATACTTGTTCGTGAAGACCGAACCCATCGCTTCGAGCACGGCTTTGGATACGAAATTCTCGGAAGCGATCAATTCCAGACCGTTTGACTGGCGTTTTTCTTCGTTGGCGATCGCCCCGGCGACGATCGGATCGACCTCGGCCAGAGCGGCGTTGAATGAACTGTTCATATTGATTCCCTCGGAATGTTCGGGCGACCGAAAGGCGGCCGCCGACGGCTAATAAACGTCTGCAAATAGTTTAACTTCGAATCGGCGATTACGAAAATGCGCGTGATCAGCGAAACGGTTCGAGGACGCGCACGACGTCGTTTTTCCAAACCTCGCGATATGAAATGCCGTCAAACACGTTGCCGGTGCGGGTGGCGATAACGAGATCGGGTGCCGGACCTTCAGGCTTAAGCGCCTTCGACGCGTTCGTCACTCCGATATGCCTGATCAGCGGAGCGCCGGTCGGATCGTCTTTCAAAAGTTCCCAGATCGGATATTCGAAATCGTTGAACTCGATCGCGATCCCGACCGTCGTGGGCGGGTTTTTGCGTTGTCTTATGAAACCGGCGGCGCCGGCGTACAGCGGACCGAGATCCGGCAGGTTTTTGTAAAGCTTCGGCGTGCGCTGTTCGGAAAACACCCCGCGCCGCTCGCCCATCGAGATCAGACGGCGCGGTTCGCCGGCGAGCATGAACGGCATCGCAAAGACAAAGCAAACGAGTGTGATCGGAATCATGCCGCGCGGCGAGACGCGTTCGGCGGCGAACGCGACGAGGACAGTTCCGAGCGAGAAAAGCGGCAACTGCAAACGCGCCGTCCAAAGCTGCCATTTGAGCAGGATCGCGAACAGGACGATCCCGACGACCATCGAAAAAATGATCCCGATGATCCCGAACGGACCGCGTTCGCGCCGCGCGAAAAAGGCCGCGATCCCGATTGCCGCCGTCAGCAGGATCACGTGCAGCAAGTTACCCGCCAGGTCTTCGTGAGTCGAGAAACGAACGTCGAATTCGTTCTCCATCCATGTCGAATCCGGGTTGCTGATTTCCTTTCCGAGAACCTTCCGGATCGATCGTTCGACGGCCTCGTCGACCGGAGTGATCCCCGTTCCGAGGTTCATCGCAAAATTGCGTGTCAGGTTCGCCCCGATGATCGAGGCATTGATCCGACGGTTGCGGACCTCGTCGTCGCCGGATGACACGGGCGATCCGAAGAGCGAATAATTTCTCGCAAAATGGCCAAAATTGAAGGCCGCGGCGACGATCAGGATGAACGCGACGCGGCGGACAAGAAGGAGCCTGTCTGCGCGATGATCGGCGATCAGGAAACCCGTCACCGCAAAGAAGAGCCCGATCGGAAAGCAATAAAGGAATGTCGTCGACTTCGTCATCAGCGCCATGCCGAGCGCGGCGCCGGTCCAGATCCAATCGGATCCGCGACCGTTGACCGACCGCAGGAAGAACAAAAAGAAACTGACTACGAAAAATGCCGCGACGACATCGTTCTGCGTCCCGGTCGCCTGGACGATCGCGCTCGGGACCGTCACCGTCAGCGCCGCCGCGAACGCCTGCGATCGGCGCCCGAGTCCGACCTCGTAAGCGATTGAGGAAACGGCCGCCGCCGTGCCGATCAGGGAGATCCATTGGACGATATTCGCAAAACGGTCACTTCCCGAGAGTACCTGCAGGTGCATGATCGCGTACTCGGCAAGCGGCGGTTGATAGAGCTGTCGGAGAATGGCGGTCGGATAGTCGCTGACGGACGCATTTTGGATCCAATGCATGACACGGGCGAGATGGTAGGTGTGCGAATCGTATGTATTGGGCGGCGAAGCGAGTGCGACGACGAGCGTCACCGACAAAACCGCCAACACGACCGCCGACGGAATCCGCGGAACGTCTTTGGCCGCCTGACGGACTGAAGATACGAACAGTTCGGCGAGATCCCGCAAATCATTGCGGATCAATAAGATCGGGATCACCGAGAGAGCCGTCCAGACAGCAACGAAGCCGACGAAGCTGACGGCGTGAACCAGTGAAAGAAGTTCGGTGGAGATCGCGACCGCGGCAAAAATCGTGATGGTTGCCCTTACGAATGCGATCCGAAGCCCGTTGGAGCCGGGTCGGCCGAGGTGCCACAACCACGCAGCGAACAACGTTATCGGAATTAGAACGGCGAGCATTGGTGAAGATTATTCAGGCTAACACTCGATCTCGTGAATCTTGTTGATACGTCCCTGATGCCGTTCGCCCTGAAAGCTGGCTTCGAACCATGCCTTCACGATCTTCGGGATCTCGTTTTCGGAAAGCACGCGCGCGCCGAGCGTCAGGACGTTGGCGTCGTTGTGCTCGCGCGAGAGCCTCGCGGTTTCTTCGTTCCACGCTTGTGCCGCCCGGACACCGGGGACTTTGTTTGCGGCGATCGCGACGCCGATACCCGAGCCGCAAACTAGAATTCCGCGGTCAACCGCGCCGCCGCTGACGAGTTCGCCGACTTTTCGGGCGAAATCGGGGTAATCGACCGAATCTCGCGAATGCGTGCCGACGTCGACGAAGTCGATGCCAAGTTCTTCAAGCGTGGCCTTAAGTCGTTCCTTTTCGTCAAATCCGGCGTGATCGGCGCCGATCGCAACTTTCATGATGTGTCCTTCCAAGTCTGAAATATGCTTGGAATTATCGTCTAAATCAGTGGGGAAAGCCAGAGTCAGTGAGCGGTGAGCAGTGAGCAGTGAGCAGTGAGCAGTGAGCAGTGGGCAGTGAGCGGTGAGCGGTGAGCAGTCGAATAAAGCTCGGATTTACAGAAGTAACAGC
>JAKQII010000004.1 GCA_029557535.1 Acidobacteriota bacterium
GAATGAACGATCTTGTGGCCGTTCTTTTCGAAGTACTTAAGGAAACTGTTTCTGATCTCTGTGCCTTTCATAACGATAAAGAAAAATCGTAGCACAAAGAGATCGGGAAGCCCGATTCGGATTCAAAGATTCGAGACTCAAGGAGCCTGTCGGAATAACACGGGCGGTTGAGTTCAGACTGGATTCAGCGTGCGAAGCACGCGCCGTTTCGATAGCACCAGGCGAAGCTTGGCCAATCCCCGAAGTGGGTTCGTGCCCGTAAACCCGGAGCGTGTGAAACACGCGGCGTCTGATGAAACGTGCGAAAGGTTCGCGCGTTTCACATGCTTTGTTTGGTTCCGAATCGATAGCACCACGTTCCGCTTCGCTCCACGTCGTGCTATCGTCCCAACCCGTGCTCCGCACGCAGAATCGGGCCCACAATCCGTGCTTGTGGATTATTCCGACAGGCTCCTTGAATTCTCATTCCCGAATTTCGAATCAACCTGACTTCGTTTAAGATTCAAGCATCGTGAAATTCAGGTTACCCGAGATTCCGCCGCCGAGACTGATCAAGGCGCTGCGCAACTACAACATGCTTCCGGCAATCGTCTTTCTTCCGACCCGGCGGCGGTGCGACGAGGCCGCCACCGAGGTCGCCGCCGACCGTTCGCAACGAACCGACCCCGATCTCGCGCGGAGGAGACAAGAGCTGTTTGAAGAATACTCGGCGCAATTCCCCGAGATCCGTTCGCACAAGCATCGCAAGATATTGCTCAACGGCGGCATCGGATCTCACCATGCCGGCCATATTCCGGCTTGGAAACTTCTCGTCGAGAAGATGATGTCGCAGGGATTGCTGAATGCGATCTTCGCGACCTCGACTGTCGCCGCCGGTGTCGATTTTCCGGCTCGGTCGGTCGTCGTCTCGAACGCCGACACGCGCGGCAACGACGGGTGGCGATCGCTGACGGCGTCCGAGCTGCAGCAGATGACCGGGCGCGCCGGGCGGCGCGGCAAGGACAATGTCGGGTTCGTCGTCGTCGCGCCGGGTCAGTTTCAAAATCCGCCGAAGATCGCACAACTTCTTAAATCGCCGCCGGATGCGTTGACAAGCCGGTTTCGCGCCACGTATTCGAGCCTGCTCAATCTGCTCGACGCGTTCGGGACGTTTGCCCAACTCCGTGAGATCGCCGAAAAGAGCTTTGCTTTCCGCGATACGGCACGGCGGATCTCCCAATTAGAGCGGTCAGTCGAGGCCGCCCGGAAACGGATCGGCGGATCGATAAAAGACAACGATTACGGGATCACCGTCGATACGGTCCGGGCATTCGAACGGCTCACAAGCGTCCGCGTGCGGCTTCAGGAAGCGCTTCCCCGAACCCGCGCCGAACTCAGGCAGGAATGGCTCCGAGAACACGTCATCGTCGGACGCGTCGTTTCAAAAGGACGCAGCTCCGACCGACTCTTTCTTGTTCTCAACGTCTATGGCGATAAGGTCTCAGCGATGCGCGACGACGGACGAGGCGTTCAGCTTGCGCTTTCGCAGATCGGGAAGGTCTATGAAGGACGGTTCGATCTTGATGAAGAATCGTTCGAACGGGCGATCGCATTGACTGAAAGCGGTGAAAACCGGCCGCTCGAAGAGCCGCGCCGTCGCGATTCGGCCGGCGAGTCGGACGAAGCCGAAGAACTCGTCGGAACGCTGATAAACTCGCTATTGAAGAGTGGATTGACGGAGGATCAAACGCGGACCGCGCATCAAATGCTTTGGGATCTCTGGAACGAGGCGGGCTATCTCGAATCGACGGAACGCGACATTGAGGTCCTGCGCGATGAGATCTGGCTTCCGTTCGATCACCGGGCGCGCGTCCTCGATCATTTCGGTTACCTCGAATTTCGCGCCGAAAAGGTAACCGATCGCGGAAAGTGGCTCGCTGATGTTCGCGTCGATCGGCCATTGCTGGTCGGTGAAGCGATCCGCCGCGGGATCTTTGAGGGTCTCGACGTCCCATCGATCGCCGCCGTGATGGCAGCGCTTGCGGCCGACGCGGAACGCAACTACGGCGAGATCTACTTGTCCGATAATATTCTCGATCTTCTGACCCGCTTTGAGGAGATAGTTTTCGATGTTTCAAACGTCGAATGGAAATTCGGTGTCGAACCGGCTCCGGATCTGAACTTCTCGGCGGCGGCCGCGGCCGAAAACTGGGCCGGTGGAATGAGTTGGCAAGAGCTCGTCCTGCGCTCGAAGGCCGAGGAAGGAGATCTCGTCCGGTTGCTGTCGAGGACCGGAGAAGCTCTTCGCCAGGTCGGCCAACTGGCCGAATCGCATCCGCAAGCGGCCGATCTCGCCCGTCAGGCGTCCGAAGCGATGCTCCGCGAACCGGTGCGCTGACAGCGCTTTCGGAAGTTGGCGTTGATTTGACGTTTGTTTCAGATTCGGATGGAACGAGTCGAATTCGATTACCGCGTCCTTTGGAAGCCGCTGGCCGTCGCGGCCGCATTCGCGTTTCTTTACGCCGGCGTCCTTGAAAAGCTCGGATACGATTGGTGGACCGACGAGAACTACTCGCACGGACTCTTGGTGCCGTTCGTCATCGCCGCGATCGTCTGGTCCGCCCGATCCGAGATCAGGGCGCTCGCCGTCGACTCGTCGAAAGTGCTTGCGGCGACGCTGGTCACGGTCGCGTTCATTTTGCTCCTCGCCGGGACGCTTGGCGCCGAACTCTTTACACAACGCGCTTCGATGATCGTCATGCTCGGCGGGATCATCGCCTGGTTCTTCGGCGCCGCCGTGATGAGGTTCTTGGCCGTTCCGATTGCGTTGCTGGCCCTGTCGGTCCCGATCCCGCAGATCATTTTCAACAAGATCGCGTTTCCGCTGCAGCTCTTGGCCTCGAAAGCGGCGGTCTGGGGAATCCGGCTGTTTGAAGTGCCGACGGTCCGCAAGGGTAACGTGATCGAAATTCTACCAAGCGGCGCGACGCAAGTGATCGCGCTCGAGGTGGTCGAGGCCTGCAGCGGAATTCGATCGTTGATGACACTCGTAACGCTCGGACTGATTCTCGTCTATTTTACAAGGCGCGATCGCGGACTCTATTTTCAGGGCGTTGCCGACTCCGTGCGAAGTTTCGATCTTTGGCGCGCGATCCTCGTCATGGCCGCCGCCGTCCCGATCGCCGTGTTGACGAATGCGGGCCGGGTAACCGCGACCGGTGTCCTGACATACCGGTACGGGATGCGCGCCCTGGAGTCAACCTGGCACGATGTTTCGGGATGGCTCGTTTACATCGTCGCTCTCGGACTTTTGATCTGCGTCAACTACGCATTGATGCACCTTCGGAGAACGCCGGAATCGAACGATGAAATCACGGGACCGGGCGCCGGGTTGACGATCGCGAACGGAAAGGTCGTCGTCGTTGTGGCGGCGCTCGTCGGGTGCGGGCTGTTGGTGAACTGGTTCAGTTTCCGGACGGAGTTCCGGCCCGACCGGCGCCAGCTGTCGGATTTTCCGCCGGCGCTCGGCGACTGGAAGCAAAAAGGCGACGAGATCCGTTTCGGCGAAGCGACGGAAAGCGTCCTGCGGGTTTCAGACTACACGATGCGCGAATACGTCACCGGTGACGGACGGATCGCGAATATCTATGTCGGTTACTATGCGACGCAAAAGACCGGCACGACCTATCACAGTCCGCAGAACTGTCTGCCCGGCGCCGGTTGGGAAATGAGCGAACCTGATATTGTCGAGATCCCCCGCGACAACGGTACGAGCTTCACCGCCAACCGCTACATCATCGTGAACGGGCCGTACCGCGAGATCATGATCTACTGGTATCAGGGTCGCGGCCGCACCGAATCGAGCGAATACCGTGACAAACTCAACACGATCTGGGACAGCGTTCTCACGCGCCGCACTGATGCCGCGCTGATCCGCGTTATGACGTCAGCCGGTTCGGACGTCGAAGCATCCACAAAGCGGGCAGTCGAACTCTCATCGTTGGTCGCCGGACGACTTCCCGAATACGTTCCCAACTGAATCCTGACAAACGTGTTAACCCCGACTTTCCCGCATTTCGCGAAGCGTTCCGAATGTGATATTCTTCGCGTCTGCCCCATAGCTACGAAAATGATCGATTCCGTTTTTCGTGGACGTCGCACCGCTGTGCGCGCAAAGTCCGCGAGGAAGAATTTTCTGAAATCGCGTATCGATTGCAACTTCTTCAAGGTGCCGGTCAAAGGCCGGTAAAGCTTTGATAATTAAGGTTTCCCGGATTTTCAAGCGAATGCCCCGCGCGGAAAATCGGCCAGTTAAGCGATGCGATCGTCCTTGCCCGGACAGTCCTTCGTTAGTGTTGTTCGGGAACCGCTCAACAGAGAAATGCGATTGAGAGAGTGCCATATGTTTTCGCCCCGTTTTGCCGTCTTTGCGGCGTTGATCCTAATTCTTCTTTCCCTTACCTCCTGTACGGGGTCGAGAGACAAACACTTGTCGCTTGGCGAACAATTCCTTCAACAACGAAAGTTTCACGAAGCGCTGATGGAGTTCCGCATTGCCGCGGAGATCGATCGTGAGTCGCCTCAAGCCTATTGGGGCCTCGCCCGCGCGTACGAGAAATTGGG
>JAKQII010000037.1 GCA_029557535.1 Acidobacteriota bacterium
ACGCGCGCGCCAGCGAAAGCCGTTGCCATTCGCCGCCGCTGATCTCATGGCCGTCGACAAACCACTTGCCGAGAAGCGTGTCGTACTTGCTGGGAAGACGCTCGATAAAATCGGCGGCTCCGGCAAGGGTGGCTGACCCGACGATCTCGTCGGCGGACGCATCGCGATCAAGATCCCCGTAAGCAATGTTCTCGGCCGCAGAAGCGTGATACTGCATCGGAAACTGAAAAAGAACTGAAACCATTCTGCGGACCTTCGCGATTTCGTATCGGCGAATATCAATTCCGTCGAATTCTATCGAACCTGATGTCGGATCATAAAACCTGCAGAGCAACTTGATCAACGTACTCTTGCCGGCACCATTGACGCCGACCAGCGCGGCCACGCTCCCCGCCCGTATGGTCAGATCCAAACCGTTCAGCACCGGTTCCCTGCAGCCCGGATACTTGAAGCTGACCGACCGCAGTCTTATCGCCGTCTTGATCGGTCCCACTTCCACGACCTCGTTCGCCGAGTCGATCTTTGGCTTCAAGTCGAGATACGCGAACAGACTCTCGAGATAACGCGAATTGTCTACCGTACGGCCGGCACCCGCAAAAAATGCCGCGGCAAGGCCCTGACCGCGGCTGAAGATCTGATAAAAGAGACCGAGATCACCTAACGACGCCGTATTCTTGAAAACCCGAAACGCCATCCAGATCATCGCTCCGACCGCAACTCCGAGCGACAGCAGGCTGGCAACGATCCGACCGGACATCTGGCGTTTCAGGTGGCGCGATTTTTCGGCACGCAAATGGCTTTTTGCGCGTTGGTAGAGTTTGCGAAAATGCCTGTTCAGACCGAAGAGGCGAACTTCGGGCGCAGAGCTCGGGTGGGTCAGAACCGCGTCGAAATAAGACGTCCAACGGCGTTCTTCGGCAGTCGAGCGCCACCATGCGTGATATCGTCGGTCGGTACGAATAGACAAATAGAGTGCGGGAATCGATCCGACCAGCAGAACGACCGAAAAAAACCATCCGTAAGTGAACAGCAGAGCACCCAGTCCCACAAGTGCGATCGAACTCTGCAAAATCGAACCGAAGTTCTCAAGCAACGCCAGTGGCTTTGTTCCCGCTTCGCCTCGCACTTGCTCGGCCAAATCGTGATAGTCGGGCGACTCGTAGAATTCCAAATCGACCTCGCCGGCCTTTGCATGAATCCTGTCCGCCAGAAAGTCGCCAAACACGTCGGCCTGGGCTGTCCGAAGCCAGCCGGAGACATTCTGAACAACGTCCGTCACCAACAGCGCCGCTCCGAGTAACGCGAGGAATAAGGCGGCATTTGCGAAATCTGCATTTTGAACGCCCGATTTCACTGCCACGGCGACGCCGTCGACCGCGAATTTCGTAAGATAGGCGATCGCTACCGGCAACACCCCCTGAACCGTGAGCAAAGCGATCCAAAGAATACTGTATCCGGGAGAGGCATCAAAGATCAGCGCAAGCGCTCGTCTCCAAAGCCGCAGCACACGGGAAGGCGAATGAATCATAGCTGATGTCGAAACGTCCTGCGATCCGGACCGCGGCGAGTTGGTCTAATGCGATTTCCAGTCACGGATGTCACGGATACGTGATATCAATCCGCCCGGTGGACCGATGGCCTGACGCGTGATCAAGCACGGTTTCGATAACGGATGAAGTGAATCTGAAGTCGAACGGCCGCGAAAGGCGAAAGACCGGAACTGACTTAACGATCGACGTGAGGGTCTGAAAGTGATGACCCGAACGCTGGGTATCAACGAGATATCGCGCAATATACGCGTTTCGAGTAAGTTCAACAAACGCTTCGGTCGCCGGCAGTTGTTCGATCAGTGTCACTTCCCCTTCGCTCAGAATGTAGAAGGAACCGATTTCAACCCTGTCCCGCCTGCAGAACGATTCCGGGCGATAGGCACGCTTATCAATAAACTTGCTTATTTTTGGCAGGGCAGCCGGTTCCAGTCCGATGGATTCGGCGGAATCCCGCCAAAGTTTGATCTGTGGCCCACCAGGCATGGTCGATGCGGTTCCCCGCTCAAAACTAACTGGCAGAAGATCATCGCTTACCAGTTCAAATCCTGATCTTTCGAGTCCCAGCGCGAGCGTTGATTTGCCGGCTCCCTTGTTACCGAGAAACGCTATGGCCGAGTCGTCCAGACAAACCGCACTGCCGTGGAGGACCACTTCGCCGCGCTGTTCGAGTAAGTTCCCAAGAACCGCACCCGTCAGGAACGGAGCTATGTCTTCGTCAGCAACCCCATCGGCCGTGCAGACCAGAACTTCTCGCCCGGCCCTGACAATCACTTCGCCCAAATCAGTCCAATCGTACGAGATGAACCCCGGCGCGGCCCGCACCAGGCAACGCGGCCGTTGAAACGTCGAGAACGTCGGCGGGACAAGCGCTGCTTCGAGCGTTTCGCACCTCCGGATACGAACCTCGGGACCGTCGGAATCGGCCAATTCCGATAGACCGTGCAATTCGAAGTCGGACCTGATTGAAAGGCCAAAAGTGAAGTACTCGAAATGATCCAAGGATTTGTGTTAAGAGGGAACGCAAATACACGAAGACAGTCTACGAATAAGAACGCAGACCGTCACCGAAGTTCAAGGCGTGAAACAATTACAGTTCCCGATTATGCGTCGGAAATTCCAGCAACCCCGAAGTCGTCTTGCGAGCCGGGTTGTTTCAATTTCGATTGCTGAGTAAGAGAATCAATATCGCCGTACACGATGAGTTCCGGTATTTCCCAATCTTTCTTTGTATCGTTCATATCCTCCCTCAACTCGATACCGGAGCAGGCCGGCATCAGGTTACCGATAATACAACCAATTTCCTTACACGAGTGCCCTGATTATGACCGTATGCACAATGTTTGTCAAGAGCTTTGTTTCAAACGATCTGCCCGTCAAAATAGTCGTCCAATGAATTGGCCGCGGTTTGTGTGTGCCTCCGACGGGCGGCGGTCCGCCGGCAAAGCCCGCACTTGATCCGGACGGCTCCCTTCCTGAACTTGTTGAGCTCAAATCATCTCCTCCGAACATGGAGCGGCTGCCACCTTCCGACTAGTTTGGAGCCCCGGCCGACTCGTTCCGCAACCAGTTTGAAAGATGCGCCGCCGTCAAGAGAAGCATCGGCTCACCGTCCCGACCGAGCGGATCCTTCTCGTATTTGAGAAGCGCGGAATCGAGCATTTCCATTCTGAAAAACGGTTCGAGCAACCGCCGCCCCGGGCCAACCGCTTCTTCGATCTCGCCTCTTCCGAACTTGAGAAGGTTGAGCTTGAAGCTCAATCCGATGTTCGCCTTGTCGCGGCGCCACTGAATCTTTGGGGGAAGGATCCCTGTCATGGCGCGGCGCAGGATCGAGCGCGTCCAGCCGCCGGCAAGGCGTTGCTCGGACGGCATCCGGATGCAGAACTCGATCAGCCGCCGATCGAAGAACGGAAACCTTGGCTCGATACCGCGCCCGGCGCCGAGTTTCTCGAAGGTCTCGAGTGCAAATGCGAAAAGCCCGTTGCGAAGCGCGTTCCACGAATCCGTGGCGTTGTCAACGCCGCTCGGATATTCTTTTTCCCGAAGCTCGAGGTATCGTCTCTCCGGATCGACTCGCTTTATAAAGTCCGGATTCAGCCTCTTCAAACCGAAAGCATTGACGGACGGCAGCCGATTGTCCGGGGGCAGAACACGCGGACGGCCTTGGGCCAATCGCCAAAGCTGGCGAACAGATTCAGGAATCGCCGGCCGAAAACCTTGATTCCATAGTAATTTCCTGAGCGTATGCTGTCGGTGCGGCATGTTCTTAACGAGCGCCGACGAATCGCGGATAAGCCGGATCCACTTTCCCTGCCGTACCAGTTCGGGAAGGGCCTCGTAACCGTAAGAAACGGCCGAATCTCCGTCGAAACCGCTCAGCATAACGTTCACCCCGCGCTGCTCGGCGGTCTTGAAGATCGCCCAGTCCATAAAAACGTTCGGAACCCCGATCGGATGATCGGCGAGGCCCTGCATCTGATTTAGATCGGCCAGAGGGCTGAAGGTGTCGGCAACGATGAGATTCGATTGGCACTCGATGTTTTCGACGACCGCCTGGATGAACTCGCGCTCGTCTATTCTCTTGTCTACTTCGGCAATCGAGGGAAAGATCGCGGAAAAGGTCTCGAGCCTCGACCCGGAATCGGCGGCGAGCACATCACTTGCGATACAGGAGATCGACGAAGAGTCGAGACCGCCGCTCAAGAACGATCCGACTTTAGAAAGCGACCTTGTCCGGCATTTGACGGCCTCGGAAAAAACTTCCCTGAATTCGCTCTCGTAATCGTCGAACCGTTTCGGCCTTCGCACCTCAAGGCCCTCCGGTGCCCAATACTGACGTATGAAAAAGCTGTCCCGAGCAACGCACATTACCGAGTTACCGGGAAGTCTGAGAATCCCCTTGTACGGCGTCCGCTCTTTGTCGTGAAAATTGAGAATCAAGAGATCCCCGATAAATACCTCGTCGGATTCGCGTCCAATCCCGGGCAAGCCGAACAGGGCCTTTGCTTCAGAGGCGAGGGCGAAAAACTTTCCGGGTTTGTGAAAATAGTAGAAATGCTTGACGCCCATCGGATCCCGTGCGCAGACAAGTCGGTTTTCGATGGGATCCCAAATCACGACCGCAAAATCACCGATCAGCCTCGAGAAACAATCAACGCCCCATTTTTCGTATGCCGCCAGAACGATCTCGCTGTCGGGAAGCTCGTCGGTGCTTCCCGCGACGTTCAGCGTCCGAATCAGATCCGCTCGATTGTCGATCCTCGCGTCGCAAGTGATTACAGCGGCCCCGTTCCGTTGCTTCATCGGCAATTCTTCGAAACGGGATTCGGGAGTGACCCGGTGCATTCTGTGGCCGAGTCCGACGTGGCCATCGACGAAGACGCCGGTGCC
>JAKQII010000044.1 GCA_029557535.1 Acidobacteriota bacterium
AGGGAAATTATTCCCGGCCCAGAACTTAACTGCCGAGGCCCGCGGAGTGGTTCGAGTGATGGTGGCGAAATCAGTGATCCTTTGAATTTCTGCGCCTTGCCGGATGGGCATCGGGCGCGGCCGCGATCGCAGCCGGCGATCCATTCTCAACTTTTCAGCCTCAATTTTCAATTATCCCAGATTACGCATTGGAAGGAGATTTCTGCCCGCGAATGTGCGCGAATGATTGCGAATGAAGCAGACAACTTGCCCGTTACGATTCAGCAAACGTTGACTGATTGCCGCTTGGAAGGCCTCTACCCGATCACGGGTACTTGGTTGGTCAAGCGTAAATTCACGTTGATTCGCGAGAATTCGGTGCGCCACGAAGTGTGCACAAACCTATGTGGATGAAAGTTCCGCACTACACAATTTGCCGTTCAGGTAGAAGCCGAAGGGACAGGGGTGGAGGAAACGAACGCCTAATCTGGGATTATTCGTTTTCGATCCTGGCCGGAAGGGCGCGGTATCGGCAGGAAAAGAGTGACGATACTTATTCCGCTTTAGACTCCAAGGCCTTCCGGATTCGGTCCTTCGCGTCAGGACTCAGCGTGGTCTGGATCTCCTCGGAGTCGATCTTGTCGCCGTGAATATGGAAGACCTTGTGGAGGAAACCGATGTTGTTCGCGTACGTTGTGCAGGCGTTGCAACTCAGAAGATGCAGTCGGATCCGGATGCGTTCTGCGAACGTCAGTTTGCGGTCGAGGGCATACGACAATAGCGGTACGACGTCTCTGCACTCGTCGCCCATCCGCGACAACCAACGCTTGATCTTCATTTTGAGACCGTCCGCCATCAATGCTTTGCCCCCTTGAACCAGTTGATATCGACGCACCGTCGCAAGTGAAGCCGAGCGCGGTGCATCATGACCCAGAAATTGCTCTGCGTGATCTGAAGGAATTCACAGATCTCGATGCTGTCGTAACCGTCGAGTTCGCGCAGAGTAAAAACATTCGCGACACGTTCCGGAAGCTTTCCAAGGCAGTTGGAAACGGTGTCCCGAAATTCGGCATGTTCCAACACGCTTTCCGGATCTTCGTTCCAGGCGGACGGCTTCGACGCCGCCGTCCAATGCCCTTTGCCGGGATCGTCCGTTTGAAACATGAATTCGTACCCCGAAAGATCGGAGTCGTCCTGATCGAGCTCGACCTCGCGGCTGCGTCGCCGGTAAAAGTCGATGATCTTGTGCTTCAAAATGCCGCAGAGCCACGTTCGCTCGGACGATTGGCGACCGAAGTTCGAACGCGACTGCATCGCTGCCAGCAGAGTCTCCTGAACCAAATCCTCGGCCGTCGCCTGATTGCGGACACGCGAGATCGCGAACGAAAACAGATAATCACCGTAAACGTCCAACCATTCCGTTGGATCGAATCTGGCTTTGCTTTCGATTCGCACAGGTGTCATTGGTTTTCCCGAATCATCTTTCGGATCTTCATGCGCAGCGATTCGGGCGCTTCTTCTTTCAAAACGGCTCGCTTCAACACTGATCGCAGCTTCCGAGTTTCGTCATCGATCAGGCCTGTTGCCCGACCGTTGCCGTTCGATCCATGTACAAGGGGTTCGCGTTTATCCTTCATAACCACCTCATATATCGGACGGTTTCCGAATTCTATTCCAGCATTTGCGAATCCCGGAATTCATTTTGAAAAAAAATGTAAGGAATTCCGGTTTCGGCCGACAAAGGGGTGTAGGCGCCGAATTTGGCGAGAATTCATAAGGAGTCTTATATATGACCATGCAAACCACCCCCGAGATCTTTGAAACCGAGGCGATGCGCCATATCGACGACCTGTTCCGGACGGCGAAGCGCATCACGATGAACCAGATCGAAGCCGAAGATCTGGTCCAGGAAACTTACATGCAGGCGTGGAAGTCGTTTGACCAGTACGAGCCGGGTACGAACTGCCGGGCGTGGCTGTACAAGATCATGTTCAACAAGTTCGACCACCAGCGGCGAAAGAAGTTCACGCAGGCGAAATACTTCCAGGAAGCTGATGATCTCGTTTTTCTGGGCGCGGCATATCAGGCGCCGGTGCCTGAAAATCTTTCGGACTCGCAGGTGATCGCCGCGCTCGACAAACTGCCTGAGCATTATCGTTCGGTGGTCCTGCTTGCGGATGTTCACGAGTTTGACTACAAGGAAGTGGCGCAAGTCCTGGACATCCCGATCGGGACGGTGATGTCGCGTCTGAGCCGCGCCCGGGCGCAGTTGCGGAAATCGCTCGCCGGTGTCGCCCGGGAATACGGCCTTAAGGCGGCGGTTGCCTGAACCTTTGATTCCTCCTGTTGAACGCTCGCGCCCGGGACCGTTTCCGGGCGCTTTTTTCGCCAGATCAATATTCCCGCGAAACACGCTAAACACGCAAGATAGAGAACTTGAGAATCGTTTTCCCAGGAAATAGATCATTCGTCTTGAGGTTCGACGAGATAGAGATCGCGGCCGGCGCGCTCGACGATCAGTGAGTTCGGATCGTTTTCATAGTCCGCGACCCGGAAAGCGCCCGGATCAAGATAATTGAGATTGACGCGCCGGCAAGTATCGGCGTCAACCTGCGACGCGAGCGTGATCCGGTAACGCGAAACGAATTCGCCGGAATCGAGCCGGCGTCCGGCGAAGGAAACGTGCGCCAGATGCGCGGCGACGCAAAGGTTCGAGCGTAACTCAGGGTCATGTTCGACACGTTCACGGACGACCTCGAGCGGCGCGTATCCGCCGAAGCGTTCGATCGCGTCGCCGTGCGTGTCCGAGATCGCCTTCAGCTGCGGCGCGAAGATGATCAGTTCGCCGCCATCCTCGATGACGCCGCCGAGTTTGTAGCTGGCCTTCCCGCCGACCCAAAGATCCTCGTAATGTTCGTCGAGCAGGGCAACGACGCATTTGTATTTTCGCCCCGTATACTTGATGTGGACCATTCGGCTCACCTCCGCCGCGCGTCTGAGAGCCAAGCGACAGTCGCCGGCGAACAGCGCGTGCGTCCGCTGCCGGTCTTCATCGTCTCGGGTGATCACCGACGTGAACGAGATAACGTTCGCCGGAATATGATCCGCGGCCGCTTCGATCATCCGGCGCGTCGGCGTCTCGACACGGCCGATGATCCGTTCGATCGTCGCGCACGCGCCAAGCCAGTGCGTCGCGTTCGTCAGTTCGGGGCCGGCGATGCCCGGAAAGAAGTATTTGGCGCCGCCGGCGAATCCCGCGACCTCGTGTGGGACGGTTCCGCCAAAGATCAGGATGTGATCGTAGCGGATGACGTGCCGGTTGACCGTCAGCGGAACTTCGGTGGTCAGCAGTCCGCCGGTCAGTTCATCGACCTCGTCCGCGGCGAGCGTGCCGATCGTTGCCAGTTGCTCCGGATCGTCCCAATGGTGATCGAAGACCGAACCCAGCAACGGAATGTCCGAAAATCGCGAAGCGCCGATCTTTGCGAGTTTATCGGCGTCGCTCATCGGCGGATGCGTGCCCTGCGCGACAAGCGCGTCGAACTTTGCCGCGCGTCGTTCACGGAGCAAACCCGCCGCGATCGGAAACAGTATGGGTGTGTTGTCGTCGCGTGTCTTGTCGGCAATGATCGCGAGGACCTTCGCGCCGGCGGGAATATCCGCGAGCGCCGATTCCACGATCGCACGCATCTCTTCGGTGGTAAGATCCGAATCGGGCGATCCGAATCCCGTCGTTTGATTCTTAAGATTTTCGGCCACGGCCAATTCTCGTCAATCCTGATAGAATTGTGATCGAACTCGAATAATCATAACTCGGAACCACATAAAAACATGTTCAGAAAAACTTACTACGCGACGAATCCGAAAAACATCGACGGCGCGAGCAACGACGAACTGCGGGAAGACTACTTGATCGGCGGACTATTTGCCGCCGATGAGATCAGGCTCAATTACCTGCATTATGAACGATTTGTGATCGGCGGCGCGGCCCCAATCACGAGGACGCTGGCGCTGCCGAAACAGGCAGAACCGGCATCCGCCGTCGGCCAGCCGTTCCTTGAACGCCGCGAGATGGCGGCCGTCAACGTCGGATCCGGCGACGGCGCGGTGACGGTTGACGGCGCGCGCTGTGAACTTAAGCCGAAGGATGCCTTGTATCTTCCGATGGGATCGGCCGATGTTGTGTTCGAAACGGCGGACGCCGAAAATCCGGCGCGGTTCTATCTTGTTTCAACGCCGGCGCATGCCCGGTTCGAGGTCGTCAAGATCTCGATCGATCAGGCCGTCCCGCTCGAACTCGGATCGGTTGAAACGGCGAACGAGCGCACGGTCTATCAATACATCGTGCCGAAGACCTGCCGCTCGTCGCAGCTGCTGATGGGTCTGACGATGATGAAGACCGGGAGCGTCTGGAACACCTGCCCGCCCCATCTGCACGATCGCCGGTCCGAAGTTTATTTCTATTTCGACCTCAAGGACGGTCATCGAGTGATGCACTTCATGGGCCGGCCGGACGATATGCGTCATCTGGTGATGGCGGGCGAAGAGGCGGTCGTGTCGCCGCCGTGGTCGATCCATATGGGTTCGGGGACGACGAATTACAATTTCATCTGGGCAATGGGCGGCGAGAATCTCGATTACACCGACATGAACGTACTCGACATCTGCCAGCTCAAATAAACGGAGCGAACCATGAAACTCAGAAGCGCGGTCACCGCGATAATCGCGATCCTTTTGTTGAGCCCTTTTTGTTTCGCCAAGAAGGATCCGGCATTCAATAAGAAGTTTATCCGCGAGCGGATGCTGAAGGTCGCCCGCTGGCAGCTCCGGAATCCGAAACACGAGCCGTACGACTGGACCAACGGCGCGTTCTACGCGGGAATCTCCGCCGCGTATGAATCGACCGGATCCGCGGAACTTCTGAAAGCGCTGAACGAACTCGGCACGAAGACCGGATGGAAGCCGGGACGGCGCTTCGACCACGCGGACGACATCGCGATCGCGCAGACCTACCTCGATCTCTACCGGCTGTCGAAGGATCCGAAGATCATCGCTCCGACGATCGAAACGGTCCGTCGATTGTCGGCCGAGAAAGGGCCCGAAGCCGCGAAACACGGCATCACGTGGTGGTGGTGCGACGCGCTGTTTATGGCGCCTCCGACGCTCGCGAAACTCGCGTCAGCGACCGGCGACAAATCGTATCTGGCGCTGAACGACAGACTTTTTAAGGAGACTTACGACCTGCTTTACGATCGCGACCAGCGTCTTTTTGCGCGGGATGCGTCGTATCTCGTCGGCGCGGACGGCAAAGGGAAGCGCGAGGCGAACGGCACGAAGATCTTCTGGAGCCGCGGAAACGGCTGGGTCCTGGCCGGACTCGCGCGGCTTCTTTCCGAACTGCCGAAAGATCACCCGACGTACGTCTTTTATCGCGACCTGTTCAAAGAAATGGCTGCGCGCATCATCGAACTTCAGCAGTCCGACGGATTGTGGCGGTCGAGCCTGCTCGACCCTGAGGCGTATCCCGGCGGCGAGGCGAGCGGCAGCGGATTCTACACGTACGCGCTGGCGTGGGGCGTCAATCACAAGATTCTCGACAAGAAGAAATTCGAGCCGGCGGTGAGAAAGGCCTGGATCGGCCTGAACACGCTCGTTCACGATGACGGAATGGTCGGTTGGACACAGCCGATCGGCGCCGACCCGCGAAAGAATTTCGGCCCCGACAGTTGGGAAGTCTTCGGGGCCGGAGCGTATTTGCTGGCGGGATCGGAAGTGGGGAAGCTTTGATCAATTCCAAGAAAGCGATCGCAGGCATTGCGATCGGATCATTCCAGATTCCATGATTCCAGACCGTGCGCCGAAATCATCGATTCGGAATTAGCTGATTTCCGCTCGCCGCTCGGCATCCCGATTGAACTCGATACGCAATCTGGAATCATGGAATTTGGAATCTGGAATCAGACTTGCTTTCCTCCCACCCCGAGGCGGATCTTGTAGAGTCCCGTTCGGGCGCAAAGATAAAGCGTCTTCCCGTCGTCGCCCCACGCCATATTGTGCACGTGCTGCGGCGTAACGATCGTTCCGAGCAGTTTTCCGCTCGGCGAGACGATCTGGAGTCCGCCTGGCGCAGAAACATACACGTTGCCTTCGACATCGACCTTGATCCCGTCGATCGCGTCCCCGCCCGTGAATCCCGTAAAATCGAAGAACAGCGTTCCGTTGCGGAGACCGCCGTCCGGCTCGACCTCATACCGGTAAACCGTCTTTTTGTTGTCGTCCCAATTGCCGACGTAGAGGTACTTCTCGTCCGGCGAAAACGCGATTCCGTTCGGGCCCGTGAATTCGTCCGTCAGCAGCCGCACCTTACCGTCGCGCACCGCGTAAACTCCCGAAAACTTGAGCTCTTTGCGCGGATCGTTGAAGAATTTCGGGAGACCGAACGGCGGATCGGTGAAATAGAGCGTGCCGTCCGATCGGTAAACAAGATCGTTCGGGCTGTTGAGCCGCTTGCCTTCGTAGCGATCGGCGACGACCGTTTCCTTCCCGTCCTTTCCGAGGCGCACGATTCGCCGGTTGCCGTGCTGGTTGACGACGAGCGCGCCGTCCGGAGCGAGCGTCAGACCGTTTGATCCCGGCTGGCCGTATTCGGCGATGTCGGATCCCGAATAGCCGCTCGGAGAACGGAAGACCGAAAGTTCGCCGTCTTTTGAGTATTTGTAGATCGTATTCGCGTTCGGATCGCTGAACAGCAGGCCGTCGCCGGTCCAGACCGGGCCTTCCGTGAACTTGAATCCTTCCGCAAGCTTAAAGACCTTCGGATTCGGGCCGACGATGCGGTCGATGCCGGGATCGTTCCTGACGACCTCGACGTTGACCTCGCTCGGCGTGATCGCCACCGGGCCGGCGTCGCCTTTGTAGAACTCGAGTTTTGCCTCGCGGATCCAGACGAAGTTGGTCGGCGGATTCGAGATCGGGCCGTTCATCCCGAAGATCGCGAGCTGGATCTTTTGGCCCGGCCTGACGCCGCGGCCGATCACCAGCCGGTTCGGCGCGTTCCAGCCGGACACGACCGAGCCGCCCTGTTGGCCAAGCGAGCGCGTGATCTCGCCGTTGACCCAGATCTCGGCGTAATCGTCGAGCGCGGTCTCGAAGACGAGCGTCGATCCGGCCGTGCCGAACCCGTTGACGTTTTCGGGCACGGTAATGCTGACGCGGTACCAGACGAACGAAATCCGTCCGTTGCCGCGCCGCCGCGCAAGATCGGTCGCGGCAACCGCTTCCCACGACGAATCGTCAAAGTCGGCGCCTCCGGCCTTCGGAGTGTAATCGTAGGTTTTGACGGGAGCGCCGGTCGGCTGATTGTCGGCACCGGCCGCGCGAAAATCGACCTCAACGATCCTGGTGTCGCTGAACTTCCATTTCGCGCCGACGAGCGCCGCGCCTTCAGCCGTCGCGAGATCGACGCTCGCCTCGGGTTTCCCGCTCGGGACCTCCGTCGCCAGTGCCGTCATCGCCGCGACCAACAGTAGAATGATTGCAAGAGACTTCTTCATAATGTCCTCGTTTTAACAAAAGGATCGAAAACGGGCGCGCGGCCCGCTTTCGGCCTGGGTCAGCGAACCTTGACGACGTAATAGGTCATCGGTCCGTTGACTTCCTTGAACCAGTGCGGCGTGCCCTTCGGAACGATCAGGACATCGCCTTTCTTGATATTCCGGGTCTCGCCGCCGTCGATCGAAACGCCTCGGAATTCGTTCGGCGCCGTTTGTTTGGAATCGACCGAGCGTCCGCCGGTAACGAAGACCGCGGTGCCGTCGAGCACGTAAATGATGTCGGTGTCGAGTTCGTGAACTTCGACCATTCCCGGCTTCTCGCGGCGCGAAGCGTGGACCATATAGTTCTCGCCGTTCGAGGCGTCCTCAAGGACCGCGCCTTTCGCGAACGCGGCGTTGACCGTCTGCGCGTCAAAGAACGACACGGGAAGCGCGTTCGATCCGCTGAAGACCGAGGCGCCGGCGATCGCAAGTTCCTCGTCCTGCGCAGCCGAAGATGCACCTGAAACACCGACGCCGCCGACAACCTGACCATCGACCATGATCGGAACCCCGCCCTGAAGCGGCGTGAAATCGGGAAGCGCGACCATCGCCGTCCGGCCGTTCTTGATCAGGTCTTCAAAGAACTTCGTCGGCCGCTTGAACATCACCGCCGTTTTCGCCTTTCCGATCGAGATGTTCGCGCCGGCAGAAAATGTTCCGTCGAGACGCTCAAGCGCGACCAGGTTGCCGCCCTCGTCGACGACCGCCACCACACCGCCCGGGGCGTTGTGCTTGCGGGCGTATTCCTTAGCCGCCGCGATGACCTGACGCGCGCCCTCAAGGGTCAGCGATTTCTTCTCGACGATCTGCGCCGAAACCGCGGCGGCGGTCGCCGCCAGGATCAGTCCGGTCGCCATTAATTTGATGATTGCTCTCATAAGATCTCCTCCGGAATGATCGAAGCGGCGAATCCGGTGGTCCGGTCGCGCCGCTTCGCCTGATTCCGTGCGTTTTCGGTTAGTTCGACATCGAATCGATCGGCGTCACCGTGACGCGCATGACCGACTTTGTGTTCGGATAAACGAATTCGTCGACGACGAGTCTGACGTGTCCGTTCTCGCTCATGCCGGTGTTCGGGGCCTTCTGGCGCGGACCTTGGTTCGCACCGGTTCCCGGTTCTTCATTGACCTCGGTTCCGGCGTCCCAAAGGCCGAGCGAATCGGTAACATCGCCGTTGATCGGTTCGCCCTTGCGGAAGAGTTCGATGGCCTTCGACGGAGCATAGAAAAGGTCGTTCGACTGGCCGAACATCGTTGCCAGCGTCAGTTTCTGACCTTCGGTCGCCGTGATCTCGAATTCGAACGCCTGACCCGGCAGGATCGGCGAGGGCATGTCCGAGCCGACAGGCTTGCTGAACGCACCGACCTGGCGGGTCGATTTGCTTCCGAGTTTCTCGACGAGCGTCATCGGATTGCCGTCCTCGGCCTGCAATTCGATCCCGTCCGATGCCTTGCCGCCGATGCTGAACAGCGGCATGTCGTCGTTGCTGACAACGTAAACTCCGGGCGAGAGCGCGAAAGGATATTTCGAACCGCTTTTGTTTACCTGTTCGCCGGTCGAGATGTTCTCGACGCGGACCTTGAACCGGACCTGCTTCTTGGGCTTCGCGAAGGTCGCGACCGACTGAAATCCGAGAACAAGCACGAGGGCAAATGAGAAAAACTTGATTTTGTTTCGCAACATAAAAATGATCTCCAAAGAAATAATGAAATTGTCGTAATCACGAATCGTGTCCGTGATTTTCAGCGAGTTAATTGCGGTGTTTCAGGAGATTATTCCAATGAAGATCCAGCCGTGTTCAGGGGAATAAACCGGAGGTTTCGGACGATCGCGCGTCGCGCGCGACATCCGCTGAAACAACAAAATATCGGCCTGATCGGAATTTTTGGAAACGGGTCGGCAATAGACTTTTCTATAAACAACGGAAGAAAAAAGGTGGTCAAGCGCGGTGGCAGGCAAACTGGCTAACCCGTAGTTCTCCGAAGTTTGTTCACAATCTCCAGTCTCTAATTTCTATGGGTCGTGTTTAGCGAGGACACGACCCTTTTTTCATTTGCGATTTGGGATTTTCGATTTGCGATTCTTCGGCGGTGCATTCCAAAGATTCCAGTATTCCAAATTCCAAGAAGATCATTATTGAAAGTCAGGCAGGAGTCAGGCTGATTTTGGAATCCTGGAATGCCGAAGGATTGGAATCTTGGAATCAACGCCCGCCCGTGTCAAAATCTTGCTGTGATCAAAGTCCTGACAGCCGCCGAAATGCGCGAAGTCGATCGTCTGACGACCGGGCGATACGGCGTTCCGTCGATCATTCTGATGGAAAATGCCGCGCGATCGGTTGTCGATGCGATCGAGAAACGGCTCGGGAGATTGAATGGACGATCCTTTCTTGTTCTTTGCGGCCGCGGAAACAACGGCGGCGACGGGGCGGCGATCGCTCGAATGTTGTCGGAACGCGGCGCGAAGGTTAAGGTGACGCTATTCGGGAAGATCACCGAAACATCGGGCGACGCGCGCACGAACTTCGATCGGGTGTTCGAAATGGCGACATCGGGAAAGTTGCAATTCACCGAGACATCACCCGACGGATGGACGGACTTCAGCGAATCGGATCTCGGACTGACGATTGTCGATGCGCTGTTTGGAACCGGTCTGACGCGTCCGCTTGAAGGGGGCTTCGCCGACGTCGTCAACTCGGCGGGCTTTGGTAACCTGATTGTTTCCGTTGATGTGCCGTCCGGGTTTGATTCCGACTCGCCGAGGCCCATTGGACCGCACGTTACCGCCCATCTGACCGTCACTTTCACTGCTCCCAAACTTGCGAATGTTTACCCTCCGGCTTCGGATTCGAACGGGGAACTGATCATCGCCGATATCGGTTCCCCGCGGCTGCTGGTCGACGAATCGCCTTCCCGGACGTTCGTCTCGGACACGGCTGACGCTCGCAAGTGGTTGACGGCAACGAGATTCACGACGGATTCATACAAGAACAAGCGCGGACACGCGCTGCTGATCGTCGGATCGCGCGATTATTCCGGAGCCGCGGCATTGGCCGGAAACGCCGCGATGCGGACCGGCGTCGGTCTCGTCACCGTTGCGACGACCGGCTCGGCGCAAACGGCGATCGCCGAAAAGACTCTCGAAGAGGTGATCACTCGCGGTTTGCCCGAAACGAATGACGGAAGACTGTCGCCGGAAGCGTTCGATGAGATCGAGAAACTTGCGGAAAAGGCGAGTGCGATCGGTATCGGTTGCGGGCTTGGGATCGGCGAGAACCGCGATCGTTTGAAGAGGTTCATTGATTCAGGTGAGTTACCGGTCGTGATCGATGCCGATGGCCTGAACGCGCTCGCGCCGTTCGAATTCGTGAGTAACTCACCATTTCCGCGATGGATTCTGACCCCGCACGAAGGCGAGTTCCTGAGACTGCTCGGGACCGATGATCGGAGTGTTCTCGAGGATCGGGTCGGCGCGGTGCGCGAATTCGCGGTCAAGTACAACGTGATCCTTGTCCTCAAGGGCGAACGGGTCCTGATCGGCGACCCGTCCGGTCACGTCGTGATCAATCCGACTGGAAATTCCGCACTCGGCAAGGCCGGAAACGGAGACAATCTGACCGGCGTCATCACCGGATTTCTGGCGCAGGGCGCCGGACGCGTAAATTCAATCGATTCGGTGATCGCCGCCGTATACGTCGCCGGCCGGGCCGGAGACATCGCGCGGGAGCGGTTCGGCGAACGCGTGATGCTTGCGAGCGACGTGCGCGACTCGCTCGCGGCGGCGTTCGCGGAACTTGAGACAAATGACTGATTCAAAAGCACTTCTCGAGAAATGGATCAAAGCGTTCCAAAGCTGCGATCTCGACGCGGTCGTCGCGTGCTACGCTGATGACGCGGTCAACTTCCAGGTCGCGGCCGGCGAGCCGTCGATCGGGAGCGAGCAGATCCGGCATGACACTGCCGAATTCTTCAGGGCGTTTCCGGATGCCTGGTCGCGCGTCGAGAACATAATCTCTGACGGCGACCGCGCGGCCTGGGAATGGGTCGGGGGCGGTACGTTCCTCGGGCATTTCTTCGGGAGTCCGCCGACCGGGCGCAAGTTCGAGATCCGCGGCTGCGGATTCTTCGTCTTCCGCGACGGAAGGATCGTTTCTCAGCGCGGCTATTGGGACAAAGAATCGTGGTATTCGCAGATCGGAATCACGTGATTTGCGATTTTCGATTTGCAATTTGCGATTGCTCTTCGGGCAAATTCGTTCTCAGCTATTAGTTCTCAATTATCAGCTATTCCGATCGGAAGCAGTCGTATCGTAGAAATGTTTTCGTATTCACCGGAACAAACTTTTGAACTTGGCCGCCGGATCGGTTCGTCGCTCGTCGGCGGCGAGATGCTTCTTCTTTCGGGCGGTCTCGGGGCAGGGAAAACGCTGCTCACGAAAGGGATCGTCGAGGCTCTCGGATTCGATGTCGACGAGGTGAACAGTCCGAGTTTTGCGCTCGTAAACTTATACAAAACGGAAACTTGCGATGTCTATCACATTGATCTTTGGCGGCTTGGCGACGCGGCGGATCCGGCGGCCGAGATCGGTTTGCACGAGATTCTCGAAGATCCGAGATCGATCGTGATCATCGAGTGGTCCGAACACTTGAGCGAAAACGCGTTGCGCGAGCCGTTGATTCGGATCAATATCAGCGGCGACGGCGACGATCCGCGGCGGATCGAGATCGTTGGGAGTGACAATCTGGAATTGGAAGTGCTCTCCGGATGTTGAAAACAGCGAAGTTATTATTGTCCGCGATCGCATTGTTGGCGTTTGCGTGCGGCGGACCGGCAAAAATGGAAAATCTGAATGAGCCGCGGATCGTCGTCCGCAAGGCCGCGCGTACGCTCGAACTGCTCGACGGTGATCGTGTGGTCAAGACATACAAGATCGGACTCGGCTTCGCCCCCGAAGGCGACAAGGAGAGGTCGGGCGACGGCAGGACGCCGGAGGGCGAATTCTATGTCTTCGTCAAGAACGACAAAAGCAAATACTTCCGGTCGCTCGGGGTGAGCTACCCGAGCGACGAGGACGCGCTTCGAGGGCTCGCCGCCGGACTGATCACGCCCGACGAGCACGACTCGATCCTGACAGCGATCTCCGGGAAGAAGATGCCGCCGCAGAAGACGGAACTCGGCGGCGAAATCTACGTTCACGGCGGCGGAAGTTCGAAAGACTGGACCTGGGGCTGCATCGCGCTCGAAGACGAAGAGATGGGCGAACTGTTCGATGCCGTTCCGGCAACGACCCGAATTACAATCCTGCCTTGAGATTTTCGGGTCCCGCGTGATACTTTATAAAAAAATCAAGTTTCGAGAAACAAGACCAAGGGAAACATAACATGCCATATCCGGAAATAATGATTCATGGGATGCGCCAGGAGTTGGCGCAGTTGGGTATCGAGGAAACGAAGACGACCGAACAGGTGGTCGAAGCCGTCGAGAAGACCGACGGAACGGTGATGGTCGTCGTCAATTCGGTTTGCGGATGCGCGGCCGGCGGCGTCCGTCCGGGAATCGCGATGGCGCTCGAGAATTCGCCGGTCAAGCCGGACCGCGCGATCACGGTTTTCGCCGGTGCCGACATCGATGCGACCGACACCGCCCGCGAATATTTCGAGGGCTACGCGCCGTCATCGCCGTCGATCGGATTTCTGCGCGGCGGAAAACTCGTCAGGATGTTCGAGCGCCGCGATCTGGAAGGACGTCATCCGTTGATGATCGCCCAACAGTTGGTCGCCGCGTTCGAAGAAGTCTGCACGAAGACGGAAGCGGCGGGAAGCTGAGTTTGATTTACACCCCCCAAACAATCGGTGCGCGGCGCGTTCGCTTCGCACCGTCTTTATTTTCTGAAATAGCAGAGACGCCGGGCGCCTTCCGTGATCAGGAACTGGGCCGTTCCGTATGTCGCCATGACCACGATCGGCGCAAGCGCGAACGGGACCGCGAACCGGTTCACCGCGAGGATCGAATCCGAAACGACGAACAACGCCGTGCCCGCGATGCACCATCGCGCCTTGTCGCCTGAAATCTTGTCGAACGCGGCGATCGAACTGATCAGCATCGTTGTCAGAACGATCGTGTAAACTGCCACCGGTACGATCATTTCCTTGGCGACGAACGGCATGATGAACGTGAACAATGCGGAGGAATAGAACACGACCGCGAGCGTCGCGGCAAGGCTCGGTGTTCCAGTGACGCCGTTCAGCCGACGCGCCCTGACAAAGAAAAAGATGTAGGCAATATGGGCGCCGAGAAACGCGGCGAGGCCGAACAAAAACCAGCCGCCGGAATGTTTGTCCGCAAGAAGGAAAATATCCCCGAGCCAGGAAAGGAAAAGTGCCCAGATGAACGGTCGGCGAAGACCGTTTGGGCTCGTGACGCGGCCCGTGAAGTAGAACAGGAGAATGAGCATCAGAGCCGGCTTCGCAACCGCTTCGAGCGCCGTGCTGCCGACCGCGATCGCAAAAAGATCGGCCGTCAAAACCGCGAAATAGGTGATCATGGCCGTACGAAACTTCATCAGCGCATTGTACTTCAAATCATTGTGGCGAAAAGAATTGTGTTGCCTAATTGCGCCGATTGCGGGTAGAATGACCGTTAGAAATCGCGTTCCGGGCCCGATTTTTCCGACCTTTTTTAGCATCGATGTCGATTGCCCAAAGACAACACATCAGATTCTCGCTGGACATTCCCGCGATCCGCTACTCCAAGTTCGGCGAACGTCAGGAAACGGTCCTGCAGCAGATCAGCATCGGCGGGTGCCTTTTGGATTGGGATGAAAGCCTCTTTACCGGCGAAACGTTCCGGCTCGAGGTGGGGCTTCCGAACGGTAACTGGCTACCTCTTAAGTGCAAGGTCCTCTACAAGTTCGAGAACAACGGGATCGGCGCGAAATTTGTCGATATTTCGCAATTTGAACAGAAATTGGTCGGTAAGATCATCACGAACGCGCTTGAGAAGGAAGGGTTGCCGGTTCAGGTCGATCCGTTCGCCCAACCCCCGAAATTTGTCGATTCAGGCGAGAAGCCGAAACCGCAGTTAACCGACCAGCGTCGCCTGCGGGATGAACTGCTCGAGAAGATCATGTCGAGCGAAGCCTAGCTGCGGCGATTCTCCATAATTCTTGCAAATGACGCCGATCTCAATTCTTCCTGGCTGAGATCGGTTTTTTGCGTGATATCGGCGAGCGGCATTGCCCCGCAGCTCGCGGCACGAATGAAAAAGTTCAACAGTCCCTGCGCCGAGGCGGCATCGTCGAACAGATTGCCGGTCAGCATCGCCTTTGTCGCCTTGCCGACGAATTGCCTGAGCCGTGCGGCCTGCGCGTCGGCGTTTTCGAGAAAAAATGCAAACAGCGCGGCGTATCGCGCGGGAAGCTGCGCCGGATGAAGGTCCCAACCCTGGTAAAAGCCGTTGACCAGCGCCAGCGTGACGTTGTTGAAATGCTTGCGCCAGGCGCCGCGCACCGCCTTGATATTCTCCGAATTCTGTTTTGACGACAACGAGCCGCCGCGGTGGATCGGAACGGGCATGTCGGTCGTGACCGAATCCGAAATCCTGACGCCGAGCGGCGCCAGTGAATTCTGCATCATCTGCCGTGCGAACCGGCAAGCATCATGCTGCAGGTGCTGATGGTCAGCGGCGACGCCGAGCGACGCCGTATAGTCAAAAGCTCCGAAATGCGCCGACCTCACGCGATCGCGGCCCGCGGCAACCAGCGATCCGGCGTTGTTGACGGCTTCTGGCGTTTCGATCATGATCTCGATCCCGATCGATCCGGATGCGATCGAATTTTCCGACTCGATCGCGTCCAGAAGCGCCGCGAGCGTCCCGACTTCTTCCGCGCGAGCGATCTTCGGGAGCGTGACGACGAAATTCGTCAGCGTTCCGCGCTTCACGTATTCGGTCAAAAAGATTCCCAATGTTCTGACTGCGCGGGCGTAAGTCTCTTTTTGAAAGGACTTTATCCGGAATCCACGAAAGGCGAGATTGGCTTCGGTGACGCGCGAGAGTTCTTCGGCCGCCGATTTCGCGTGGGCGTCTTCCTCCGCGTCCGTCCTGAAACCGTAGCCGTCCTCGAAATCGATCCGGAAATCCTCGACCGGATCTGACTCGAGTTTTTGGATCACGCGACGGTAAACCGACCAGGCAAAATGCGCTTCGGGAAAGCGTTCGCGGGCGTCGTCCGGATCGTCGGCGAGTTTGAATTCGAGTTCGCGGATCGGATCGGTGTAGCGCGGAAGCGTGTCCGCGCCCTTGAGCCACATCGCGTCGGCGAATTCGGCAAATGTCGGGGCGTAGGATTCGATCGACGCGAGCGCGAGCCGGCCGAATTTGCCCGGCGTTTCCGCGTTGAACCTGTCAGCCCCGCCGTAAACAACGTGGACCGGCTGGCGGTCGAACGTCGGCACGCGGGGCTGATCGAATCGGTCGAGGTTGCGCTCGAAGAGATCGCGCGCGATCTTGTCAAAACGCTCGCTCATCTTCTGTCGTTATTTTGATCCGGCTGATTTTTTGACGGCATCGAAATCTTCCGTTTCGCCGGTAAGTTTCCACTCGCCGTTTTCTTTGACGAACTTCATGCGGGTGCCATTCGGCGCGCCTTTTGTCTTGATCAACGCCGAACCGCGGTCGCCCTCGATCTTCTCGCCGCCGATCTGGCAATCGGACAGTTGCTCGGTTTCGAGATAAGCGACGAGGGATTTCTCGCCCTCTTCCTTCATATCGGCTTCGAAGTCTTTCAGCGCGGCCGCCGAATATGCTTTTCGGACGGCGGCTTCGTCCTTTTTCGCCATCGCTTCGCACAGCGACTTGAACACCGGCGCGAGGGTTGCGGCCTCGTTGGCGATCGGCTCCGGCGTCTTCGTGACCACTGCAAGATTGCTATTCTCGGCCAGCTTGTTGACCGGCGCATTGGCGTTCGGTTTTGTGGTATTGGCGTTCGGCGTTTCACCGCCGCCGCCGCAGGCTAAAAGACCTGTCGCGGTCAGAAAAACAATCGTTGAAATAATCGCTGATCTCATATGAATGCTCCGATAAACTGATAGAATTAACTTGAAAAGACCAGAGTATAAAGCATTTGAAAACGATGGACAAAACATATCGCGATGAATACAGCCGTCAGTTCGTGGTCGATCAAATGCCCGGATCGTTCTCGCCCGCCGACCCGCATCTGCAGATCTACGACAATTACATTTCCGATACCAGGTTGCGCTTTCGCCGTATCCGGATCCCCGGCCGACCGGAATGGAAGCGGATGCTTCAGCAGCGCGTGCCGGGCGACGATCACATCAAGCTTTCGGAGATCTTCCTCGACGACGCCGAATATCGCGCGTTGGGATCATACGACGGGAACGAGATCCGGAAGAACCGCTACTTCGCGGAGCATGACGACGTCACGTTGATCTGTGACCTTTACCTCGGTCGGCTTGCGGGCTTGAAGTCCGTGAAGATCGAGTTTTCGACCCCCGAAGAGCGGGACGCATTTGTATTTGAGGCGCCGGCGATCGAGGTCACTGGAAATCCATTCTTCGACGGTTCAAACCTCTATGACAAGGGTTTTGCCGACGTCGAGCGGGAACTCGAAGAGGTTGTAAGGGGAAGCCGCGGCGAATAGGATTCAAGATTCCAAGTTCAAGATTCAAGATTCAAGAATCAGGACGCAAGGAATTCAACGTCTGGCCCCGAATAAACATCAGCGATTCTTTGCCCGCGAAATGCGCGCAAAACGCGAAATTTTCATTCAACGGACTGAAGCACAAGAAATAGATTACCCGTCCTTTCAAGCAGGCCGTCGACGAACGGTCCGGTTCCTTCGCGACTTTGCGTCGTGGCGTGAAAATCCAACCGCCGACCTCCTGGCCCGATGTTCCCGCAAAGGCGCGAAGGCGCAAAGATCCCCAGGCTTGCTTCGCGCGCCAGGGGTTACCGTTGCGTCGCCCCTTCGGGGCTTTTAGATTCCTGAATTCAAAAATTAAAGAATCATAATTCAAAAACTTATAAAGCCGGGTTCATCTCCGAATCGGCGATGTCGCCCGGCTTCCGACCGCCGAGCCACGCTTCGAGATCGGCGACCTGGTTGTCGTTTCGCGGTACGGCGACGTGTGCGCCGTCGGCGAAATAGATCACGGTCATGACCTCGCGAAGCTTGTCCGCCGAAGTGTTTTCGCCCGCGGAATGGATCGTCCAGCCACGGTGGAATGTCGCGTCGCCGGCGCTCATTGATTCGGCACGGACGATCGGAAAGCGCTTCTTTTCGATGTAATTGCCGTAAGCCGCCTCGCTTTCGTCGGAGATCCTTAAGCTCCCGACCGGACCGTCGGCGTGAGATCCCGAAGCGAACGTCAGCATTCCCATCTCGGGGGTGATATCGACCAGCGGCATCCACATCGTGATCGTCTTGTCCGTATCGAGCGGCCAATAGTACTGATCCTGATGCCACGGCGTGAACCCGCCGTTCGGTTCCTTGAAGAGCGCCTGATCGTGATAGATCCGAACGCGTTCGACTCCGAGAAGTGCCGCCGCCGCACGGGCGAATTCCGCGTTAAAGACAAACTGCCGGACCTCTTCGTCGCGCCGCCAAAGGTTCGTCACCTGCAGGAACGCCTTTCCGTAAGTATCTCTCTCTTCGAGGCTTCTGGTTTCGGTCGAGAACCGGCTGACGGCGCCGATAATCGCCGGACGCGACTTCGCGATCTCTTCAAACGCCGCGAGACCACGGATCAGAATATGACCGTTGGTCTCGAAATCGTTTATTTGCTCGGCGGAGATCTTCAGAACGATTCCTCCGCTTCGGCCCGCGAAAAGTTGTAGGCGAGCAGGAAGAAACCGGTGATCATGAACGCAAACCGCATCAGTCCGAACAGCAGGCGGTAATCATGCGGCGCGGTGTACACGAGCGCGCCGACCGGCAGCTGAAAGAACCAAAGACTGTAGCGGATCAACTTTTCGGGGATCGTTCGCGACGGCAAAATGAACGCCAGGGCGAAGAGCGAAACATAACTCGCGCAGAATTTCAGCGCTGACAAAAAGGCTTGAAGAGCGATCTGCGAATCGGCGAGCGCGAGTCCCTTGTTCGCGCTGTCGAGCATCGTCAGGATGTGGAGGTCTTCGACGAAATCGAGCAATCCGCAAAGCACCATCGCGCCGATCGAAAGATTTGCGATCCCGTTTACGACCGGCGATCCGGTCTTAAGCGATTGCGGGAGGATAACGAAAACGGTCGTGAAGACGGCGATGAAAACGAAGTCGATAGTGAAGATCAATCGCAGCGGGCCCTGCTCGGCGATCAGTTCGCGCGCATAAACACCCGCGTCGAGGACATTCTCGAATTTCTCCTGCGAAACGCCGGTAAACACCGTGACCGCGAACATCGCAAGTATCGCGAGTCCGGCAACGATCGAAAGCCGCACGATCATCTTGTTGTTGTTCATCGTGCGGCATTTTCAGGGATGTTCGGACGAAATGCAAACGAACTCGATCGGGGTGACGGCTCCGCTGTGATTCGGGCCGCGTTTACGTAATCAGCGATCGATGTTCCAAATCCAAGATCCCAAATCACTTGTGTCCAATTAAACTCTGTTTTGCGGCCAAAAGTAGCCATTTTCAGGCGGCTTGCAGATCTTTTTCAATTTTTCGATTTCAGCGGACCACCCGGCGATCCGATCGTTCCCGAGAAATTCGTGTTCCCGATCGGTGAACGGTTCAACTCCATAAACCTATTGATTCTGCGACTTTGTGCCTTAGCGTCTTTGCGGGAAAACATCCTGTTCAATTGCTTTGAACCGGTTTTCCCGCCAAGGAGCAAAGGC
>JAKQII010000045.1 GCA_029557535.1 Acidobacteriota bacterium
ATCGCGTTTCTGCTGGCAGTCGCCGAGACGGACGGAATCCGCTATTACGTCGTATTTACGGATCGCTCAAGAACGGACGCGATCGAAGGTCCATTTGGCTCGGTCACGCGCCGGCTCGTCGCTAACGAGGCCGTCGAAAGGACTACCGAGATCCTTGAACGATCCGAACTGCGCCTCATTGCGCCGCAGCGAACCGCCGAACGTATCGCGGATCCCGAAACGAAAAGCTCACCGGCGCGGCGCTGGATTCCAATCGCCGCTGGCGTAGCCGCGCTCGTACTAGTCCTTTGGCTTGTCCTCCGAAAACGAAGCTAAAAAAAACGGAAGACGGACGCTGCCGCCTTCCGTGTCGAGAAGGAGGAGGGAGCTTTTAGTAAGCCCTGATCGAGGCGATCGAACTGTCGAAACCGTTGCCCCACTGGACGACGTTGAACGATCCGTCAGGATTCATTGTCCAGAACGTCCCCGGATTCGCTGACCCAGGCCCGGACTTTCTCCAGACGGCGGGTTCGGTGATCCCATCGCCGTTGTAATCGCCCTGTGCGGGATAGTCGCTTGAATAAATGCCGCATCGGACATACCGCACTTCGTCATCGCTGCTCCTGACGATCGTCCAGAGCATGTCGTTGATCGAACTCTTAATCGTGGCGATATCCGTCTTGCCGTCGCCGTCATAGTCACCGGGGACGATGAATGTGAAGGGATAGGCAATGTCACGGATGTCAGCAGAGGCGTCGCTGCTGCGGAGGATGTAGGCGGTTGCGACACCGGTCGCCGAACTTACGCGGGCCACCGCGATGTCGTTCTTGCCGTCACCGTCGAAGTCGCCGAGGAACGGCCGATCGCCGCGCAGCCCCCATTCGTAGGTGACGATCTTGTCGTCCGAACTACGCTTGATCCAAAACGTGCTCTGGGCACCCGTCGTCGCGCCATTACGGTAGACCGCAAGATCGGCTTTCCCGTCGCCGTCATAGTCGCCCATGATCGAACCATTGTCGAATCGCGTTCCGAACTGCTCGATACGAAGCGTGTCAGTGCTGCTGTCAATGATGTAGTAGTGAGTTTCCGGAGCCGCCGAAGTTGCCCGGAATGCGTCAAACAGTGCGATGTCCGTCTTTCCGTCGCCGTCGTAGTCCGCCGGCATGACGACATCGACCTGATTGGTGCCGGAATATCCTTTATTTGTTCCGACGCGATTGCCGAACACGCGCGAGATGTAGTCGGTATAATTCGTGCTGCTCTTGAGAATATACCAAGTACTCGGATCGGTCGGAAGAACTCCCCACCGCGTCACGCCCATATCTGTTTTGCCGTCGCCGTCATAGTCCATGAAAACGGCCTTGTTATGGGTTGCGGCAACCGTGCCTCGGACGATGAACGCGATGTCCTGCGGGATATCCGGGGCAGTGCTGGGTTGTCCTCCATCGACGACATCGCTCCAGGTGCTCGGAAGGCTAAACTGCCGTGAGTTCCAGCCCGACAGACCGCGCTTGCCCGGACTGATCACATTGCGATAAAACTGGGCGCCGTTGGTGGCGGTGCCCGTCGCGAATTCGATCCAGTATGTGCCGGCCGGAAGCGTAAGGGTCGGCGAGACGCTGAACTTGTTCTCCCAGAGTTCACGCGTGAAACTCGGCGGGATTCCGGGTGCCGGCGTCGTCGAATTGGGGATTGCGTAAACGTTTGCGCGGGTCGACGAAGCCAGTCGGTCAGTTGAGAAATCACCAAAAACGACGGATGAGCCCTTGTCCCCCGGGCGGCCGCTCCAGATGCGAAGGACGCCACCGGTGAATGGCGACGGCGCCCGGGTCCAGTTTTGGACGAAACCCCACGTCGTGACCGACGTGATGTTCCACGTCTGTCCGGCCGGGATCGTGAAGTCGTCTTCGAGATAGATCGCACCGGCCGTTGCACCGAAACCAAGTACGGAGTTTGTTTCGGTCGTGACGCCCGCATCGTTCTGACTCTCGCTCCAGACGTATCCGGTCGGGGCGGGAACGCCACTTTTCGACGTATCGCCGGTTCTGAAGTCGCCGTTATTGTAGAGCGTGTCGACCGCGGCCGGCTCTACCGCGACGACCCGGGAACTATACTGTGCAAAGGACGGGGAAACCGTCGCGATGCCTATGAATAGTGCTGAAATAATGTACAAAATCGTCTTCATGTCTCTCTCCTCAATCTGAAAAAATGTGCTTTCTATGTGGTTCAGCGGATTTATCCGATGAATTGGCTCAAAAAAAGTTGCGGACATCGAAAGAATTGAAAAATTGTTGCGAAAACGGCTTTGATCTATAATTCAAGCATCGCGAAAACTGGAGGATCGAGGCTGCCGGACAAAGAGCAAAAAGAGATCTCGGTGATCCTGAAAGACTGGAGCGCCGGACGACGCGAATCAGCGGACGTCCTGCTCTCGTTGGTCTACGATGAACTCCGTAAGATCGCGCGACGTTACCTTCGAAAAGAGAGATCCGATCACACGCTTCAACCGACCGCATTGGTACATGAAGCGTACATGAAACTGATCGACCTTTCCGATGTCAGTTGGCAGGACCGCGCGCACTTCTTTGCCGTTGCGTCGAGCGTGATGCGGAACATTTTGGTCGATCATGCCCGGGCGCGTCTTGCTGAAAAGCGCGGCGGAGAGGGGCAGCGGATCGCGCTCGAGGATGTGGTCAGTTTTTCGAGAGAGCCGGATGTCGATCTTTTGGCGCTCGATGAGGCTCTCAACAAGCTTGCGAAATTTGACGAGCAACAGAGCCGGTTGGTAGAGCTTAGGTTCTTCGGTGGACTGACCATTGAAGAGACTGCCCACGTCTTGGAGATTTCGCCTGCGACCGTAAAACGTGAATGGACGGTTGCGAAGGCGTGGCTGTTTCGGCAAATGAAATCGGCCCGATGACCGGCCGCCAAACGACCGTGGAACCTGAAGCCTGGGCAAAGATCAAGGAAATCTTCAACGCCGCGCTCGACGTGCCGACATCCGAACGGGACGCGTTCATCGGCCGCGAATGCGACGGCGACACCGAAATTGCGTCCGAGGTCCTGTCACTCCTTGACGCACACGTCGGGGCTTCGGAGTTCATCGAAAAGCCCGCGAGTTCGTCGGTAACGGATTTCGTTGAGCGATCGAGAACTTCCCGAGTCGGGCAGATCTTGGGCTCGTACCGCATCGAAGGTGAGATCGGAAAGGGCGGAATGGGTGCCGTCTTTCTGGCATCTCGGGCTGATTCGGAATTCAAGAAAAAGGTCGCCGTGAAGCTCATCAAACGCGGCTTCGATACCGACGAGATCATCCGGCGGTTTCGGCATGAACGCCAGATCCTGGCAACGCTTGAACATCCCTACATTGCACGGTTGATCGACGGCGGCGCGACCGACGACGGATTGCCGTATCTCGTAATGGACTACGTCCGCGGACGGACGCTGACGCGATTTGCCAACGAAAACGAACTTTCGATAAATGAACGGCTGGAGCTCTTTATGAAGGTCTGCTCCGCCGTCTCGTACGCCCATCAAAACCTGGTCGTGCATCGCGATCTCAAACCGTCAAACATCCTCGTTCTCGACGACGGGTCGCCGCGGCTTCTGGATTTCGGGATCGCAAAGTTGATCGCCGCGGACGAAGCAACCTTGAACGCCGATCCGACGAACACGCTCGCGCGGGCGATGACGCCTGAATACGCGTCGCCAGAGCAGGTGAGCGGGCATCCTGTTTCGACCTCGAGCGACATCTACTCGCTGGGAGTGATACTTTACGAGCTCCTGACCGGCTACCGCCCGTTTCAGGTCAAGTCGAACCGAGCGGACGAGATCGTGCGGATCATCACCGACACCTCGCCGACAAAACCCTCTTCGATCTGCAGATCGCAG
>JAKQII010000047.1 GCA_029557535.1 Acidobacteriota bacterium
GTGGCTTCACCGACGCCTTTATCGCTGAGATCGACGTCCTTCCAGCCCGTGAACCGGTTTTCCTTGTTCCAAACGCTTTCGCCGTGGCGTATCAATACGATTTTGTACATATTTTCTATCAGTGGTCAGTCGTCAGTGGTCAGTGATCAGTGGTCAGTGGTCAGTGATCAGTGGTCAGTGATCAGTGATCAGTGGTCAGTGGTCAGCAAAACGCTGAGTATTCGAAATCCCTTATCAACTATCAAGTTTCAATTATCAACTATTAGGGATAATCGAGCCAAACAGCACTAAATACTTCTTCGCTTACGAATGCTCGTCAATGATCGCGAGCGCCTCGCCGACGAGGTAAAGCGATCCCGTGACAACGATCGTCGAACCATTCGGCGCCGCCTGCGCAGCCAGATTCAACGCTTCGGAAACGCTGCGGGCCTCACGAACGTCGGATGAAAACAGCCGCGCGCTCGAGGCAAGTTCCGCGGGGTCCATCGATCGTTGATTTTCCGCCCGAGTCACGATCACCGTCTTGGCCATCGGGAACAATCGCGACTCGATACCTTCGAGCTCCTTGTCGCGCATCGCACCGAAGATCATCACGATCGGCCGAGGGACGCTTTCGAGCAGATATTTTTGCAGTGCCTCCGCGCCGTTTTCGTTGTGCGCGCCGTCGAGAAGAAACCGTCCGCGGCGTTCGAGCCGCCCGTGATGGACCGCGTTTGCCAGACCGGATTCAATTGCGTCTTTCCGAATTCCCAGCGACTCCGCCAAAAGTAACGCCGTCGTAGCATTCTCGAACTGATGGTCGCCGGCGAGACCGAGGTGCGGGACGCGATAGCAGACCTGTTTCGATTCAAAGACGATCGCGTTTTGATCGAACCCGACGTTCAGCTCCGATGAGAATCGGGGTACGACGCCGACTTCGAGACATCGATCCAAGAGCACCTCGAACGCTTCTTCAGGTTGGTTGGCGACGACCACCGTTTTTTCCGGACCGATGATCGCGGCCTTTTCCGCGGCGATCCTCTCGATCGTGCCGCCGAGAATGCGTTGGTGATCGAACGCGATCCGCGTGATCGCAACCGTGTCCGCGCCGGCCGCGGTCGTTGCGTCGAACCTTCCGCCGAGACCCGTTTCAAGGATCGCGATCTCAACGACGGCCTCCGCAAATGCCAGGAGCGCGATCGCCGTCACCTGCTCAAAAAACGTGGGCACATTTTCCAGACGGCCGGCCTCGACAAGCGATTCGCTGACCGCACGAACGCGCGTCGCGAGCATGGCGAACGCGTCGTTTGATATCGGTTCGCCGTCGATTCGGACGCGTTCAGTTACCGAGATCAAATGCGGCGACGTCGTCGCCCCGACGCGCATCCCGGCTTCCCTGCATATCGATTCGAGAAACGCGACGGTCGAGCCTTTGCCGTTCGTCCCGGCGATCTGAATCTTCCGATAACTCGTGTGCGGATTTCCAAGTTCGGCGAGGAGAAGCCCGATACTCTCGAGTCCGAGTTTCATCGCGAGAACCTCGTTCCCAAGACCGTAAAGATATTTGACCGACTCGTCGAAATTCATTTAAGGTGAGTGTAATTTAGGCAACTATAAAGCCCCAAATCACAATTAAGTCTATGGAATCGATTGATCGGCTATCGGCGACCGGGATCGTTGCAGCAATCAAATCCGGCGAGCTGACGAGCCGCGGGGTCACGGAGCATTTCATCGCCCGGATCGAAGCGGTGAACCCAAAGATCAACGCCGTCGTCATCGATTTTTTCGAGCGCGCACGTGCCGCCGCCGATGCTGCGGACCGGGCGGTGGCGAACGGCGGGCCGCTCGGCCGCCTTCACGGACTTCCGTTCACGATCAAGGAGTGCTTTGACTTTGAGGATTCACCGAGCACGCTCGGTGTTCTCGCGCGGAAGAACGACCGGCCGCCGGCAAACGACAGGTACGTCGCGGCGCTCGAGGCCGAAGGCGGGATCGTGCTTGGGAAAACGAATGTCCCGCAGCTCTTGATCTTCATCGAGTCCGAGAACCGCGTTTACGGACGCACAAACAATCCGATCAATCCCGAATTCAGCTGCGGCGGCTCGAGCGGCGGCGAAGGCGCGGTCGTCGGTGCCGGAGCATCGCCGGTCGGCGTTGGGTCGGACATCGGCGGAAGCGTCCGCTTCCCGGCGGCGTTCTGCGGCGTTTGTTCGATCAAACCGACGATGTGGCGCACACCAGACCTGACCCGCTACGGCAAGACGATCCTGGAAGGGCCGATCAACTCTGTCGCCGGGGTGATCGCAAATCACGCTGACGACCTCGAGCTCTTTCTTTGGATCATGAACGAGGCAGCGGGTGCAAAGCCGATTCCGCCGGTGACTGAACTCGATGCAAAATCGCTGCGTGTCGGCTATTTCGAGTCGGACGGTATCGTCGAACCTTCGCCGGCAATCCGTCGCGGCGTCTTGGAATCGGTCAAGACGCTGAAGAAATCGGGCGCGGATGTCGTCGAATTCAACGCGCCGTCGTTCGAGTTAGCCGAGGAGATCTTCTACCGCATCCTGACGGTCAATAAAGGCAAGGTTTTTACCGACGTGCTTGGCGACGAACCGCCGATGCCGCAGCTGAGGAGTCTGTTTACGCTTTTGAGATCGGGATCCGGGACCCGATCGGCGGCGCGGATTATCGCCAACGGATTCGGGCAAAGATCGCTTCATCGGTTGCTCGGCTACTTCGGCGGCGAGGGCGAAGCGTTCCTTATCGAATGGGCACGCCGGCAGGAGGAATACCGGCATGAGTATTTGAAAGCGATGGACGATCAGGGAGTCGACGCGATCCTCGGACCCGTCTGCGCCCTGCCCGCGTTCCTTCATCGCTCGACCGACAAGGTCGGCCTCGGGGGAACTTACACGCTCCTTTACAATGTTCTCGGGTTCCCGTCAGGCGTGGCAAGAGTCTCGACCGTGCGCAACGACGAAGCCATCGGGCGTAACGCCGGAGCCGACCTCGCCGCTCGCGCAATGGCGAAGGCCGAAAAGAGATCAGCGGGACTGCCGGTCGCGGTTCAGATCGCCGCGCGCCCGTGGCGCGAAGATATCGTTTTGAAACTGATCGGGGAATTGCACCGGGCAGTGAGTCGTGAGTCGTGAGTCGTGAGTCGTGAGTCGTGAGTCGTGAGTCGTGAGTCGTGAGTCGTGAGTCGTGAGTCGTGAGT
>JAKQII010000049.1 GCA_029557535.1 Acidobacteriota bacterium
CCGCGCGATAAACGTTCGGACGCACTCGATATTTCAAGATCGATTCGAAGTTCTGATCGAACAATCCAAAATCCAAAATCGAAAATCCAAAATCAAAAGATGTCCGAAACTTTTGCCCGTGAAGTCATTAGCGACGGCGAGGCCCGCTTTGAGAAACTGCGAAATCGCGCCGGATTCATTCTCGCGCCGATCGCGTTTGCGGCGGTCTTTTTCGCGCCCTTTCCCGGACTGAAACCCGAAGCGCACAGGCTTGCGGCGGTGATGGCGACGGTCGTCATCCTGTGGCTCTGCGAGTCGCTCCCAATGACGGTTTCGGTCCTGCTTGGAGCCGCGGCCTGCGTCGTTCTCCAGGTGGCACCGGCGAAAGACGTCTTCGCGCCGTTCTCCGATCCGCTAATTTTTCTTTTCATCGGGTCGTTCATCCTCGCACGCGGAATTTTCGTCCATAAACTCGATCGCCGGGTCGCGTTTACCGTGCTCTCGTCAAAGCTGATCGGCGCGAAGCCGTCGCGGATCCTGTTCGCATTTGGCGCGGTGACGGCGATCATTTCGGCCTGGATCTCGAACACCGCGACGACCGCGATGATGTTCGCCATCGGGCTGTCGATCATTAGTTTCCTTTTCAAGCAGGAAGAGACGACGGGCATCAAGATCAACCGCTCTTATGCCACCGCGCTGATGCTGATGACAAGTTTTGCCGCGTCGATCGGCGGATTGGCGACGCCGATCGGGACTCCGCCGAACGTCATCGGGATCGGTTTCATCCGCCAGCTCGGCGGTGCCGAGATCTCGTTTTTCAAGTGGATGATGATCGGCTTTCCGGCGGTCGTTTTGATGTTCCTTTTCCTCTGGTTCTACCTCGACAAACTGGCCCCGGCGGGCGTGAAAGAGATCGAAGGCAGCGCCGAGATGCTCGATCGTGAGCGCGAGAATCTCGGTCCGTGGACGCGCGGCCAGCGCTCGGTCGTCATCGCATTCGGCATCACGGTCGCAATGTGGGTCGTCCCGGGGATCGTCGCGCTCATCGTCGGCGAGCAGAACGCGGTCTACAAGACGCTCAATTCGAGACTGCCCGAAGCCGTCGGCGCGATCCTCGGGGCGACGTTGCTGTTCCTTCTGCCCGGCGATGACAAGGGTGAGAAAGCGATCACCTGGGAGGACGCGGTCAAGATCGACTGGGGCGTGATCTTTCTCTACGGCGGCGGATTCGCGCTCGGCGTGCTGTCGTTTCAGACCGGGCTCGCGGAGGCCGTCGGACGCGGCCTTACGGGTTTCCTTCCGTTGAGCGGAGGATTCGGGCTGCTCGTCGCGTCGGTCGTCGTTGCGGTGATCGTCTCCGAAACGACCTCGAACACGGCGTCGGCGAACATGGTAGTGCCGGTCGCGATCGCCATCGCGACGACGCAAGGGCAGGATCCGTTCATCCCGGCGCTCGGCGCGACGCTCGGCGCGAGCCTCGGGTTCATGCTGCCGGTCTCGACGCCGTGCAACGCGATCGTTTACGGCTCGGGCTACATTCCGCTGATGAGGATGGTGCGTTACGGAATCCTGCTCGACATCGTCGGCGCGGTCGTCATCATCGCCTTAGTCTGGATGTTCGGCGGAATGATCCGTTAGATATTCGATTCAAGAATCGAGATTCGAAATTCAAGATTCAAGAATCAAGATCGGGGTCATGCGGGAGCCCCGGAAGAACGCCGTTTCGTCGTCCCTCCGGGGCTTTGAAGTTTCGGATTCGAAGACTCCAAGATCAGGATTGAGGCTTCAAGATATTAAAGGTTAGCTCACTAGTGTCCGGCTTAAAAATTGTTTGACATTATAAGCCGAGTTATTTGTTAATTTACAGCCATTTTACGATTTTTCGATTTGAATGGCGTTTTTCTTGAACATACTGCCGGAATGAACCGTGGAAAGTATGTTCTAGCGCAGTTTCTCGAAACCGTGCTTCCGTATGAACTCGATGTCTGCGTCGCCCGATACGGCGGCAATCGCCGGGTCCGGAAGTTCAGCTGCCGGAGCCAGTTCATCGCGATGGTCTTCGGACAACTCACCGGACGCGACAGTCTGCGCGACACGGTGACATGTCTGGCGGCCCAGGACGCCAGACTCTATCACGTCGGGATCCGAGGCGAGGTCAATCGGTCAACGCTGGCCGACGCCAACGAAACGCGTGACTGGCGCATCTGGCAGGATCTTGCCCGGGCGCTTATCAAACGGGCTCAGCAACTGTATTACGACGAGCCCGGGAACACATCGAAGAGCCGCGTCTACGCGATCGACGCGACGACCATCGATCTTTGCATGAGCCTTTATCAATGGGCCGTATTTCGCAGCACGAAGTCGGCGGTCCGGCTCCATACGGTGCTCGATCTGAACAGCAACATTCCCGTGTTTGCAACAATTACGGACGGGAAGAAGCATGAACTGAAAGAGCTTCCGAAGGTCTTCTTCGAGCCCGGCGCGTGTTACGTCCTCGATCGCGGTTACGTCGATTTCAAGGAACTTTTCCGGATCGACCGGAGCGGTGCGACATTCGTCATCCGCGCCAAATCGAACCTCGGGACACGCATCGTCGAAAGCCGCGATCCCGATCCGTCGACCGGCGTCACCGCCGATGAAACGGTTGTCATCGGCACCCTGCATTCGAAGAAGCTCTATCCGAAGAATGCCCGGCTCGTCAGTTATTTTGACAAAGATCTGGAGCGGTCGTTCCGCTTCCTGACGAACGATTTCGATCTTCCGGCCGCCGAGATCGCCGGACTATACAAGCGCCGCTGGGCGATCGAACTGTTCTTCAAGTGGATCAAGCAGCACCTGAAGATCAAACGCTTTTGGGGACTGACGGAGAATGCCGTCCGCACCCAGATATGGATCGCCATCTCGACTTACGTGATGGCTCAGATCTTGAAGAAAAACATCGGAACCGATCTGTCTCTGTACCAGATTCTCCAGATTCTGTCGGTATCCGCTTTCAGCAAAGTTGAATTAAATCAACTACTTACGAAAAGGCCGAATATGTCCGAAAACGACGAATTTTGTAAACAGTTGATTTTATTCGACTTTTAACCGGACACTAGTGAGGTTAGCTAGGTAATCAGCGGGATTTGGATTTAATGTTGCCACTAGCTTCAGCTAGTGGATCAAGATAGCGAAAAAGCCCAGGCTTTAGACAAATGTTATCGCCAGAGTTCTTGCCCCAGTGTCTGCTGGAGAGACTGATTCAAGGCAGCGGGAAATGGAGGTAAGAGCTACTTCCAGCCGTCTTTGAACTTTTGAAATCCTGCGCGTTTGAGGAATACCTCAAATTCATCATCGAAGCTAAAGGTGCTGTGATGGGCCTCCTGATTCAAAATATATTTGGGTACCGCCGGCAGGTTCGAAGCGCTTACCGACGCCGCAAAATACTCGTCCTGCCATCCAAAGTGGGGCGACACAAGCCCGTTCTTGTTGATCCAGTTTGACGACTCGCCCTTTATCAGTTGCATGATCACTCTTAGGGATTGGCT
>JAKQII010000055.1 GCA_029557535.1 Acidobacteriota bacterium
CGCGTGGAGAGTCCTATTTTGCGCCTCTTCACCATAGACCGCAACCGAGTATCCGGTGTGTGCTATATTCAAGGGGCAATTCAAAACCGTCCGCGTCGTGCAGTTTGAGGCAGGTCACCGTCCGAATTGCGGTTCTCCCGAACAACAAGGTCACGTGATATGAAGAAAGCCCTATTCTGCGTTTTGGCTCTGGCAATCGCGTTGTCGCCGTTTGCACCGGCTGTGGCCCAGACACGCGGAGTCGGGGTCGTGGTCAAGACAAACGACGGTGCGACGCGCGAGATCAAACTCTACAACGCCAGTTACGCGCTAGTGATCGGAAACAGCCGCTATCAGTTCTGGGATTCGCTTCCGGGTGTCGGTTCCGACGTCGTCGCGGTGCGCGCCGCGCTCGAGAAACAGGGATTTGTGGTGGAGACGGCTGAGAATCTCAACAGCGAGAGCTTTAACCGGACGATCACCAAGTTCATTGACGATCATGGATTTGAGCCCGAGAACAGGCTGTTGATCTACTACGCCGGCCACGGTTTCACGCTTGGCTCGAGCGGCGACAAGCGCGATCTCGGCTACGTCGTCCCCGTCGATGCCCCGGATCCGAAGACCGATGAGGTTGGTTTCAAGCGCAAGGCGATCACGATGGACGCGATCCTCAACTATGCCAAGCGCATCGAGTCGAAGCACGCGCTTTTTCTTTTCGACAGCTGTTTCTCAGGGAAGCTCGTCACCCGCAATGCGATCACGATCCCTCCGATCATTGAGGAAAAGGTGTCGCTTCCGGTTCGCCAGTTCATCACGGCCGGCGCCGCCGATCAGCCGGTCCCCGACGAATCATACTTCAGGCGATCGTTTGTAAATGCGTTGGCGGGTGACGCCGATGTCAACGGCGACGGCTATGTGACCGGGACCGAACTCGCCGAGTACCTGAAAGAACAGGTGACGAATTACAGTAACCGCTCGCAAACTCCGCAGTACGGCAAGATCAACGACGTCGAGCTCGACCGCGGCGACTTTATTTTTGTCACGGGCAGCGGCAAGAACCCGAAAGTTCCGATCCTAACGGAGACTTCCGGCGAGGCTGCTCTTTGGAAGACGATCGAAGACAGCACCAACGAGCGTGATTTTCAGAGATATCTTGAACGCACAAGATCCGGAGAGTTCCGTGGAACATACGCGGATGCGGCGGAACTCAAACTCGGCCGGTTGCGCAAGGCCAATTCGCTGGCCAGATGGGAAAGGTTCAAAGGTATGGCGAGCGGGCTTCAAAAGTACGACTACATCGGTCCTTTCGAGGACGGGCTGGCGGTGGTGGCCGACGCCGGCGGGAAGGTCGGTTTCATAGACGAAACCGGGCGCGAGGTCATCGCACCGGCTTACGAAAGTCCCGAAACCCATTTCTCGGAAGGTTTGGCGTCTGTGAAATCGGGCGGCAAGGCTGGATACATCAACAAGTCGGGCGAGGTCGTGATTCCCTTCAAATTTGATATTGGGTTCGAGTTTTCCGAAGGGTTGGCCGGCGTAATCATCGACGGGAAAGGGGCATACATCGACAAGACGGGCAAGATCGTCATCGCTCCAGGTGAGTTCGGTCCCGGTGAGTTTCGAGATGGTCTTGCCCCAATCAATCGTTGGGACCCGCCGATCTCTGAGTTCATTGACCGGACCGGCCGGGTAGCAATTTCAGGCTCACCCGCCTTTCTGGGGGCAAACGGCTTTTCCGAAGGCCTGGCCGCGGTAACGTATGACTACAAGAAGTGGGGTTATATTGACCGGACCGGAAGAATGGTCATTTCGCCGATCTATGAACTTACCGCCGGTTTCGAAAAGGGTCTTTCGTGGGTGAAGGTCGTCGGTCAGGGAATCGGAATGATCGACAGAACCGGCAAAATGATCATTCCCCCGAAGTACGAATCAGGCAGTTGGTTCTCTGAAGGCCTGATGTACGTTGAGATCGACGGCAAGTACGGATACATCGACGTGACCGACAAGCTCGTAATTTCCCCCGAGTACTCTCTTGCAAGGCCTTTTTCGAACGGAATGGCGGTCGTCAGAATCGGCGGCGGACCGGTCGGTGGCGGCAAATTCGGGGTGATCGATCGATCCGGCGCAAAGCTCCTGGCCACCAAGTATGACAAGATCTGGTGCGAGGTTTTGGCAAAGGAAGGTCTATTCGGGGTGATTCTAAATGGCAAAAAGGGATTTGCGGATATCTACGGAAACGAGTTCTTCGACTTTTAGCCAGTGAGGAGCCGGTTAATGAGAATTCTTCTATTCGGTCTGATGTTTCTGGCCGGCGCTCTGACGGCGCCGGGAGCGGATCGCGCGTTGATCGTCGGGGTCGACATTTACGCGGATCAGACGATCTCGACCACCGACGGATCCGTCGCCGACGCACGCGCGATGGAGCGACTGCTTATCGATAAGCTCGGGTTTTCGCCGGATTCTATTAAGTTGCTCCTCAATGAAGAAGCAACCGCACGGGCGATCATGGAGACCTTCAGGACCTGGCTGGTTGAAGGAAGCCGGCCGGGCGACAGAGTTTTCTTCTATTACGCCGGGCACGGATTCCAGGCTCCCGACGACAACGGCGACGAAGACGATGGAATGGACGAACTGGTGACCCCGTTCGATGTAAAGGTTACAAAGCTGAACGGAAAGACGGTTCTTTCTGACGAGCGGACGTTTATTCGTGACGACCGGTTCAACGACTTCATTGTTCAGCTTTCAGGAAGGCGTGTCGTCCTGATGTTTGATTCGTGCAATTCCGGAACGATCTCGCGCGGAGGAGGCAATGAGTTGCCGAGCCGTTACCTGAGTATGAAGCAGACACGCGGTATGGTCGATGAGGGCTATTCGGAAGTCCCGAAGGACGGGCAACCTAGGGACCGATCGCTTGTCAGGGAAGATTCGTTGACCGGGAAGGTCAATGGCGTCGTCGTTTTGACGGCCGCGTCTCCGTACCAGGAGGCGGTTTCAATGATGACGCCCGACAAAGGCGTCCGCGGCGCGTTCACCTATGTTTTCGAGCAGTTGATCCGGCGAAATTCGCAGGAGAAGCTTGCGGATCTTGAGCGGGACGTGAAGTTCGAGATCAAATCGCTCGCCGGCAAGGGCCTGATCAAGCCCGGGGGCAATCGTCAGCTTCAGGAACCGCAGTTCGACTATATGTCGAAGACCGCTATTTCCGACAAACCGCTTTTCGGATCGGACTCGGCGAACGATGACTTTGCGGTGGCTGCAGCATCGGCGCTGTTCAATCCGCTATCGCCGATAACGGTTCGGCTCGACGTCAGCAGAACTCGTTTTCGCATCGGCCAAAGCATCGATTATTCGGTGACGGTTGGTGAGGATCTCTATCTCTACGTCCTTGTCTTCAGTGCCGGAAACAAGGCCTTTTGCATCTTCCCGACCGTGAACGGCGGCGATACCGACAACTTTGTAAGGAAGGGATCCATTGCCTTTCCCCGGGGAAGATACGAAACGATCGCCGGCGAGCCGGTCGGCAAGGATGTTTGGGTCGCGCTGGTTTCGCGAAAGAAGCTCAATATCGGCGAGAAACAGGATTACACCTGGGATGAAATGTTCAATAGAATCGGGCTCGATGCGCTCAGGAATGCGACGTTCGATATGCTTCGTGGTCCCGGCGGCCAAAAAACGCCGCCGGCTGCGGCGGTTGATTGGCAGGCGAGTTCCGTCGTCGTCGAGACAGTCGCCAATTGAACTTCACTTTGGGTCTTGTTCGACGTTCCGCCGATGCTCTGGCAACCGGGATTCGTGATGCCAGTCACTTCGCTCCCGGCCGTGCTGTGATATTAATTTGATAGTGCCTCACACGTTAATCGATGGCGGTGTGTCTGCTCACCCGCGGGCCTGCCGCGAGGAGCGACTATGTTTGAGACAGCGGAACTCGGAAGGAAGATCGGAAAGGACGAATATCGTGAACGCGAGCCGGAACTCAGAATGCAGCTGCTTGAAGTTCAGGAAGACCTCAAGAACGCGAAATTCCCGGTGATCATCATTATTGGCGGTGTCGACGGCGCCGGAAAGGGCGAGACCGTCAACCTTCTACACGAATGGATGGATGCGCGTTATTTGCACGCCGTCGCCTTCGGGCAGCCGTCCGATGAAGAGCGTGAACGGCCCGAGGCCTGGAGATTCTGGCGCGTCTTGCCTCCGAAAGGACGCATCGGGATTCTCTTCGGATCATGGTATACGCGGCCGATCATCGATTGCGTGTTCGGCCGCACGGATGAAGCCGAACTCGATTCCGCGCTTGTTTCGATCAACACCTTCGAAAAGGAGCTCGTCGATGACGGCGCGCTGATCATCAAATTCTGGTTCCACCTCAGCAAAGAGGCACAGGAAAAGAGGCTTAATGCACTTTCCAAGAGCAGCAAGACGCGATGGCGGGTGACGAAGACGGACTGGAAGCATTTCAAAATGTACGATACGTTCCGGCATGTTTCCGAACGGGCGATCCGCGCGACCAGCACGGGCGAAGCGCCATGGCTGATCATCGAAGGCGCCGATCCGCGTTATCGCAGTATCACCGTCGGCGAACATATTCTGGAACAGGTGACCAAGCGGCTCGGCTCGGTCCCGGCCCCGAAGCCGGCCGCAACGAGGCAAACGAAACCCAAGGTCGAAGACCGGTTTTCGCTGCTCGAGACACTCGATCTGAACCAGACGATCTCCGACAGCGATTACAAATCGGAACTCGAGGATTATCAGGGCCGACTCAATCTTCTCTATAGGAAGTTCAAGGCAAAAGGAAAGTCGGCGATTCTCGTGTTCGAGGGATGGGACGCGGCCGGCAAGGGAGGGATCATCCGGCGGATCACGCCGGCGATGGACGCCCGTGATTACCAGATCATCCCGATCGCCGCTCCGACCGAAGACGAGCGCGCGCAGCATTATCTTTGGAGGTTCTGGCGACATTTGCCGCGGGCCGGCCGCATCACGATCTTCGACCGGAGCTGGTATGGTCGCGTCCTTGTCGAGAGGGTTGAGGGATTTGCGTCCGAACCCGAGTGGAAACGGGCGTTCGCCGAGATCGTGAATTTCGAGGAACAGCTTCATCGGCACGGGATCGTCCTGCTCAAGTTCTGGGTTCATATCGACAAGGACGAGCAGGGCCGGAGGTTTGAACTGCGCCAGAACACGGACTACAAACATTACAAGATCACGGACGAGGATTTCCGGAATCGGGAGAAATGGGACGCCTACGAGTTGGCCGCTGACGAGATGATCGAGCGAACCGGTACCGACTTCGCGCCTTGGCATTTGATCGAGGCCAACGACAAGAAATTCGCACGCTTAAAAGCACTGAAGATCACCTACAAGGCACTGAAGGCGTCAATGGCCGCCGATTGACTTTGTGAGCGGAACGGACCGATAGTAGGGCCATAAGGAGATAATTATGCCGATCACTGATTCGAATCTCGAAGGGATGTTCACGTTTGAGACGGGCGCGACGCCATCGGCGGAAAAACCGCCGTTTCACGTGCTGTTTTTAGGAAACTGGAGCGGCGGCGCCGCGAGGACCGATCTGGACTCCCGGCGCCCGGTTATGATCGATCGCGACAATTTCGATTCCGTGATGGAGCGTTTGGGTGTCGCGCTCGAGCTGAATATCGGAGGCGGGGCGATAAGCCTCAAGTTCCGGGAAATAGAGGACTTTGGACCGGACAACCTGTTCCGCAAGCTGCCTGTTTTTGCCGAACTTCGCGATGTCAGGAAGCGGCTCAATTCCTCTGATACGTTTGATGAGGCAGCTTCCGAGGTGCGTTCGTGGTTCAAATCCGAAGAAAAAGAAACTGTTGCTGTTCCGGAGCCCGTTGCCGAAGCGCCGAAGTACTCACTTGAAGACATTCTTTCGGGGGCACAAGCCCGGCGCGCTGAGGAAACCGACCTGTCGCGACTGATTTCAGCGGTCGTCGAGCCTTATCTCGTCAAATTTGACGAGCACGAACAATCGAAACTGGTCGCCGGTGTCGACTCGGCGATCTCGAACCTGATGCGTTCGATCCTTCATCATCCGGCTTTCCGAACTCTCGAAGCAGCATGGCGCGGATTGTTTTTCGCCGTTCGGCGAATTGAAACGGACGTCGATCTCAAGCTTTTCATTCTTGAGCTTTCGAAGGATGAAATATCCGATAACCTTAAGAATGCCAATAGTTTAGCAGAGACCGTACTTTATCGGGAGGTTATTCGCGAACGACTCGAAATGCCCGGCGCCGACCCGTTCACGCTTATCTGCGCGGACTATTCGTTCGGGGCAAACGTCGACGACGTTGCGACGCTGATGCGAATCGGTAGAATCGGCCGCGCTGCGGATGCTTCGTTCGTAAGCCAGATGCGTCCCGAGATGTTCGGAATGGCATCGTTCGAAAAGTTGCCGGAGCCTTCGGCGTTCGTACTTCGGGAAGAGACGAACGAAGCGAAATTGTGGGCGGCAGTCAGGGCCGTGCCGGAGTCGCGATTTCTTGGACTTTGTCCGATGCGATTTCTCGCGCGGGTGCCGTACGGAGCGGATTCCGATCCGGCGGAAACCTTTGCTTTTGAGGAGTTTGCCGACGCAGTGCCGCACGGCGAATTCGTCTGGGCGAATCCTTCTTTCGTCTGCGCCGTTTTGCTGGCCCAAAGCTACCGTGCATACGGCTGGGACATGGGTGACGCACTCATTCGCGACATCGACCGACTGCCTATTTACCACTATGTCGATGACGGCGAGAAGAAGATGAAGCCATGCGCCGAGTCACTCATGACCGAGGCGATCTCCGAGAAACTGCTCGAGAATGGATTGATGCCGCTGATCAGTTTCAAGGATTCGGACCGCGTAAGAATCGCGAGTTACCGCTCGGCGGCAATGCCGGAAGCTTCGCTCGGTGGCCGTTGGAACAAATAGTTTTCTGCCAAAAGTGTTGGCAACATCAATAGCATCGACTAGAATATGAATTTGCTTTCAAAGCGGGTGATCCCGCTTTTTGTTTCTGTAGGCAATGTTCGACGAGACTTTCGACGTGATTGTGATCGGAGCGGGCCACGCGGGTTGCGAGGCTGCCTCGGCCTCGGCGCGTCTTGGCGCCGATACGGCCCTGGTCACGATAAATCTTGATCTGATCGGTCAAATGTCCTGCAACCCGGCGATCGGCGGGATCGCGAAGGGACATGTCGTAAGGGAGATCGACGCGCTTGGCGGGATCATGGGGCGTGTTATCGACCGAACCGGAATCCAGTTCCGTCTTTTGAACCGGTCACGCGGTCCTGCCGTGCAGTCGCCGAGGGCGCAGGCGGATCGTAGCCTGTATCGCGTCGAGATGAGGCGAGTTCTCGAAGCGACGCCGAATCTGAGTCTCCGCCAGGGAGTCGTCGTTGATCTAATTGTTGAGTATGCACGGGTTATCGGCGTCGAGATGCAGGATCAGCGACGCTTTGGCGCAAAAGCTGTGGTCGTCGCGACCGGTACTTTTCTGAACGGCACGATCCATACCGGGGAGCGCACGTTCTCAGCGGGACGAGCTGGCGAACCGGCGTCGATCGAGCTGGCCGAAAGCCTGAAATCGCATGGGTTCCCCGTCGGACGCCTCAAGACCGGGACGCCGCCGAGACTTGACGGTCGGACTATCGATTGGGATGCGTTTGAACCGCAACCACCCGACGAGAACCCGGTCGCTTTCTCATTTTCTACGGACAAGATCGAACAACCGCAGATTCAGTGCTACATCGGATATACAACGGATGAACTGCACGAACAGATCCGCGGAAATCTCCATCGTTCGCCGCTGTACTCGGGAAAGATCAAAGGCGTCGGTCCGCGGTATTGTCCCTCGATCGAAGACAAGGTCGTAAAATTCGCAGATAAGAACCGACATCAGCTTTTTCTTGAACCGGAGGGACAGAACACGAACGAGGTCTACCTGAACGGTTTCTCGACCTCATTGCCGGCGGATCTGCAGCAAGAATTGCTGCGGATGGTCACCGGATTCGAGAACGTCAGGATCATTCGTCCGGGGTATGCGATCGAATACGACTTCGTCGATCCGCGGCAGCTGTGTCCGACGATGGAAACGACGCGGATCAACGGCCTGTATTTCGCCGGCCAGATCAACGGAACCACCGGCTATGAGGAGGCGGCGTGCCAGGGCTTGATGGCCGGGATCAATGCCGCACTGGCGCTGGATGGTCGTGAACCGTTCGTTTTGGCCAGAAACGAGGGATACATCGGTGTCCTCGTAGATGATCTGATTCAGCATGGTGTCGACGAACCGTATCGGCTGTTTACCTCGAGAGCGGAGTCGAGGCTGACCTTGAGACACGACAACGCGGACGAACGGCTGTCCCCAAAGGGTCGTGAAATCGGACTTGTCGGCGATTCTGATTGGGATCGTTTCAACGCAAAGCGAGACCGGACCGCGAAACTTCGAAATCTCCTTGATACGACCCGCTTCAAGCGATCATCAGCGGAATACGCGGCGATCTCGTGTCTCCTCGGTGTTGATCTGGGCGACTCTATAACGATTGGAAATCTGGCGATGCGGCAGGGAGTTGATGCGGCAATGATTCATCGGCTTCTTCCTGACGAAATTCGTGGTGAGATTTCAATGCCAATCCTGGAAACGGCGCTTGCAGACTCTTTGTATCGCGGCTACATCGAAACACAGCGCGCGGCGAACGAGCGCGTCAATCATCATGACAATTTGAAGGTGCCGGACGGCTTTTCGTTCAGCTCGATCAGCGGTTTGTCGAATGAGATGGTGGAACGCCTTGAGCGGGCCCGGCCGAAAAATTTTGCGCAGGTACGGAAAGTGACCGGACTCACGCCCGCTGCGGTTTCAACAGTGCTGGTTCATCTCACCGGCCAGAGGCCAAGAGCCGACGCTTAACACGTCATTGTTGTGGCACGTTCCACAATCGACGGTTTCCGTTCCGACCCCCGAAAAACGCATCGGAGGAAAGACCTCTGCCAGCGAATCTCCGCGAATGAACGCGAATCAAGCCCGCAAGTTCAACGCTGAATTCGGTTGATATCGATCAAAGTCTACTCCTGAGAGTTCATTTTGATCAGCTTCTCGTCGTTAGATAACTGTTGATTTGCGAGAATTCGCGGACAAAAGGCGCTGACGCATGATTCATCGACGCCAAGCGGATGTGGAACGTTCCACATAATAGTAAATCCCCTTTCGTTGTGTTAGCGTATACAGACTTCAACACCAAGGAATAGTAATGGGAAAGATCATTGCGATCGCCAATCAAAAAGGCGGCGTTGGAAAGACAACGACGGCCGTTAACCTCGCCGCATCGCTGGCGGTGGAAGAAAAGCGCGTACTGCTCGTTGACGGCGATCCGCAGGGCAACGCGTCGTCGGGTTCTGGGATTCAGCGCGGAGTCAATCGAAAGACGCTCTACAACGCTTTGACAATGAACGAGCCGCCCCGAAACCTCATTCAGCCGACCGAATTGCCGATGCTTTTCGTGCTGCCGGCGGACAAAAACCTCGCGGGCGCAGAGATCGAATTGGTTGAGACGGATCGGCGGGAATATCACCTTAAAGGCATCGTTGAACAACTGCGTGACGAATATGACTACATCATCATCGATTGCCCTCCGTCGCTTGGCCTTCTCACAATCAACGGCCTGACGGCGGCCGATTCCCTTCTTGTACCTATTCAGTGCGAATACTTCGCGCTCGAAGGCGTCACAGAACTTTTCGATACGCTCGCGCGGTTGCGACGCGGACTGAATCCGCATCTGGCGATCGAAGGACTTTTGCTTACCATGTACGACGAGCGAACAAACCTCTCGGCCGCCGTTGCCCAGGATCTTCGAGATTTCTACGGAACACAGGTCCTGAAAACGGTGATCCCCCGTAACGTTAGACTTGCCGAGGCGCCGAGCCACGGCCAGCCGATCATCCTCTACGACATTCGCTCCCGCGGAGCGGAAGCCTACATTGAACTTGCAAAGGAGATATTAACCCATGGCTAGAAAAGCACTCGGACGTGGCCTGAGCGCCCTCATCAAGGAAGACAACATGAATCCGGCGGATTCGACCGGTTCCCTCGAATTGGATATCGACCTCATCGATCCGAACCCTGAACAACCGCGAACTCGTTTCGCCGAAGAGAATCTCGAAGAGCTTGCACAATCCATTCGCGCAAACGGGATCGTCCAGCCGATCGTTGTCAGAAAGAAAGGCGCGCGATACGAGATCGTCGCCGGCGAGCGCCGCTGGCGTGCGTCACAGCGGGCCGGACTTCGCAAGATCCCGGCTGTAGTCAAAGATGTTTCAGACGAGAAACTTCTCGAGTTGGCGCTGATCGAGAACATTCAGCGACAGGAGCTGAACGCCATCGAAGAAGCGCGCGCGTATCGTAGACTTGTTGATACGATTGGACTTACACAGGAAATGATCGCCGAGCGCGTTGGCAAGGACCGTACTCTTGTCGCGACATCGTTGCGGCTTCTGAAGCTGCCGAACGATATCCAAAAGCTTATCGAGGAACAGCGGTTGTCTGCCGGACACGGCCGTGCTTTGCTGATGGCCGAAAGCGCCGACTCCCAGCGAAGGATCGCACGCAAAGTGATCGAGATGGCACTGTCGGTTCGCGAGACTGAAAAGGCGGTCAAACGCGTTAGCTCAGTGATGTCTGCAAATAAGGCAAATAAAGGAGTTAACGCAAGCGTCGATGCGAATATCAAGGCCGCTGAAACGAAACTCCGGCGATTTCTCGGGACTCATGTCTCGATCGTGCCGAATCCGAAAGGAACGGGCGGGAAGATCCGTATCGAGTACTACGGGGACGGCGATCTCAGCCGGATCTACGAGCTTTTGATGAAGAGCTGACGGGGAGTTCGAGGGCTTTGCTTTCTCCGCGTTCAAATTGCAGAATTAAGAATTGGTTATGGAACAGAAACGGCTGACGGAAATGGTCTCCTGTGCGGGTTGAGTGGCGAAACTCGCCCCCGGCGACCTTGCTCAAGTCTTGAGCAAACTTCCGCAACAAAACAACGAGAATGTGATCGTCGGATTCGACACGTCGGACGACGCGGGAGTTTTTCGTCTCAATTCGGAGATTGCGCTGGTACAGACGCTCGACTTTTTCACGCCGATCGCCGACGATCCGCAAACATATGGCCGGATCGCGGCGATCAATTCGCTGAACGACGTCTACGCGATGGGGGGCACGCCGCTGACCGCATTGTCGATCGTCTGTTATCCGCAAAAAGGCGACTGGGACGTTCTTGGGGAGATCCTGAAGGGCGGCCAGCTTGCTTTGAATTCTGAGGACGTGGTGGTTCTCGGCGGACATTCGGTCGACGACGCGGAGATCAAGTTTGGTTATTCTGTAACCGGAATTGTTGAACCTAAAGGGGTTATCACGAACGCAGGAGCGAAGCCGGGAGACCTCCTGGTGCTGACGAAGCCGATCGGAACGGGAGTAATCAGTACCGGCATCAAGTTTGGGAAGGCCTCGCCGCAAGCCATTGACGCGGCGATGGCTGCAATGACGACGTCCGCGCGCGAGGCATCCTTGGCGATGCGCCGGGCCGGTGCGAACGCGTGCTCGGACATTACCGGCTTCGGGCTTCTCGGCCACGCCTACGAAATGGCGAAAGCAAGCCGCAAGACGTTCAACATCGAATCGGGTTCCGTACCGCTCTTGCCTGATGTGATTGAACTGATCGGACAACGCATGCTGACGCGCGGCGATCGAAACAACAGGACGTACGTGGGCGATACCGTCGAGTTCAGCCACGGCGTCGATCAAGAGATGCAAAGCGCTCTTTTCGATCCGCAAACGGCCGGTGGATTATTGATCAGTATCGAACCTTCAAGCGCCGACCAGTTACTCGCGGAACTGGAAAATGCGGTCGTTATCGGTTCGGTGTCCGAATTTGACGATCGGCTGCTGCGGATCACCTAGGGTTTTGGAAATGTTGCTCTTATTTATCGGAGAGTCTCTTGGAATGCAGGAACTGCTGCTGATCGGTGTCATCGCGCTGATCATCTTCGGTCCGCGCAAATTGCCGCAGATCGCAAGGACGATCGGGAAGACGATGGCCGAATTCCGGAAGGCGACGAACGAATTCAAGACAACATGGGAAAAGGAGGTCGACTTCGAAGGACTTGATCGGGATAACTCACCATCGATGCTCGGAAATACGATCGCCAAGGACACGTCCGAACTTCAACTCCCGGAAGTAAAGCCAGTTGCGGACGCAAAGATCGCGGACATTATTAAGAATCAGGAAAGCGCCGTTCCGGTGGCATCGGACGAATCGGAAAACGCGGTTGAAAATGGGGGACCGCCTGACGGAAAGCGGGACTGGCTGTAAGCTTCACACGTATAAAGTCATGAGCGAAGATACCGGACGCGAACAAGAGATCGGCGCGCAGATGTCCTTTTTGGAACATCTGGACGAACTGCGGCGCCGTTTGATCCGATCCGTGCTGATCGTGATCGTCGCGTTTCTTCTGTGCTGGAGTGTCTCGAATCAGATCTACAACTTCCTTGCGATTCCGGTTCAGCGTGAGATGGCCGCAGCGAGTCAGCGGCAGGTCGAACGAGCCGGATCGCTGTCCCAGATGAAGGACGGCGATGCCGGAAGATTCGTTTTCGATCGGGCGACCAACCTCGGCGCCGTTGTCGTTCCAGTCGGAACAACGGTCCTTGCTCATATCGAGAACTGCGCCGAAGGCAATTTATGCGTGATCTCCGACGAGGACCTCATCGTCGGTACCTATGTCGTCCCGAAAGGCGAAAAGGTCGCCGAACTCAAACCGATCGCGGACCGCACGGCGAGTCCGGAGTCGCAACTGATCGTCACAACTGTTCCCGAATCGTTTACTTTGTACGTCACCGTTTCGCTCTACGCCGGGATCGCGTTAAGTATCCCGTTCCTGCTCTGGCAGGTTTGGGGATTCATTGCCCCGGCGCTCTACAAACATGAACGCAGGTACGTAACTCCGTTTATCGGATTGTCGTCGATATCGTTCGTCCTCGGGGCGGCATTCGCCTATTACATCCTCTTTCCGCCCGCGGTGCGATACCTTTTATGGCTCGGTGAGGACTTTCGGTTGATGCTGCGCGCTTCCGACTACTTTGATTTCATCACGCTGATCATGCTCGCGATGGGTTTGATCTTTCAGATGCCCGCAATCACCTACGTTCTGGCCCGGATCGGGCTGGTTTCTGCAGGATTTCTACTGAAAAGCTGGAAGTTCGCGATCATCATCATTCTCTTGGCCGCGGCAGTAATTTCTCCGACCGGCGACATCCCGAACATGATGCTCTTTGCCGCGCCGATGATGGCGCTTTATGTGGTCTCGATTTTCGTTGCTTGGTTTTTCGGCAAAAAACGGGTTCCGGACCCTGTTTGACGCCGTCTCCAAGCAACCAACCGGCGAATCCGAAGCATCTTGAATAATTGCAGATTATTGTCTAATCTCTTTAGAGCTAAAATTATATCCACTAGCATTTGGAGTTGTAGGTTATGTCCAAAAGAAGTTTAGTTCGTAAATTCGCCATGTCCGCTCTTTTGATGGTCGTGTCGGTCCCCTTGGCCTTCGCGCAGGATCCGAAGGAGACGCCCACGCAGAACGTCGAAACGAAGGCGCGGAAGCAGAAGGCCGAGGTCACGCGGATTTACGAAGACTGGATGAAGAAAGACGTCTATTACATCATCACGCCCGAAGAGAAGAAAGCATTCAAAGCGCTCAAGACCGACGAAGAACGCGAGAATTTCATCGAGAACTTCTGGCGCCGCCGTGATCCGAATCCCGACACTGAAGAAAATGAATACCGCGAGGAGTACTATGAGCGGATCGCGTATGCGAACGAACATTTCGCTTCCGGAATTCCGGGCTGGCTGACCGACCGCGGACGCATCTACATCACCTGGGGCAAGCCGGATTCGGTCGAATCGCACCCTTCCGGCGGATCGTACGATCGCCCGTCGTATGAAGGTGGCGGATCGACGACCGCGTACCCGTTCGAAATTTGGTTCTATCGTCACCTTGACGATGTCGGCGACGGAATCGAGATCGAGTTTGTCGATCCTACCGGAACCGGCGAATACAGAATCGCTCGCTCGCCGTATGAAAAGGACGCTCTCTTGATGGTTCCGGGTGCCGGCTTGACGACCGCGGAGTCGCTCGGACTGGCCGACAAGGCTGACCGTATCACGGGTAATTACCAGAACGGTGCCGCCTATCAACGGGAACAGGACTCGCCGTTCCGTCGTTTGGAACTGATTTCGAGCCTGCAGCGTCCGCCGCAGGTCAAGTACGGTGACCTTCAGAACCTCCTCGGGTCCGATTCACCCGTTGTCGACAACAATCCGTTGGATTTTCAGCTCCGTGTCGATTACTTCCGTCAATCGGACAACAGCGTCATGACGACGTTCACGGTTCAAGCCGACAACAGCGAACTCGTGTTCCAGGACAGCGGCGGCCTTCCGACGGCGCGGATGAACATCTTCGGTCGCATCATGGCCGTATCGGGCAAGCGTTCGGGGATCTTCGAGGATTCGGTAACGACGAGTTCAACGAGCGGCGAGCTTGCGGAAACCAAGGAAAAGAAATCCGTGTACCAGAAGGCGATCGCCCTGACGCCCGGAACCTACAAGGTTGACGTGATCGTTCGCGATGTCGTTTCAGGGAACAAGGGTATTCGCAGCTTCGGTTTCACGTTGCCGAAGTACGACGAGAAGCAGCTTGATACATCGTCGCTGATCCTCGCGGCAAAATTGCGAACGACGAACGAGGGCGATATCGGCAATATGTTCGTCATCGGAACGGCGAAAGTCATTCCGAATCTCAGTCGCGATTTCAAGAAAGGGCAGGAAGTCGGGATCTATATGCAGGTTTATAACGCCGGTATCGATCAAACCACTTTGCGCCCCGCGGTCGATGTCCAGTACGTCTTGATGAAAGGCGGAAAAGAGATCCTGAACCAACCTGAGAATTGGGAAGGTCTAAGCGACTCGGGCCAACGCCTGACGCTCGCCAGACTTCTGCCAACGTTCGCATTGCCGACCGGTGATTACGAGATCAAGATCAGGATCAAGGATCGTGTTACCGGACAAACGATGGAACGTGGCGAGAAGTTCACGATCTCCGAGTAAGATCATTGAGAACCATTGACGAGGGCCGGTGTCGATCGATGCCGGCCTTCTTTGTGCTAAACGACAGATCGCCGGACGGCGGCCCTCACGATCCGGTCCTCATTGACTTCGAATCCGATACCCGGCTCTTCGGGGGCCAGAATGGTCCCACTTGACGAAACATAGACCGCGGGCTCGATAATGTCCTCATGCCAGTAGCGATTCGACGCCGAAACATCGCCCGGCATTGTGTAACCGGCAAGTGTGGAGATCGCGATGTTGTGCGCCCGGCCGATTCCCGATTCAAGCATCCCGCCACACCAAACCGGGATTCCGGCTTCCCTTGCTGTCTGCTCGACAAGTCTGGATTGGTTATGTCCGCCGACACGGCCGTTTTTCAGGTTTATGATCCTGCCTGACTTCAACTCGATCGCCTTCCGCGCGTCGTCGGGCGACTTTATCGGTTCGTCGAGGCAGATCGGCGTTGAGATCTGTGCCTGCAGTTTCGCGTGATCGATGATGTCGTCGTGCGGCAAAGGCTGCTCGAGCATCATCAAACCGAAATCGTCCATCCGTTTGAAAAGATCCGTGTCGGCAAGCGTGTAGGCCGAGTTCGCATCGCCCATCAGAGGGATCATTCCGAATGTCTCGCGAACCCGCTTGATGACGTCATGATCCCAGTGCGGCGCGATCTTGATCTTGATCCGCTGGTAGCCGGCATCGAGTTCGGTTTTGATCTTCTCAAGCAATTGTTCGACGGTATCCTGGATGCCTATCGAGACGCCGCAGGCGATCTCACGGTTCACGCCCCCAAGATGACGCCACAACGGAACGCCGAGCTTCTTCGCTTCGAGATCCCAGCACGCCGTTTCGATAGCTGCCTTCGCCATCCGGTTTCCCCGGACTTGCTTCATCAGTCCCCAAACATCGTTGGCGGACTCGACCTTCTTTCCGATGACCATCGGGGCAAGGACCTTCTCGATCGCTTCCCAGCACGATCCGGTCCACTCTTCGGAATAAGACGGGGTCTCGCCGGCGGTGCATTCGCCCCAACCTTTATGGCCGTCATCGTCAGTTACGCGGACAAGAATTATTCGTCGTTCGTACGTGCGACCGAAACTGGTTTCGAAAAAATGGACAAGCGGCAGCTTGATTTCGGTGAGCTCTATCGATCTGACTAGCATGAACTAAGTATCGAGCATCGGGGCACGAAGGCACAAATGGGGTCAGCCAAACGCATCGATCACTCGGTCGACGCATCCTCTTCGCCGTGCAGGGCAGCGTGGACCGTGTGCCACGACAGTGACGCGCATTTAACGCGCGCCGGGAATTCGAGAACTCCCGCAAAGATCCGCAGCTTTCCAAGCACGTTCTCGTCGGTCTCGATATCAAGTTTGCCGGTGACCATTCGATGAAACTCGTCGAACAGCGTTTCAGCCTCTTCGCGCGTTTTGCCTTTGAGCGCCTGAGTCATCATCGACGCCGAAGCTTTCGAAATAGCGCAACCCGAACCGGTGAACGATACATCGGCGATCACGTCGCCGTCGACGCGCAAGAACACCTTCAATTGATCGCCGCAAAGCGGATTGTGTCCGTCCGCGCGGTAGTTCGCGTCGGGCATTTCATGAAAATTCCGCGGGTTCTTGTTATGCTCCAGGATCACTTCCTGGTAAAGGTCGTTCAGCTCCGACATATCTTCCTAGATCTTCTCTCCGACGGGCGCCGTGTACTTTTCATCGACGACTTTCCCGGTATTCATCAAATTCTTCGGCTCGAACAAAAGGACCTCGACTTCCTCATCGGCAACCGGCCGATGTTCAACGCCGCGCGGAACGATAACGAATTCGCCTTCTTCAAGTTCAACCGTCCGGTCCCGGAATTCAAGACGAAAACTGCCCTTGCAGGCCATGAACATTTCGTCTTCGTTCTCGTGATGGTGCCACGGAAACTCACCCCGAAACTTCACAAGCTTGATCTCCTGCCCGTTCAGCTCGCCGACGATCTTCGGTCTCCAATGCTCGTCGATGAGCGCGAATTTTTCGCAAAGATTAACCTTTATCATTTAAGACCCTTATCGAGAAATCCTTCAAGCCGATCCTCCAGACCGATTCCGGCGTAGAGCAAAGCCGTTCCGTGTCCTCCTTTCGGATAAATCTCCGTCTCGTAGGAATCTCTCCCGCCTGCTTTTTTCAGCGTCCGAACCGCGTCTGCCGATTCGGAATCGTCATCGGCGGCAACCATCAACAACGGGCGATCGCCGAAATTCCTGACCGCAGGTTCGGTTCTCATACTTCCAAAGTAGTTTATGCCGGGCGACAATAGCGCGACGGCCCTCACATCCGTGTTTTGGGCCGCGTAGATGATCGCGAGACTGCTGCCGTAGGACGCGCCGACGATCGCGATCCGCGATGCGTCGATTCTCTTGTCGGCGGCAAGGAATTTGACCGCGTTCGCTACATCGGCCAGCATCGACTTCACCGTTGCCTCGTCACGTCCTGCCGTGACCGTTTTGCCGTCGGTCGTTTTAACCGAATCGCCAAAGCCGCGCCCGTCAATCGCCAAAACCGAAATTCCTCTCGATTGAAGTCTTGCGGCGAACGATTCAAACGATTTGCGGTCGCTTTGCCATTGATGCAAAAGGAGTACTGCCGGTGAATCAACCGTCTTTGCGGCATAAAGCGTACCCACGATCTCGACCTTGTCTGCCGACTCGAACTTGACGGTCTGAGGTTCCGGCAGTTGCCCCTTCGATTGTTCGGACGTGTTCGACCATGACGTTGGCGACCGGGGCGACTCGGGAACGAGGTGCGATTTGCACCCCGGACCGGAGATGCCAGCCAGCATCAATAACGCAATCGCAATTGTTCGTGCCTTCATATGCAACGATGGGCTACCCAAAAACCTGTATCACTTTCTCAATTGCTTCAGCGAGCCTGTCGGCCTCTTCCTTCGTGTTGTAAAACGCGAAACTCGCCCGGGCCGTCGCCGGAATCCCGAAAAACTGCATCACCGGCTGGGCGCAGTGATGTCCCGCGCGGATCGCGATTCCCTGTTGATCGAGAATCGTTCCGATGTCGTGCGGATGAACGCCTTCGATCGTGAACGAGAGCACGCTCGCCTTGTTCTTCGCGGTTCCGATGATCCTCACGCCCTCGATCGCCGACAATTTTTCGGTCGCGTAGCCCAGCAGTTCATGTTCCCATGCGAACGCCGCATCGAGATCGATCGAGTTTAGATAATCGATAGCAGCACCGAGGCCGATCTGCGATTCGATCGCGGGCGTTCCGGCTTCGAACTTTTCCGGCAGGCCGGCATATCGCGTCTTCTCGAACGTGACGTACCTGATCATCGAGCCGCCGCCTTGCCAAGGGTCCATTTTCTCAAGCCATTCCTGCTTGCCGTAAACGACGCCGCTCCCTGTCGGCGCAAACATCTTGTGGCCAGAAAAGGCATAAAAATCGGCATCGAGATCTCGGACATCGACCCGAAAATGCGGGACTGCCTGCGCGCCGTCAACGCAAACCGGAATTCCGAACTTATGCGCGGTTGCGATCACTTCCCTGATCGGATTCACAGTTCCGAGCGCGTTCGAGACGTGCGCCACTGCGACCATTCTTGTGCGTTCGTTGAGCAGATTCTCGTATTCGTCGATGATAAGCTCGCCATTCTCGTTCATCGGAATGACCCGGATCCTGGCTCCGCGCTGTTCAGCGATCATTTGCCACGGAACGATGTTGGCGTGATGCTCCATCTGGCTGACGAGGATCTCGTCGCCCTCGTTGATGAACTTCCGGCCATATCCGTTTGCGACAAGATTGATTCCTTCGGTACAACCCCGGACGAAGATGCATTCCTTGGCCTCGGCGGCATTGATGAATGCCCGGACGCTCTCACGTGCGCGCTCGAACTCGTTTGTCGCAATTTGGGACAGAGTGTGAACTCCCCGATGAACGTTCGAATGCTCCTCCGAAAGGTATTTTATTTCGCGTTCGATGACGGCATTCGGAACCTGCGACGACGAGGCGTTGTCGAGATAGCTGAGCTGCTCTCCGTGGACTTTTCGCGAAAGTACAGGAAAGTCTGCGCGAACCGTGTCCAGGTCGAAATCACTGGTCTGTTTTGCTGATACCATCGTTACTCCTTGCCGCTAAACTTCCAAACTCACGTGCAGGCGATTCAAAACCGCCTCATCGAGATCCCGTTTGATCGACTCGATCGAGATCTTGTTGATGATCTCTTCCGCAAATCCGTAGGTCAGCAAGTTTGCTGCCAAAGCCGGATTAATTCCGCGGCTCAAAAGATAGAACATCTCTTCATCTTCAAGCTGTCCGACGGTCGCGCCGTGCGAGCATTTGACGTCGTCATTGAAGATCTCGAGCTGCGGCTTCGTGTCGACGCGGGCGTCGTTCGACAACAGCAAGTTCTTGTTCGACTGCTGCGCGTCCGTTCCGCGCGCGTTCTCACGGACAAAGACCTTGCCGTTGAAAACGCCGCGGGACTTGTCGCTGAGAACGCCCTTGTAAGTCTGATGCGAGATGCAGTTCGGGACCGCGTGGTCGATCGACGAATGCGTGTCGGAATGTTGATATCCGTTGAGCATGTACAATCCGTCGACGAACGCCTCGCCGCCTTCGGCGGTGAAGTTTACGTGCACGTCGTGCCGCGCGATCGCGCCGCCGAGATTGATGTTCGTCGAATCATACAAGCTTCCCGCACCAAGCGTGACCTCGGTCGTTCCGACATGAAACGCGTCGGGCGACTCCTTTTGAACGCGGTAATGCGTGATGTTCGCGTTCGCCGCAACGAATACCTGCGTGCCGGCGTTTGTGAAACACGCAGATTCGCCTTCGTAGGATTCGACGATCGTTGCCTTCGATCCCTGTTCGGCGATCACGATCAGATGCGGAAAACGCGCGTGGCCGTCACCATTCGTGAACTTGAATTCGATCGGCTCCGCGATCGACGTTTCCGCCGGGATCGTCACGACGAAAAACTCGGCGAACGCGAAATGAAGCGCGGTGACGCCGTTTCGATCGTACTTAAACTCGCGGACGCGTTCGATCGGAGCCTCGCCGGAATTCAAATCCGAAATCTCGAATCGCGCATCCGAAATCGGTTTCGTATTCGTGTATTTCCACTCTTCGTTCTTCACCGTCGGGAAACCGACGACCGAGAAATGGTCGAACGCCGCGCGCCTCAATTGCGCCAGTTCGTCACCCGAATCTCCGATGAATTCTAAGAAATCCTTCGTATAAATTGTTTCCGTCACTGCACTTGCTGTCATTAAATGCTTGGAGTTCCGCCTTCAGGCGGCCAACTCGATTTGCGATTGAAAGTTTCGAATCCTAAGTGCCGATTTGCCGGTCGCTGCCGCTCCCGAACACTGACCACCGACCACTGACCACCGACCACCGACCACCGCTCACGGCTTACCGCTCACTGCCTTGACCCAGTCGTAACCCTTCTCTTCCAGTTCCAGCGCGAGTTCCTTGCCGCCTTCTTTGACGATCTTGCCGCCGGCGAGCACATGGACGAAGTCAGGCTCGATGTAATTTAGAAGCCGCTGATAATGCGTCACGAGAATGATCGCGTTATTTTCCGAGCGAAGTTTGTTCACACCCTCTGCGACGATCCGCAATGCGTCGATATCGAGCCCGGAATCCGTCTCGTCGAGGATCGCGAGCGTCGGTTCAAGCACCGCCATCTGCAGGATCTCGTTGCGCTTTTTCTCGCCGCCCGAGAAACCCTCGTTGACCGAGCGTTTGAAGAACGACGGATCCATCTCGACGATCTTCGCCTTTTCTTTCAGGTAATCATTGAATTCGAGCGGATCGAGTTCCTCCTCGCCGAGATGCTTCATCTTCTCGTTGTAGGCGAGCCGAAGGAACTGCGAATTCGAAACGCCCGGAACTTCAACCGGGTACTGGAAGGCAAGAAAAACGCCCATCCGCGCCCGTTCGTCAGGCTCGAATTCGAGCAGATCTTTTCCCTCGTAACTAACCAAACCCGAGATCACCTCGTAGCTCGGATGGCCCGCGAGGACCTTCGACAAAGTCGATTTCCCCGATCCGTTCGGGCCCATGATCGCATGGACCTCGCCTTTGTTGACCCGCAGGTTCAATCCCTTGAGAATCTCGCGTCCTTCGATACCTGCGTGTAAGTCTTTAATTTCCAATAACATAATTACAGTAGTCTAAACCTTGATCCAGGCGTTTGATGTCGCGATGCGTCCGAGCAATCCGCGATCGGCGACATAGGTCTCGAAATAGCCGCATTCGACGCAAACGTAACGTTCGGTCGAGACCTTTTCGTTCGACGTCGCCTTACCAATGAACGTTTGCGATTCTGACATCGGAAGGGTGAAATCAGAATCGAGCGCGTTTGTAGCGTAAACCGCTGCTGCTCTGCATTTTGGACAAATTCCGCCTCTCATTTTCGCTCCAATGCCGTAACCTCGATCTCGATCTTCGCACCGCGCGGAAGTCGCGCCGCCTGCACAGTTGAGCGCGCCGGAAATGGGGCCTTGAAAACTCGGCCGTAAATTTCGTTCACCTTTGCAAAATCACTAATGTCGCTCAGAAAGATCGTCGTCTTCACGACGTTTTCAAGGTCAGTGTCCGATGCTTTGAGCACGGCTTCTATGTTCCTGAGCGCCTGTTCCGTCTCGGCTTCGATCCCGCCCGCGACCAACTCACCGCTTTTCGGATCGATACCGACCTGTCCGGCAACGAAAACGAATCCGTCCGCCACTATTGCCTGTGAGTACGGACCGATCGCTTTCGGGGCATTTGAAGTTTCGACCGCCTTCTTCCTCGACTTGTCACCGGCATCAACGACGAACCAAACTCCAGAAACCGCAAGGCCAAATACGATCAAAATTACCGGTATTCGTGTACGCGACTTAAACATGGATCTCACCCTTCATATAAAGCGCCGCGTGCCCGCCGATCTTGACGCGATCGCCACGAAGTTCGCAGAACAAATCGCCGCCGCGATACGAGACCTGCCGCGCGTACATCTCGGTCTTGCCGAGCCGCTCGGCCCAAAACGGGATCAGATTGCAATGCGCCGAACCGGTCACGGGGTCTTCGAAAACGCCGACCTCCGGAGCGAAGAACCGCGATACGAAATCGCAATCGTCGCCCGGCGCGGTGACGATCACGCCGTGCGTCGGAACCTTCAACAATTCGGTAAAATTCGGCTCGATCGAACGAACTTCCGACTCTGAATCGTAAACCAGGAAAAAGTCGCGGGCGCGCAACACCTCACGCGGTTCCTTGCCGATCGAACCGATCAGTCCCGGCAATGCTTCCGCCGGTTTCGGCGGACGCGACGGAAAATCGAGGACGAACATCTCGCCCTGCTTTTCAACGGTCAGCTCTCCGCTCATGTGCGATCTGAATCTCACGTGCTCGTTCTCGGACTGAAGTATGTCGAAGATCACGTACGCGCTCGCAAGCGTCGCGTGCCCGCACAGCTCAATCTCGAAGGTCGGCGTGAACCAGCGAATGTCGTAGTGATCACCACTGGGAACAAAGAAGGCCGTTTCCGACAAATTATTCTCGTAGGCGATCGCCTGCATCGTCTCCGCCGGCAGCCATTCGCGCAAAGGACAGATCGCGGCCGGATTGCCCTTAAAGACTTCCTTAGTGAATGCGTCGACTTGGTAGATCGTCAGGTTCATATCAATTCAAAGTGAAAAAGGGGAAAAGTGAAAAAGGGGAAAAGTGAAAAAAGGGGAAAGGTGAAAAAGGGGAAAAGTGAAAAAAGGGGAAAAAGTGAAAAAAGGGGAAAAAGTGAAAAAGGGGAAAAAGTGAAAAAGGGGGAGAAAAGCGTCTTCTCTTCCGACAATGGTCCAATTTCTCTTTGACTAATTTTCGAAGTCATCTCTGGATTCTTCCCCTACTTTAGGTCCTCTCTGCCTCCCTACTTTTCACCTTTTCCCCTTTTTCACCTTTTCCCCTTTTTCACCTTTTCACCTTTTCCCCTTTTCCCCTTTTCCCCTTTTTCACTTTCCCCCTTTTTCACTTTCGCGTAGCGACAGCCTGAATCTCGATCTTTGTCCCGAAATGCAGGTCCTTCACCGGAACGATCGCGCGCGCCGGTTTGTGATCGCCCAGGATCCGCTTGTAAGCCTCATTCACGCGATCCCAAAGTCCCATATCCGAAACGTAAATCGTCATCTGAAGAACATGGTTCAGATCACTTCCGGCCGCCTTCAAGACAATTTCGACATTTCGCAACGCCAACTCGGTCTGATCTTCGATCGCGCCCGTCTCGACCCGCCCGGTCGAATGATCGATCGGCAGCTGGCCGGAGACAAAAATCAGGCCGTCGTGTTCAACGGCCGGCGAATAATGTCCCTTCGGTTCAGACATTTCGGTTGGTTGGATATTCTTCAACTATCCCACGCTCCCTTCGAGTTTCAGACCGAGCAGTTTTTGCGCTTCGACCGCGTATTCCATCGGCAGTTCGCGGAAAACTTCCTTGCAGAATCCGTTGATGATAAGCGAGATCGCGTCTTCCTGCGAGATGCCGCGCTGCTGCAAGTAAAACAACTGCTCTTCGCTGATCTTGGACGTCGTCGCTTCGTGCTCGACGCGCGCCGTGTTGTTCTGCACTTCGATGTACGGGAAAGTGTTCGCCTCGCACTTGCCGCCGATCAGCATCGAGTCGCACTGCGTGTAATTGCGCGCGCCCTCGGCCTTCGGCATCACCTTAACCAGTCCGCGGTACGAATTGTTTGAGCGCCCGGCTGAAATTCCCTTGGAGACGATCGTCGACTTCGTATTCTTGCCGAGATGGATCATCTTCGTTCCGGTGTCGGCGATCTGCGCGTTGTTCGTCAGCGCGACTGAATAGAATTCGCCGATCGAATTATCGCCCTGCAGGATCACGGAGGGGTATTTCCACGTGATCGCCGATCCGGTTTCGACCTGCGTCCACGAGATCTTGGAATTCACGCCGCGGCACGCTCCGCGCTTCGTCACGAAGTTGTAAATCCCGCCTTTGCCTTCGGCGTCGCCGGCGTACCAGTTCTGAACCGTCGAGTACTTGATCTCGGCATCATCGAGCGCGACCAGTTCGACGACTGCGGCATGAAGCTGGTTCGTGTCGAACTGAGGAGCTGTGCAATTGTGAACCGCGAATCCCTTGACCAGATAACTGTGCGATTCCTCAACATCAATGTTGAAAACGAGATCGTCGAAATCCTCCCGGGTCACTTCGCGGACCGGAACGATAAAGTGAGTTTCGGTTTCCCGCACCAAATCCCACTTCTTGCCCGCTGAGTAACCTACCTGATAAAGAGGTTGCCGATTAATGATGCGACCCGGTTCGTTCTTCGAAAACTCCGATTCGCCACCTTCACGGACCTGAATCCACGCTTGGATGTCGAGCTTGTTCAACAGCATCTGAACTTGCTGCGCGAGTTTTTCCGATACCGTGCAAAACCTGACCATGGTCGAGTTCTGTCGTTCACAAACATTTCCGTCTCCGGCCAGATAGGCGTCAAGAAAGACCTTCGCCTGACGCGGAGAAACGTTCATTAGATCTGCGCTGAGCCGCTTCCCGTTTGCATACTTTCCGCAGTGGAGGGTGAACCAATCCGAAAACTCGGAAGAATAAAACTGGACATTGGCTCCGTTTCGTTTCTCGTTCTTAACGACGTATGCGCGTTTTCCTGAGAGCTTCTCAACCAGTTCTTTCGTACGATCAATCAGCTCGTCTTCAGCGATCCCAAACGCAAATGAATTGACGAACTGTTTGGTGAGTTTGTTTAAACAGGTTGAGCCCTCGGCCAAGTAGTAACCAAGCAGTTCCAGTTCATTATCCGTGAACGCACTCGAATCACTCCGGTGGAGTTTTGGAACGAGTACGAAATCGCCCTTTTCAAGATCGTCGGCTTTTATGAATTCCGGTGTCGCACTCAAGAGCTTCTTTGTGTCGACTTCCGGAAGCCAGCCGTTGCGTGGCCTACGCGGTTTCAAAACGTCCTTTCGTTTAATTGCATAAACCGGATGTTCCGGAGTGAGCTTGAACGCGTTGTACCGAGACATGGGTCGAACCGTGATCATCTGACCTTTGAAGTTCCGAACCATCGCGGCCCTGACCTTCTGCAACTTTCCGTTGTGGTCAAAAACCCTATCCCCCGCTTTGATCGACTCAATATTTCGCCACCCTTCTGCCGTCAGAACTTGTTCACCGGCCGGATGACAACCCTCATTATATGCGACGTAAGCGCCTTCTTCTGCAACAATTAGCGTTCTTTCGAACTGTCCCGATTCCTGCGTGTTTATGCGGAAATAAGTCGAGAGCTCCATCGGGCAGCGGACACCTTTTGGGATGAAAACGAACGATCCGTCCGAGAATACCGCCGAATTCAGAGCGGCGTAAAAGTTGTCGCCGACGGGAACCACCGAGCCGAGATATTTCTTGATCAGATCCGGGTGCTCGATCAGCGCCTCGGAAAAGGGCATAAAGATAACGCCGGCCTTTTTGAGTTTTTCCTTGTAGGTCGTCGCCACCGAAACCGAATCGAATACGGCATCGACTGCGACGTTCGCGAGCATCTTTTGCTCAGACAGCGGAATTCCGAGTTTCTCGAAAGTCTTCAGAAGTTCCGGATCGACCTCTTCCAAACTCTGTTTCTTCGCCTTCTGCCGCGGCGCCGCATAGTAGGTGATGTTTTGAAAATCAATGTTCGGATAGACAAAATTCGCCCACGAGTCGGGCTGCTTCATCGTCAGCCAATGGCGAAATGCCTTGAGACGGAATTCGAGCATCCATTCCGGTTCTTCCTTTTTGGCGCTGATCAGGCGGATCGTGTCCTCGGTCAGGCCTTTGGGAATGGTTTCGGTTTCAATGTCCGTGACAAACCCGTACTTGTATTCACGGTTGGCCAGATGCTCGAGTGTTGCTGACGATGACATAACTAATTCCTGGTGAACTGCGGTTCGATGGTGCGATGAATTCCCTGAATCTGATGGAACATTGCGTCGACGTTCGCTTCGCTGCCGACGAGCTGTGCGAGCGTGATCTGCGAGAGCGCGTTCTGGACGATCTCGTGAAGGCCAACGATCACCGGGCGGATCCCGCAATCGCCCTTGTGGACGCATTTCTCCATGACGCCCTTGTAGCTTTCGCAATGCGAATTGATCTCATCCTCTTCGAGGACCTTGATAACCTCGTTCAGTTGAATCTCATCGGCCGATCTCGCAAGCGAATAACCGCCCTTCGTGCCGCGCGTCGCCTGAACGAATCCCGCCTTATTGAGGATCCACATAAGCTTTCCCGCGTTCGCGGTCGAGATCCCTTCGCGTTCGGCAATCTGCGGTAACGTCAAACTGTCGCCATCCTCAAGGAACGCGAGTTGGAGCAGACAACGCAGTCCGTATTCTTCCTGTGCAGAAATCTTCATTGGTACCTAAATCACTCAAAATTGTCCGCTTGGGCTGATTAAAGAATCGCAAATCTTTACTTTTGTGTCAAGATTGATGATGTGTCGGTTTCTTCCTGTATCTGCGCATTGGCGGGGACACAAAGAAGCCAAAAACTGCACTCGTTGTTTTCCCGCAAAGTCGCGAAGTCGCCAAGTGAACATCTTTGCGCCCTTGCGCCTTGGCGGGAACGAAACGGTCCGAATTCACGTGCGATGTTTTCCCGCAAAACGCCAAGCCGCCAAGTTGGCTTGAAAAAAGCGACGGCTTCGATTATTCATAATTTCTCGATCGCTCACAGCAATTGAAATCTCAACACTCAAGAAGGAAGACCTCATGACAGAAAATGAAATTGCCAAAGCAGTTGTAAATTCAGCGTTTGATATTCATTCAACGCTCGGTCCGGGACTATTTGAATCCGTTTACGAAAACATACTTGCTTACGAATTACGCAAGAAGGGATTCACTGTTGAACAGCAGCGAGGTGTGCCCGTAGTTTGGGACGACCAGCGAATTCGGCTTGGATTTAGGGCTGATCTTTTCGTGAACCGCAAGTTGATCGTGGAAGTGAAATCAATCGAAGCTCTTGCGCCAGTTCACGCAAAACAACTCCGGACGTACTTGATACTGACCGATTACCGACTTGGCTTGCTGATTAACTTCAACGTGGAGTTGATAAAGTTCGGCCTCAAGCGAGTTGTGAACGGGTTGAAGGAATGAGCGCCAAAGAAGAGTGTTCCCGCAAAGTCGCGAAGTCGCCAAGTGAACATCTTTGCGGCCTTGCGCCTTGGCGGGAACACAAACCGTCCGAATTCACGTGCGATGTTTTCCCGCAAAGACGCCAAGTAGAACTTTTGCGCCCTCGCGCCTTGGCGGGAACGCAAACTGCCGAAAAAAGACACGAGTTTTCCCGCAAAGTTGCAAAGACGCAAAGTTTTCTCGCGTCCTCGCGGGAAGACAATCATGCAAAGTCACGGACAATGTTTCCCGCAAAGCGGCAAAGTCGCCAAGGAAATTCTTTGCGCCCTCGCGCCTTGGCGGGAGCACAGACAGTGAAGATCGGAAATCACCGACCGAACTTCGCCCGGATCTTGACCGCGCGTTCGAGTCCGTCGACGTTCTCGAGGATCTTGAGTCGGAGGTCGCGGTCGAGGTCCTTATTGACCGCGAGGAATTTAGTCACGACATCGAGTGATTCCTTGCCGCGCTGACCGCCGATGAAGGACCCAAGCCAGTTATTGACGAAGAAGATCTTCCGGTTTCGTTTCAGATTCGGGAGTTCGGCGAGCGCGCGGGCGAGATACGGCGCCGTTAGATCAGCGTGACGCGAGTTGTTGAAGACCGCGAACGCCGCTTCGATCCAACTCTCCGAGATGTCCTTGTTATTCACGAAGTCGTTCCAATACTTCGCTTTGTTCTCGGCAGTTCCGATCCCCGCACGCGCGGCGTAAGCATAGCGGCGCGCTTCGTCCGATGTTTCCGTCCTTTCAAGATTCGCGAGCAGCGCCGGCGCATCCGTGTCGCCGAGGATCAACAGCCGCGTGACGATATCGAATCGATCTTTGGTTCGTAATTCGAAACGCGCGACCCTCGACGTTCCCGCCAGGATTTCTTTCATCGCTTGGCGCGCGTTCGCGCTCGAACCGAGGTTAAGGAACGCCCGATAGTACGTGATCCGCTGACCGATAGTCGGCGCATTGGCGATGCGCTCCAAGAGTGCCGACTCGATCTTTGAACTCAGAATCTGCTTTCGTCCGCCCGCTGACGCAGACGGTACTGACTGTCCGATGTAGTAATTCATCGCCGTTCCGGCGCGTCCGAGCAAGGTTTGGATCGTCGATTCGTCCGTTTCCGACTTGATGTTCTTGATGACCAGTTCGACGTACTGCGATGGATCGAACTCGGCTTGCCTGACCGAGTCCCACAATGAACCCCACATCATCGATCGGAGAAAATCGTCCTTTTCGAGTTGTATGTTCTTCAGAACGTATGCACGGCTTTGATCGTCGAGCAGAAATGTCCCGTATCCGAAGTCCTCGAAATTCGGGAAAACAAACAGCGGCGCCCGAAGGTCGCGACGGGTTGCCTTCGATGCGCGCGCGTCGAGATTCACGCTCCAGGTGTCTTCGATTTCCTTATCTTTGACCTCGACATCCTCGGTTTTCCGCGAGCCGTCCGCGTAGATGTACAGAAATCTTAGTTTTTCAGGCCAGACCGTCTGCGTTCCAAGCGCGTCATTCTGCGACAGAACGAGTCGCGTTTCGACCGGAGCGCCGGTCTTCGTTACCGAGCTCGCCTCACGCTGGACGGACATTCTGAATATCGGCATTCCGCGTCTCGTGACCCATGTTTGCGACCAGCGATCGAGATTCTGACCGCTCGCCCTGCCGAGTTCGCTGACAAGATCGGTCCACGCAGCGTTCGAATACTCGTGGGTTCTGAGAAACGCGCGGACTCCGTCTCGAAACTTTTCTTCGCCGAGAAAGAACTCGGCCTGTTTCAAGAATGCCGGCGCCTTGTTGTAAACGATATTCCCGTAAGCCGACTTCGCCGCGCTCAGATTCGATATTTCCTGATAGATCGGCGTCGTGCCCTGCGTTGAATCCGTGTAATACGCACCCTGTTTGGTTCGTTCATAGAAGATCTTCCACGAATTGTATTCGGGCATCACCTTGGCCATCGCCTTGTATGCCATGAACGTCGCGAAGCCTTCCTTGAGCCAAAGGTCGTCGAACCACTTCATCGTCACCGTGTCGCCGAACCACTGGTGCGCGGCTTCGTGAAAGATCACGCTCGCGCGCGCGACGAAATCGTTCTTGGTCGGCTCCGACGGGAAGATCACCGACGTCTCGCGCAGGAAGGTCGCGCCGGCGTGCTCCATCCCGCCAAACGGAAATTCGGGGATCAGGACCAGATCGTATTTCGGGAACGGGAACTTGTAGTCGAAGTAGTCTTCAAGATATTTGACGGCCTCGCGATTGAGACGGAAGACCTCTTTCTCATGCTGCTTGAACTTCTCGGCCTGGGATCGGCGAACGTAAACGTCTCCCGATTCGGGATTTGGGATTTGCGATTTCGGATTGGTGGGATCGGAGAACTTTATGAAATCTCCCGCCGCGAACGCGAAAACGTACGTGCTGATCGGTTTCGTTTCTTGGAAGACCTCGCGCCGCAACGCAAGCAGTTTCGAAGGCTCCGTGGATCGCGACGAACGGGTGTTCGAGATCGTCTGCCAGTCGAGAGGAACCGTCAGCGTCAACTGAAACCGCGCCTTCAGGTCCGGCTGGTCGAAAACCGGAAAAGCCATGCTCGCGTCGCTCGGGACGAAGAGCGAATAAATGTATTCGCCGCCGTCCTGTTTGTCGACATATCGCGTCACGGCCGCGCCGCTCGTTTTGATCGGCGACGCGAA
>JAKQII010000058.1 GCA_029557535.1 Acidobacteriota bacterium
ATCGCGTCCGGTCGAACTGCGCGCCGCCTTCTTATCACCTGCACTCCAACTGTTTCCGCTTCTGAACGAAGCCGGCAAGTTCAATCGCGACCTCGAGCGCTTTGCGCAGCGCGAAGAGCGTTTCGACCGGCGATATCGCCGTTAGGAATTCGCGTCGAGCCACATGGCGGTATGCGACGCGCGTCTTCGGGCGTTTTCGTTGTGTTCGGTCTCGGCCATGAGTTTCTCAAGATCGTGCGGTTCGTCGACGTCGTACCAGGACGGGACCTCGCGGATATGCAGTTCGAGCCGGGACGCGTTGCGGTAAACGTCCTCGAATGTCTTCGGTGAACTCCAGCGGACATCGGTAAAGATCGCCGGGACCGCTTTCCGCAGTCCGATCAGGTAGAACCCGCCGTCGGTCGTTTTTCCGAGAACGACGTCAGTTTCAAGTTCCAGAAATTCAAACGCCTGCTCGATGTAATCGGCCGGAAATGTCGGGCTGTCGGTGCCGATCATCACCACTGAATCGGCTCCCGAAGCGAACGCATTCTCGAACGACGAGACGATTCGCTCTCCAAGATTGTTTCCGGTTTGGGCGAAGCTCGCGGAGTTGTCGCCGATGATTTTCGAAAGCGCGGGTTTTTCAGACGCGGGCGAAAAGGCGATAATCACATTTTCGCTCACCCGCCGGGCCTTTTCGGTCGTATCAACGAGGAACGCGGTCGCGAGAGCCGCGCACGATTCGGGCGAAAGAAAGGGTTCGAGCCGGGTTTTGACGGCTCCCGGCAACGGCACTTTCGCCATGATCACGATCGCTCGTTTCATGGAATAGATTTTAACGCCGCAGCGATCTTTCAAGAAGTTCACCCAGTTGACATATGCACTACTACAACGAAGAGGATCTGGCCAGGTTCGGCGAGATGGCGAAGTATCGTCCCGAACTTTTCGAGAAATTTCTCGCGTGGTACACCGCCTGCCAGGAGGAGGGAGCGCTCTCGAAACGGGAAAAGGCGCTGATCGGGCTCGCGGTCGCCGTGACCGTGCAGTGCCCTTATTGCATCGAGGCTTTCACCAATTCTTGTCTCGAGAACGGTTCCAACATGGACCAGATGACCGAAGCGATGCATCTGGCGTCGGCGATCCGCGGCGGCGCGAGCCTCGTTCACGGCATCCAGTCGCACAATGCTCACGACAAGGTGAGCATGTGAGCGCATTTGGGATGTGGGATTTGGGATTGCGGATAGTCAGGACTCCGCGGGCTTGGCGCGCTTTGCGTGAGACGAAGATGAGTTTTTCTCACGCGGAGATCGCGAAGATCGCAAAGACTTTGAACCGAGATTTGTGTCCGGGCTGGTCAGAAACCCGCGGGCTTGGCGCGCTTTGCGTGAGACGAAGATGAGTTTTTCTCACGCGGAGTACGCTAAGACCGCGAAGTAAGACGATGGACTCAGGTATTCAGATAACGCGCAACGGACGGCCGGCGATTCCGGCGGCGCCCACACCGTTCTCCGAACGTGCGGGCGGATTGCGGGCGCTGGCGGTCGACACGCTGCAGGTCAACGTCGGTAAGCTTTGCAATCAGGCGTGCAAACACTGTCACGTCGACGCCTCGCCGATACGGACCGAGATCATGTCCGCCGAAGTCGTCGATGAGTGCCTGCGCGTCATTCGTGAATTCTCGATCCCGACGCTCGACATCACCGGCGGCGCACCCGAACTCAATCCTAATTTCCGACGATTTGTGACCGAAGCGAGATGGTTCGGCGCCAACGTGATTGTCCGTCACAACCTGACCGTGATGCATGAGGACGGACAGAACGATCTTCCCGAATTCTTTGCAAAGAACGAGGTTGAAATCGTTTCGAGCCTGCCGTATTTTCAGCAAACGCAGACCGATGCGCAACGGGGAACCGGTGTGTTCGAAAGGTCGATCTCGGCACTGCGGCGGCTGAACGACGTCGGATATGGAACGAGCGGAAAACTCAAACTCAATCTCGTCTACAACCCTGTCGGAGCGTTCCTTCCGCCCGCGCAATCGGCGATCGAAGCCGATTTCAAGCGCGAGCTGAAATCGCGTTACGGCATTGTTTTCAACAATTTATACACGATCACCAACATGCCGATCGCGCGTTATCTCGATTGGTTGCGGCGTTCGGGGAACGAATTGTCGTACATAACGAAACTCGTCGGTGCGTTCAATCCTTCGACGCTCGAGGGGTTGATGTGCCGCAGCATGATCAGCGTCGACTGGACCGGCCGGCTTTTCGATTGCGATTTCAACCAAATGCTCGAGCTTGGACCGACGGACGGCACGCCGCGAACGATCTTCGATTTCGACGCGGAGAAACTTCGAAAGCGAATGATCGCGACGGCTGACCACTGCTACGGTTGTACCGCCGGCGCGGGATCATCGTGCGGCGGAACGGTTGCCTGATAAGTAGACAGTAGGCGGTAGTCGGTAGACGGTTGAAGGTCGATGGTAGAAAGATAGTTCGGACGGTGCGTACTATGTCAGCGCTCGCCGCTCGCCTCTTGACTCACCCGAACACTTCCTCGATCACCTTGTACCGGTAATCGAAGATGTACTTGAGTTCGCGGCGCACTAAAAAATGTCCGATGTCGCCGAGCGGCTCGAGCGGCAGGCGATATCGAACCAGATCGGTCATCAGCGTCCAGCCTTCCGAGGTCTCCTCAAAGGTATGCAAATGGATCCATTGCCGGTACGGCGACTTCAAGGCCGTATCGACGAAGTCAAACGGCGGATTCCACTGCGTGATCTCGGTCTTCCAGGTGATCGGAAGTCCCCGCAACCGCAGCCTGTAGTCGATCAGCGTGCCCTTCCCGATCTCGATCGGCTGCGGAGTGATGATGTGGAAATTGAGTTCCGGCGGCGTTATACGCTCGAGATTTCCGGCGTCGGCAAAGAACTCGAAAACCTCGCTTCGCGGACGTGCGATCCTTTGCTCACGTTTGATTGAATGTTCGGCCATCTCCAACCCCTTGCTCGTAGTTGTTGTCAGAACAATCTTGTCAAAAACGGTCTGCCGTTCAAAGCCTCCACGAACAAGAATCCGACGAAGAGCGCGTAGATGATCGAAAAGGCGATTACCGTCGGCGTGGCGAGCTTCGGCTGCACCTTATTGATCAACCATGCAACGATCGGCGCCGCCTGCAGGCCGTGCATTCCAAGAAAGTGCGCCACGCGCAGATCGCCGGCGACCGTCGACCAGTTCACGAGAGGAAGTCCGGGCCCGCCGTCCGCGCCGCCGACCGTGTGACCCGTCTGCGCCGCCATGTACGCGCCTTCGATGCTGCCGAGCAGAAAAAGGACCAGGCCCAGCTGCAATCCGATCACGATCGGGCGCGGAAGGTCCATTCTGACGGTGAAATATTTCCACGCAAGAACTCCCGCGAGTATCGTGTTGATCACGATCGCAGCGCCCATTATTGCGTAAACCGTTCCGTCAAAGGGATTTCCGACGTTGAAATGCGATGTCGTCCCGCGCGCGGCCTGGCCGACGACGGCGATCTGTTCGACCGCGAAAATCACCGCCATCGCGATCGAGATCCGGCGTTTCGCAGCCTCCCAGCCGGGCAGATACTGGAAGTAGACGGCGATCGTCCAGACATAGATCGCGATCGAGACAAAAAACTTGATCGGTTTGATCCAGCGATTGATCCCGAGGATCTGCGTTTGATCAAAAAGCATCACGATCGCCAGGATCAGAAATCCGGCGAACGAAACGGCGCCCGTCACTACCAGTATCTTCTGATCCTCAAAAAATCGTCTGATCACGCCGAACCTCCTCGCGAAGCAAAACGCGCAGCGTCCAGTACATAAGATATCCGATCGGACCGAACATGAACGTGAAGAACAAACACGGAATGACAAGCCAATGCGAAATGCCGCGAACCTGCGCGTCGTTGACCTCCCACGTCCCGACGAGCAGGTCGAACGCGAGATAGTGGATCCAGCCGGCTAGCACCGCCCATTCGTTCGTGAACAGTTTCATCACCCCGGACAATGACCCGAACCCGCCTTCGGCCGTCGCGAAAAAAGCCGCGATCAGCACCGCATAGGCGATCGCCAGCAGCAGCGGGACGGCGCCCGAGTAAAGGACCTTCTTGGTGACGATCCAGCGCGGACCCACCGCAAGCACTATCCAACTGACGAGCGCGATCATATTCACTATTGAGAAAATTGTTTCCGGTTGCATTTGTGTGTTTTCTCCCTTTTCATACTTAACATCGTTAACCGGTGAATCAAAAAAATCACTTGCGAAGACCGGCGATCAAGGTCGCGATCAGGTTGTCGATCAGCGTTTCGCGATCGACGAACGGGAAACTCCCATGCTGGATCAGGAGCGAAGTCAGGCCGTGGATAGCCGCCCAAAGCGTTTGGCTGATGACCTCGATATCGTTGTCTTTCAACAAGTTGGCGTCGGCGCACTCCTTGACGACGGCACGTAATGTCCCGAATGCGAGGCTGCCGTTAGATTGTTCGAACGGTAATTCGGCCCCGACCGCGAGCGGGACGATGAACGTCATCGTGTACTGTTCCGGATGTTTCAATCCGAACTGAATATACTCGCGAAGTCCGAGCCGCAGCTTCTCGATCGGATTGTCCGACAGTCGCTGGATCGCGGTGATGTTGTGCGTCAACCGGGCAAACGTCTCCTCGCAGATCTGCGCTAGAAGGTCGTTCTTGTCTTTGAAGTAAAGATAGATCGTCGTCGGGGAATAGCCTATCTTTTCGGCAATTTTCCGCATCGAGACGCGATCCACGCCCTCTGCCACGAACATCTCACGCGCCGCCTGCATGATCTGCTGACGCAACGTCTCTTTGTCCTCATCGTGCCGGTTTCGACTCACCACGACGAGGAAGTTAACAGTGTTAACTTACAAAGTCAACTGTGCAGTGAGCGATTCCAGATTCCAAGCTTTGCATTCCAAGAATTCCAAGCGAAGCATTCCAAGATTCCACGGCACGGCGAACAAGGCAGTATTGAGTTGTGGAAATGCGAAGCTTGGAATTTGGAATCGGCCGCACGCCGCTGGAATCTTTGAATTCCTTACTTCAGGTATTTCTTCGGGATCGGATTCTCGGGAGTCTCGCCCTGCCAGAAGATCGTCAGGATCCACCAGCGCTTGCCGTCGTTGAGAAGCTGAAAACTGTTGATCCCGCGCATGAACGGCTTTTTGTCATCGGCTTTGCGGAACGAGACGTAGGTCGAGAAGACCTGCGCGATGTTGCCGTAGACCTCACGCCGGCTGGCGAGTTCGCGCTCATAGAATCCGTCTTTTGCGAATACCGGTTCGACGCGTTTCACATATTCTTCGGGCGAAAGCGCGTTCGCGCCCACGACGCCCGTGGTCGCGTTCTTGCCGCTCGGGATCAGCCGCGCGTTCTTGTAGAAGAGCGAATGAAAACGGTCCCAGTCGCGCTTTGCGCCGGCGTCGCCGGAAATCACGTCATAAACTGCCTTGATGATGGAGTCGATCGACTCGACATCCGCGGGGTTCGCTTCTTTCGTCTGTGACATTGCGGCTCCGGACAAAGCAAATACGATTATCAGAAAAATCGCGAATTTCTTCATGGTTTTCTCCTACGCTCCCGGTCGAGATTTGTTTCTTCTTCAGGATTTCAATTCAGCGTCCGAAAAGTTGTAATATACTCCAACTATCCCCAATACCAACAAAAGAAGGATATTTATGGCAGATCCGATTTTAGTCGCAAAGAACGACTCCAAAGAATGTTTCCTCTTGCCGGACAAAGCGAACCGGCACGGCCTGATCACAGGCGCAACGGGTACCGGAAAGACCGTCACCCTGCAGTCCATCGGCGAGGCTTTCAGCCGGATCGGCGTCCCGGTCTTCATGGCCGACGTCAAGGGTGACCTGACCGGTGTCTCGCAGGCCGGGGGCGGTAACCAGAAGGTCGAGGACCGTTTGGGAATGCTCGGCCTCAAAGAAGGATTCGAATACGCCGGCTGCCCGGTCACCCTTTGGGACGTCTTCGGCGACTCGGGCCATCCGCTTCGCGCGACGGTTTCCGAAATGGGACCTTTGCTCCTCGGACGCATCCTCCAGCTCAACGACACGCAGGGAGCGGTTCTAACGATGTGCTTCAAGATCGCCGACGAGAACGGTCTGATGCTGCTCGATTTCAAGGATTTGCGGGCGCTTTTGCAATGGGTCGGCGACAACGCCGATGAGTTCACGACCGAATACGGAAACGTCTCGAAGGCGACCATCGGTGCCATCCAGCGCGGTCTGCTCGAACTTGAAAATCAAGGCGCGGAGAAGTTCTTCGGCGAGCCGGCGATGAAACTCCAGGATTTCATGCAGACGATCGGCGGCAAGGGCGTGATCAACATCCTTGAAGCCGACAAGCTGTTCAATTCACCGAAGCTTTATTCGACGTTTCTGCTGTGGCTGCTTTCCGAACTCTTCGAAAATCTGCCCGAAGCCGGCGACCTCGAAAAACCGAAGCTCGTTTTCTTCTTCGACGAAGCGCATCTGCTCTTCAACGACACGCCGACGGCGCTGATCGAAAAGATCGAACAGGTCGTTCGGCTGATCCGTTCAAAGGGCGTCGGCGTCTATTTCGTCACGCAGAACCCGATCGACATCCCGGAAGTGATCCTCGGACAGCTCGGAAACCGCGTTCAGCATGCGCTCCGGGCGTTCACGCCGCGCGACCAGAAGGCCGTCAAATCGGCAGCCGAAACGTTCCGGCAGAACCCGAATGTCGATGTCGAAACGGCGATCATCGAACTTGGCGTCGGCGAGGCGCTCGTCTCGTTCCTCGACGAAAAGGGAACGCCGACGATGGTCGAGCGCGCGTTCATCGTGCCGCCGCACAGCCATATCGGTCCGGTGTCGGCCGAACAGCATCAGCAATTGTTGGCGAATTCGCTCGTGGCGGGTGTTTACGAGAACGTCGTCGATCGCGAATCGGCGTACGAACTGTTGAAAGCACGCACCGAAGCCGCGGCCGTCGCGGCACAGGCCGAAGCCGAAGCGGAAGCGGCTCAGAAGGAAGCTGAACAGCAGGCAAAGGAAGAGGCAAAGGCCGAACGCGCTTCGAGCTCTAGCCGGACCGACAGCACTCTGGGAGCGTTCGCCAAAAGCGCCGCGCGCGCGGTCGGCAGCAACCTCGGGCGGCAGCTCGTCCGCGGCGTCCTCGGCAGTTTGCTCGGCGGATCGGGAACGAAGAAGAAATCGTCTTCGTGGTGGTGAAACCATTTGGGAATGCGGATTTGGGATTTTGGATTGGCCGGTGGAATACGCCGGCCTTTCTGTTAGACTTGAGTACGAGAAATCAATCCACACGCCATTCTCAAGCAGGCGGTCGCCGATTGTCCAATCCAAACGGATGTAAACAATGGACTTGGCGACTTTGCGTCTTGGCGGGAAAACCCAACCGCCTATTTTCGGGCGAGATGGTCCCGCAAAGGCGCGAAGTCGCAAAGATCCGTTAACACACAATCCGGGATTAAACACTACACATTTCGGAATCGAGATTTTGGATTGGCCGGATGATTTGCCGGCCTTTTTGTTTTCTCAGAGCCATGGTTCAAAAACCGAAGATTGAAAATCAAAGGTCCAAAAATCTGCTATCTTATTTTCAAATGCCCGTCTCTTCGGAAAAAACCCATCTGACCGCGCTGACGCCTGACGAAATGACCGAATTCGTCGTCGGGTTCGGCGAGCCGCGCTATCGCGCCAAGCAGATTTTCAAGCAGATCCACGAGCGGCGCCTGCTCGATTTTGCGGAGATGACCGACTTGCCGAAGGCGCTCCGCGCAAAGCTGTCCGAAGTCGCGACCGCGTCGGTCCTGACCGTCGAGTCGAAATTCGTCTCCGAAGACGGCACGCGGCGGTTTCTGATGAAGACCGCGGACGGATTTCCGGTCGAAACCGTTTTCATTCCGACCGAGAACCGCGACACGATCTGCTTTTCGTCTCAATCCGGCTGTCCGCTCAAGTGCGACTTCTGCCTGACCGCGAAACTCGGACTGCTCCGAAATCTGACCGCCGGCGAGATCGTCGAGCAGATAATTATTGTTCTGAATGACGTTTACGGCGTTGCCGGCGAACTCCCGCACGGCACGAACCTCGTCGGGATGGGCGCCGGTGAGCCGTTCCTCAATTTCGAGAACCTGATCAAGGCGACTTCGATCATGAGCGAGAAGGACGGTCTTTTCATCGTCCCGAACCGGATCACGATCTCGACCGCCGGAATTGTGCCCAAGATCCGCGAATTCGCGGCGCTCGAACGGCGTCCGCATCTCGCGATCAGCCTTTCGGCGCCCGACGACGAGCTTCGCGATCGACTCATGCCGATCAACAAGCGCTGGAATGTCGAGGAACTTTTTAAGGCGGCAAAAGAATTTGAATCGACGCTCAGACGCGACGAGCGCTTCACCTTCGAATATGTACTTCTCGGCGGGGTCAACGACACGGACGAACACGCCGAGCGATTGGCGGTGTTGCTCAAGAAACACAAACTGCGTCGCGTCAAGATCAATCTGATCCCGCATAACGCCGCCGAGCCGCTCGAATACGGTCCGAGCGCGCCGGAGCAAGTCATGCGGTTCAAAGAAATTCTGGAATCAAACGGCGTCTCGGCTTACGTGCGGACCCCGCGCGGACGCGACATTTTCGCGGCCTGCGGACAGCTTGCGGCGCGGTCGCCCGTGGCGATCGAGGGCCGCGCTTCAGCGAACTGAAATATGGAAATCTGGATCATCGGCGGCATCATCGTCGCGCTCATGATTTACGCGTCCACCAAGATCAAGCGTCTCGCCGCGAGCGCGTTCGAACGCGAAGAGATCGACGCCGGGGATTTCGCGATCATCAAACCGGAGGGTTTCATTTGTCCAGTCGAGACGCCGTACCCGTTCGAAGCACACACAAAGGAATTCGGCGAGGCAGAAGAATCGGAGGAAATGCGCCGCGCTTGGGCGACGGTCGTGGTCAGCGATATGACGGAGCCCGAAGGCGTTACGGAAAGCGATCGGACGCAGGACGGAGTTCCGGTCAAAGAGTTCCGGAAGGTTCTCAATCGCGGCGGGCGTTCGTTTGAATTGTCGGTCAGCGTGCTGGCCGATCATCTCAGCGAATTCGAGGCACGCGTCACCGAAATGCTCGGGAGTTTCGAGGTGAAATGAAGTTTGTTTTCACGGTGTTACTTCTGATCGGCCTTCTTTCGGCTGCCGCTTCCGCCCAAACCGTTTCGGGATCGATCGGACCGGTCAGGCGCGGCGGATCCGTTTCGGGTTCGGTTCTGATCTCGATCCCGAAAGGAATCCACATCAATTCCAATCGTCCGAGTTCTGAATTCCTGATCCCGACGTCGGTGAACTTCACGGTTGCCGAAGCGTCGGTTTCCGATGTCGTTTATCCGCCCGGAAAGGAAAAGCGGTTCGCCTTTTCCGAAGAACCGCTGAACGTTTATGAAGGGAAGGTGAGGATTCGATTCCGCTTGTCCGTCCCGGCTTCGCACAAAGAGAAAGCCGTCAGCATCCGCGCTTCGGTCACCTTTCAGCCCTGCACGGACGAGGTCTGCTATCCGCCGCGCACGATTCCGGTCATTCTGAAAGTTCGCCTCAAGCGCTGACCCGATGCGTGAATTCGCGTAGAACCAAGTCGTCAGGCCTTGGTTGGTCGCTATTTGCGGCCAATTACCGACATCAATCGCCCGGTTTTCCCATATCGCCGTTTTTCGATCCGATAGGAAAAAAAGAGATCCGTGCGCTCCATCGTGCAGAATTCCGACACGGAGATCCGCTCAGGATCGACACCCAATCGTGTCAATTGTTC
>JAKQII010000016.1 GCA_029557535.1 Acidobacteriota bacterium
CGCGGCCAAGCCCGGTGGTAAGTCGTCACGAGTCAGTGGTCAGTGGTCACAGTGAGCAGTGGTCAGTGAGCAGTGAGCCGTGAGCGGTGAGCAGTGAGCCGTGAGCCGTAACGATCGCAGCTTGGAATCCTGGAATGCGCAGCTTGAAATCCTGGAATGCGCAGCTTGAAATCCTGGAATGCGCAGCTTGAAATCTTGGAATGCGCGGCTTGGAATCCTGGAATGCGCGGCTTGGAATCCTGGAATGCGCCGCTTGGAATCATGGAATGCGCCGCTTGGAATCATGGAATGCGCCGCTTGAAATCCTGGAATGCGCAGCTTGAAATCCTGGAATGCGCAGCTTGAAATCCTGGAATGCGCAGCTTGAAATCCTGGAATGCGCAGCTTGGAATCCTGGAATGCGCAGCTTGGAATCTTGGAATTTTGAATTTTGAGTCCCAATTTGACCGAACTTGTAATCAAAACCGAACGGCTCCGGGAGATCATGGAGGCCAACGGCCTCGGCGGGGTCCTGCTGAATTCGCAGCATAACTTCGCCTGGCTCACGGGCGGCGGCTCAAATACCGTTAACCGTAGCATTGAGAATGGTTCGGGAACGATCTTCATCAGACGTGACGGCAAGCGGTTCGTTCTTGCAAGCAATATCGAGATCGAACGGCTCGTCGACGAGGAATTGTCCGCGCACGATTTTGAACCGGTCTCATTCGACTGGCGCGACGAAAAGGCGTCGCCGGACATCGCGGTAACGACCGCGCGGCGGATCGTCCCATCGGGCGACCTGATCTCGGACCTTCCGCTCGGAGCCGGAGCGCGGCCTGCCGAAGGAATGATCGCCCCGTGCAGGTTCAGCCTGACGGACAAAGAGATCGGACGTTACGTCGCCCTCGGCGCCGACGCGACCGAGGTTGTCGAGCGTGCATTCGGGACGCTTTCACCGGGAATGTCGGAGCTGGAAATCGCATCCGCAGTCGGCGGTGAACTCATTACGCGAGGTATCGAACCCGTGGTCCTGCTCGTCGGCAGTGATGAACGATTATTGAGGTTCCGACATCCGGTTCCGACCTCGAAGGTTTGGAACAAATCCTTGATGGTCGCGATCTGCGGAAAGCGGAACGGGCTGATCGCGAGCGTTTCGAAGGTCGGATGCGCCGGAAAGATTCCCGACGAACTGAAGCGACGGACCGATGCGGCTGTCAATGTTCTCGACACTGCCTTTGCCGCAACGACCGTCGGCGAGTCCGGTTCAGGACTGTACGAAGCGATCGCCGCAGCGTATCTTCGCAACGGGTTCGCGGACGAGATCGGCAATCACCATCAAGGCGGAGCGGCCGGATACAAATCACGAGACTGGGTCGCGCATCCGGCGTCCCGTGAAACGGTCCAGGCGAACCAGGCGTTTGCATGGAACCCGACCATCGCCGGCACCAAGGCGGAACAAACCGCGATCGTCGGACCGGACGGAACTATCCCCGTAACTAAAGCAGATACTGCAATTTATCAATTCTGAGGATCAATTATGAGTGAATCGACGATGGACAATCCCGGCGCCACGACGCGTGTCGGAAACTTCCGTTGGGTAATCTGCGCGCTGTTGTTTTTTGCGGCGACGGTCAACTATGTCGACCGGCAGGTGATCGGAATCCTGAAGCCGCTGCTGGAAAAAGAGTTCCATTGGACCGAAAGCGACTACGGCTCGATCGTCTTCGCCTTTCAAACCGCCTACGCGCTCGGAATGCTGGTGGTCGGACGCATCATGGACCGTATCGGAACCCGCTCCGGCTTTTCGCTCTCGGTCGGTCTGTGGAGCATCGCCGCGATGGCCCATGCGTGGGCGAGCTCGGTATTCGGATTCATGGCGGCCCGTTTCGCTCTCGGCATCGGCGAATCCGGCAACTTCCCGGCGTCGATCAAGACGGTCGCCGAGTGGTTCCCGAAAAAGGAACGCGCGTTGGCAACCGGTATTTTTAACGCCGGGACCAACATCGGCGCACTTGTGACACCTCTCGCTGTTCCGCTGATCGTCGCCGCGTACGGGTGGTACGAGGCATTTCTCATAACGGGCGCGCTCGGATTCATTTGGCTCGTCGCCTGGCTTTTGATTTATCGCAAGCCCGAAGACCATCCGCGGCTGTCAAAGTCAGAGCTCGAATACATCAACAGCGACAAGGAAGAGCAGCTGCCGCAAATCCCCTGGAGCCGACTTTTGCCGCACCGCCAAACATGGGCGTTCGCGATCGGCAAGTTCCTGACAGACCCGATCTGGTGGGTGTATTTGTTCTGGCTTCCTGACTTTCTCAACAAGCAGCACGGACTCGATCTCAAGAGCTTCGGAATTCCGCTCGCCGTGATCTACATCATCGCCGACTTCGGAAGCGTCGGCGGCGGATGGATCTCCGGATTCCTGATCAAACGCGGCTGGTCGGTCAACGGAGGTCGCAAGACGGCGATGCTGATCTGCGCGCTGGCGGTCGTCCCGATCATCTTCGCGTCGATGACCGCGAATCTCTGGCTGGCAGTGATCCTCGTCGGGATCGCGGCGGCCGCGCACCAGGGCTGGTCGGCAAACATCTTCACGCTGACATCGGACATGTTCCCGAAACAGGCGGTCGGATCGGTTGTCGGCATCGGCGGGATGGCCGGCGCGGTTGGCGGCATGCTGATCGCGAAAGTCGTCGGATGGATCCTCGACGCGACCGGAAGCTACGTTCCGATCTTTGCGATCGCGGCGTCGGCGTATCTGATCGCGCTCGCGATCATTCATTTCATGGCTCCAAAACTTGAGCCCGCGAAATTGGACAATGCTTAATTTTATTCTTCGAATCTCGACCTTGACGCTGTTTGCCGCCGCCGTCGTTTCGTCGCAGTCGGTATCGAAGGTCTGGCGCGCGGACAACGGCGACGGAACCTACAAGAACCCGATCATTTACGCGGATTACTCCGATCCCGACGCCATTCGTGTCGGCGACGATTTCTACATGACCGCGTCGAGTTTCAACGCGATCCCGGGCCTTCCGATCCTGCATTCCAAGGATCTCGTCAACTGGAGGCTGATCAACTACGCTCTGAGGTCTCTCGAGCCGGCGGATGTTTTCGGGAAGCCGCAGCATGGCGGCGGGGTCTGGGCGCCGGCGATCCGCTATCATGACGGGACGTTCTTCATCTTCTATCCCGACCCCGATCACGGGATCTTCGTCACGCAGGCGAAGGATCCGGCCGGAGAGTGGTCGAAGCCTTACCTCCTCAAGGGGGGAAAAGGACTGATCGACCCGTGTCCGCTGTGGGACGACGACGGCCGCGCGTATCTGACGAACGCCTACGCCGGAAGCCGGGCGGGACAGAAGACCGTTTTGACCGTGACGCGTATGGAGCCGGACGCGACGAAATTGATCGGCGAGCCGGTGCTGGTTTTCGACGGCCATGACGATCATCCGACCGTCGAAGGGCCCAAGTTTTACAAACGCAACGGTTTCTACTACATTTTCGCTCCGGCCGGAGGTGTTTCGACCGGCTGGCAGCTCGTCCTTCGCTCGAAGAACATCTTCGGTCCCTACGAACTCAAGAACGTTCTGGCGCAGGGAAAGACTGGCGTCAACGGCCCGCACCAGGGCGCGTGGGTCACGACGCAATCCGGCGAGGACTGGTTCCTGCACTTTCAGGATCAGGGAGCCTACGGACGCGTCGTCCATCTGCAGCCGATGATCTGGAAGAACGACTTCCCCGTCATCGGCGCCGATCCGGACGGCGACGGAACCGGCGAGCCCGTGTCGAAGCACCGCAAGCCGAACGTCGGGAAGACCCATCCGATCGAAACACCGCCGGATTCCGATGAATTCGACGGCGAGACGCTCGGGCTCCAATGGCAGTGGCACGCGAACCTCGGACCGCTCTGGGCGTTCCCGTTCCCGTCAAGAGGCGTGCTGCGCCTCAATTCGGTCCAGATCGAACCTTCGGCAAGAAATCTCTGGGACGTGCCGAATCTGCTGCTCCAGAAATTCCCCGCGGACAAGTTCACCGCTACTACAAAGGTCACCCTGACGCGACGGGTTGAAGGTGAAACGTTCGGACTGCTCGTGATGGGAATCGACTATTCCTATCTTGGCATCAAGCTAAGAGACGGAAAACTCTACATCGCACAGGCGATCGCCAAAGACGCCGACAAGGGATCGGCTGAGACCGAGAACGTGCCGTTCGCGTTCACGGGAAACACGATCTATCTGCGCGTGTCGGTCGAACCCGGCGCGGTCTGCCGATTTTCGTTCAGTACGGACGGCAAGACGTTCACAAATGCCGGAGAGGCGTTCAAAGCGCGGGAAGGGCGTTGGATCGGAGCCAAGATCGGTTACTTCTTTGCCCGGCCGACGAAGTTCAATGATTCCGGAACGGCCGACATTGACTGGATACGATTCGAGTAACCGCTTGCCCGCGGGGATTTTGGTTTGCCCGCGAGTCTCGCGAATAAACCGAACGCTCCGCCTTTATTCCGCCAATCAATTCACAAGCTGTTCGTCATCGATGCCTTCGGACTCCTGAGCGGCGCGCGTGTGAAGCAGGTGTTCCCGCATGGCGATTCCCGCGGCCTCGGGATCGTGCGCCCTGATCGCGCGGTAGATCTGACGGTGCATTTCGGCCGATTCCTTGAGGTCCAGCGCCCGATGGACGGTTTTGCTGCGCGATTCGAATAGGATGGTCGCGACCATGTTCATCAAGGCGGTCAGGATCCGGTTGCCGGACGCGGCCGCGATCGTTTGGTGGAAGCGCATGTCGTGAACAAGATATTCCTCGGGTTCCTCGAGCGAAGCGAACATCTCCGCGACTTCTTCGGCCATCGTCGCCAACTGGTCGGCGGTGGCACGTTTTCCCGCCAGTTCGGCAACCGCCATCTCGAGCGCGATACGGGTCTCGAACATCTCGTCCGAGCTGAACCCGTGGAGCGAGGCCATCAGCCGGAGCGGATTCGCATCGAGCGCCGGCGAAGCATCGGCTTCCGCGACGAACGTTCCGGCGCCCTGCCGTGAATGAAATACGCCGACCGCGGCGAGCGTCCGAATTCCGGCCCTGAGAGTGGGTCTCGAAACACCCAGCTGACGCGCCAGGTCACGTTCGGGCGGCAGCCGATCGCCTGGTCGAAGTTCGCCTTCGTGAATCATCTCACGCAATCTCAGCACAACCTCTTCGGATGTCGTTGCCTGCCTGTCTGTAATTGTCGAATCTGCGATCATTCGCTCCCTCCCTGGCTATTTCATCACGCGCCTCGAAAAAGAAGTATAGCATCTCTTTTAGCAAAACGATTTGCTAATTCCCGGACTTGATCGGTTCAAGAAAAACTTTGATGAGAATCAGTGTGAATTTCTTCCGTTTGGTGTTGATTCGCTGATGCGGCGTTCCGCGAGGGACGACGATCAGGTCTCCCTTTTTTATCGTGAAAGTCGTGCCGCCGACGATCTTTTCGCTTCTCCATTCGCCCGGATTTGTCTCGCGCGGACTCTGGAGTTCGCCGCCGAGTGTCAATTCGGCCGACCCGTCAAGAACGTAATAGACGTCGTCGGAAGCGTCATGCACCTCGGCGAGGGCCGAGTTCTTCTTAGCGTCGTACTGAACGGCGACACGGAGCTGCATTCCGTCGCCGCCGATCAGGTCTTCCGTTTTGCTGACCGTTTCCTTTGTCTTGATGTCGGCGTCGATCGCGTGCAGCGCCGTCTCGATGGCGGCGACATCCTGCTTTGTCTTGACGACGTACGGCCGGATCGGCTTTGACGGGGACCGCGTCTGCGCGCCCGCCCCGAAAGCGAATGATCCGACCAAAAAGAGTGCGATTAATAGGGTTTTCATAGTGGTTTGATGAATGACAGATCTTCTGTCCGTCTCTATTTCTTCGACTGCGAGAGAAGCCATCCGCTCAGTTCTACGGCCGCCTGATGATTATCGTATATTCCCTTCATCTTCCGCCCGTCGACGTATTCGTTGTAAAGCCATGGATCGCCGATCGCGAAAACCGTTCCCTTGCCGAACTTGACCTTCGCCATGACGACGTCGTCGCCCATCTTGAGCACCGGCTCGGCACGGCCCGACAACTTGATCGTCGAGATCTCCTTCAGATACAGCTTTCGCGCGGTCCGGAAGATCGGATGCGCGTCGGGAACCTCGATCAGGCCTTGTTCATATTGATCGTTCTGGACGCGGTTTTTCGAGTCCTTGTTGAATTGAAAACCAAACTGGGCCGCGAGTACGTTCCAGCGATCGAACTCGCAGTTCCCGAAATCGTTTCCGAGCATCAGCAGAATTCCGCCCTTTTTGACCCAGGCCGCGATCGTCTTCGCGTCGGCTTCGGAAATAAAGTTCGGCTTCGGTGTTTCCTTCTCGGTATCCGGATCGACGATGATGTAAACGCTTGCACCGCTTAAATTTGCGGCCGTGGGCTTTTGGGACAAGGTCGCGAGCGTCGCTCCATACGATTTGAACTGCTCACCGAACGCGTAGAAGCCCGGATGACCCTTTTCGTTCCATTTATAGTGCCAGACAGAGCCGTCAGCACGGACCTCGTGATTGAAGTAATCGTCAAGAACGACAGTCTTCCCCCCACCCGAACGGCCACGCGCAATGTTCTCCATCTCGACCGCGGCCATGACCGCCGGACCGAGTCCCTTGGCGTCGTTCGTCCGCAGTTTTTCCGACATGTAGTAATCGAAACTGCCGTCGCGATACGGATTTCCGCCTAGCCCCGAAACCGAAACCGTGCCTTCCCAGTCGACGGTACCGTCTGCATTCTGCCTGATGAACTCCCTCTTGATCCCTTCCCAGCCTCTCGAGGCGGTCGTCAGGTACTTTGCCGGGAGATTCCCCTGCCGGACGCCCTTCGCGAGCGAGTAGACGAACATCGACGCGCATGACGACTCGTGATAGTTCTTGCCCTTGCCCGGGAGATCGATGATGTCCCACCAAAGCCCGTCCTTGTCCTGGTATTTCGCGATCGCTTCAGCTTCGCGGTTTAGGATCGCGACAATTTCCGCGCGGCGCGGATTGTCCCTCGGAAAATAGTCAAGGACGTCGACCAGCGCCATCGCGTACCAGCCCATCGCGCGCCCCCAGACGTGCGGGCTCATCCCGGTCGTCTTGTCGGCCCATCGCTGTTGTTTCGATTCGTCCCATCCGTGGTAAAGGAGACCGGTTTTCGGATCGCGCGCATGCTTTTCCATCCAGACAAACTGGTTCGCGATGTCGTTCCAGTTATCTTCGTTCCAGACCTCGGAATACTCGGCATAGAACGGCTGCCCCATGTAGAGACCGTCGAGCCACATCTGCCACGGATAGATGTTCTTGTGCCAGAAACCGCCTTCTTTCGTGCGCGGATGCGTCAGGAGTTGTGAGCGGATATATTCGTTCGCCTTTTTGTAGCGCTCGTCGCCGGTCACCCGATAAAGCGTGATGAACCCGCGTCCGGGTGTGACGTGATCGATGTTGTGCTCGTCGCGATCATAACCCCGGAGTTTTCCGTCCTTGTCGAGCCAAAAGTCCATTCCGCGCTTGATGAAATCGAAGTACTTCGGATTGCCGGTCGCGTACCAGACCTGCTCGACCGCCTTCATCTGGACGCCCTGCTCGTACGTCCAGTTGCGCGGGATGCCGACCGGCGTGCCGTCGTCCTCAAGCCAGATCCGGTTCATCAGTGTATGCGCCAAACGCTCGGACATCGGCGCGCGAACCACGGAGTTCGTCTGCGCGAACGCAGTCAATGTCAAAACAAGTAACAGAAACGCCAAACTCAGTATTTTCATGTTTTTACAAAATATTAACGGGAAGCATACCGAAACGCTACGGAAGAAGCGTGTTCCGCCCTTTCGATGCGGCGCCCCCGAACTTCTGCCGCCCTGAGCGATCCGAACCGGGCCGCAAGGTCCTGAAATGCGTCGCTGAAAGTGCCCTCGACCGGCGTCGGACGACGGTCCTGCCCGACGACGGCAATCGCCGCGGCGACCAATGCGACCAGAATTGTGATGCGAAGCGTCATCAGATCACTTTCGAATCGGTTTCTCCGGCAAGATCCCAATCTCGGACATCCACATCTCACACAGTTCTGTCCAATTGGATGTCGAGCCCGGGTTGTTCCTCACCGCGATCGCGTGTCCGCCGAAGGGAAAAACGTGGATGCTCGCGGATACTTTTTTCTCGATCAGCGCCGCGTGGAACATGAGTGAATTACGCACGTTGACGCCGGAATCGTTGGCCGCGTGGACGATAAACGTCGGCGGATTCTTTTCGGTGACTTGTTTCTCGACGGAGAACCTATCGATCAGTTCTTGCGACGGATTTTCTCCTAAAAGGTTCGTTTTGCTCCCGGAATGCGTGTATTCGCCCATCGTGATCACCGGCGAGACAAGGATCATGAAGTTGGGCCCGAACGGCAAAGCATCGGGATCGTCGCCGACCTTCGCGAAATCATCCGTAAACGTTCCGAGCGTAGCCGCGAGATGCCCGCCGGCCGAAGATCCCATGACACCGATCCTCGCCGGATCGAGTTTCCACTTGGCCGCGTTCGCACGGATCACTCGCATCGCCCGCTGAGCGTCCTGAAGAGGCCCGATCGACGGATCTTTAAGATCGGGCGACGTCGGCAATCGATAATCAAGCACAAAGGCCGCAACACCGAACGTATTGAACCACTTCGCGAGCGTCGTGCCTGACGCCATGTATGCGATCCGCGCGTAACCACCGCCGGGACAGATCAGCACTCCGACGCCTTTGTTCTCCTGATCCGACGGCAGAAAGACGCGGATCGCCGGGGTTTCGACCGTGTAGATCCGCTCGTCTCGGATGTCTTCCTTGACGACGGTTCCCTTTGAATTCGGCATCTTCCCGGCAGGATAAATCGGCACGATCTCCTGCGCCGCCGCGCCGGCGACAAGCATCGTAAGAACGATCAGTGTCTTCGTTAAATGTCTCATTTTCCAACTATTTGAGCGGAACGGACATGTTCCGCGTATAACGCTTCCCGCCGATCGTTTCACCGGTCGCGAAGAAGACGTACGTCGGCCGGCCGTTCTCGATGAGGACATGCGGACGCTCGGCTGCGTTCATTCGACGCGTCGAACCGTCGCGAAATTTGACGATTCTCGAGACGGCGATCGCTTTGCGCGGCACATGCCACTTGATCCCGTCATCCGAGACCGCGTAAAAGATCTCCTTGTCAGGCGAATAGCGCCGTTCGTGATCGAGCATCAGCGCCTTGTACTTCCCGTTCTCCATCCAGATGAACGGATCTTCCGCGCCGATCCCCATGTTCAGCGGTTCGTTCGAAACGCGTTTGTACTCGCAGGCCGGGCAGTCGGCGACGGCAAGTCCGATCGCGTGTTTGCGGAGCTTTTCGACGCCCTTGTAGTAGAGCCGGACCTTGCCGTCCTTCATGACGACCGGCGCGGCGTTCGAGACGAGATACTGCTCCCAGGAATTCGGGACGACATCGAGGATCGGCTTGTCGAGTCTCGTCCATGGCCCGTACGGCGATTTCGACGTCGCAAGCCCGATCCGTTCCTGCGTGTGCGCCTCAATTTTCAGCGGATCGGTCTCTCCGACCGGATTATCCTTCGACGGCCGCGGTCCCTTGTATGTCGTGCCGGTGTAATAAAGCAGATATGAGTCGCCGAACTTCCGGATCGCCGGATTGTGCGTCATCTGCCCGTCCCAGAAGTCGGGGCCGCGCGGCGGCAGCGCGACGTCCGAGAACTTGTACGGACCGCCCGGTATGTCCGAAACGGCATGTACGACCTCCGAGTTCGTCAGCCAATACGGCCCGAAACCCGTCGAATTCGGCCAGCGCGACGCAAACATGTGGTACTTACCGTCATCGCCTTTGATCGTCGACCCGCACCAGACCCAGTAACCGTCCATCCTGAATCCGCCGTCGAAGTCTGCCGGAAGCAATCGCGTATGAAAGTCCTCGCCGCGGTCGTCGATCAGGTATTTCGCAAGCTTGATCCTCAGTTCACGGATCCCGTCAGCGGCCTGACGGGCCATCTGCTCGGCGCCGAAGGCACGAAAATGCGTGTTGTCCTCAAGCCCGTCCGGATAATTCGGATGTTCTTTCGGCGCGAGTATCAGGAACAGTTTCTTCGAACCCTCGACTCCGAGCGAGTTCAGAACCGCCGACGAACGTTTCTGCATGTCGACGAACGGAATTTTGAATTCAGCGGCGACCTTGCGGACGGCATCGGGCCATTCGCCGTGCGTGTCGACGAGATTTCCCTTCTCGTTCCACCTGCGGCGCGCGACCGACGTCATCAAAAGTGCCGACGCCTTTTTCGCACGGACGTCCCTGACCATCCTGATCAGATTCTCGCGATATTCACCGTTGGCGGCCGCGCCGACCGCGGGTTTGTCGAGCTTTTCGTCGTTATGGCCGAACTCGATGAAAACCCAGTCTCCGGGCCGGAGCCTGTCGACGATCGCCTGCCAGCGCCCTTCGTTGATGAAGCTCTTTGTGCTCCTGCCGTTCACCGCGTGATTCTCAACTCGGACTTCGGAATCATCGAACTGGCTCTGGAGATATTCGCCCCAACCGGTCTCCGGACGGCGGTTGTCGGCCTTGTTCGCCATTGTCGAATCGCCGGCGAGATAGATCGTCAACGGACGACGCTGCGCCGAAACGGTGACGGCAAACGACAGTACGAAGATTGCGACAGTTAGCTTCATCCCAAATACCACGTTCAAGATATTTGCGCTTTGCGTCTTTGCGTCCTGGCGGGAAAACCGCTTCCGCCACGCTCCGGGCCAGGTGTCCCCGCAAAGGCGCCAAGGCGCGAAGTCGCGGCCAACGATACTCGCTCGAGTGCGAAATCCACGATCATGTAAACTTGACGAGTTCGCCGATTTTGATCGGCCGTGATTGCTCGATGCTCGTGCGCGCCGCGATTCCCGTCAGACACGACATCGCGCCGGCGCGGGCCGACGGCAGTTTCCAGTAATCCGGAACTTCCAGATCCCGGAAAATGATGTCGCGCAAACGGTCGTCGCCGCCGCCGTGTCCGCCGTTTCCCGTCGGCATCTCGATCTCGACGCGTTTGCCCGAAAAATTCTTTGTCAGATAGGCGACTGTCGGTCGTTCGACCTTCCACGGCTGGCGCTCGAAATCGCGGATATCGAATCTTCCCTTCGTACCGTTGAACGACAGCTGATAGCCCTCGTACGGCATCGCCGCATTCAGCGAATAACTCATGCTGACGCCCGAATCGTATTTGACGATCGCCGACATCGTGTCGTAAATATCGCAGTCCTCCCGAAACACGCAGCCGTCGCGGTAATAATTGTCGACGTCCTCGCATTCGGCGTAGAGCTTCATCAACCGCTCGTTCTTCCTTAGGTCCCAGTGAAAGCTGCACGTCGGCGCAAATTCGCAGTTTCGGCAATTCTTCCCGCGAAACGTGCCCTTTTTGCCGTAAACATTGAGCGCGCCGTACGCCGAAACTTCGACAGGATCGGCGGCGAGCCACCAGTTGATGAGATCGAAATGATGCGTCGCCTTGTGCACCCAGAGACTTCCGCCTCCGGATTTCAATCGGTGCCAGCGACGAAAATAGTCGGCGCCGTGCGACGTGTCGAGATACCATGAGAAATCGACCGACGTGACCTCGCCGATCTCGCCCGACGAAATGATCTGCTTGATCTTTTCGTGCTTCGGCGAATACCTGTAATTGAAGGTCACGACGAGCGGATTCTTGTGCGCGCGCTCGGCATCGAGAACGGCCTGACATTGGCTTGCTTCGGTCACCATCGGCTTTTCGGTCATCACCTTGATGCCCTTTGCGAGCGCCTTCGTGATGAATTGGTGGTGCGTCGAGTCCACCGTCGTGACCATCAGGATCTCGGGCTTCGTTTTCGCGAGCATCTCGTCGAAATCGGTGAATGTCGGGCAATCGACGCCGATCAGCGCGCGTCCGGCCAGCGCTCGTTTCGGATTCTTGTCGCAAAGGCCGACGAACTCAAGTTTGTCCGGATAGCGCTTCGCGAGATCGACGCCCCACATCGACGTACCGCGGTGCCCGGTCCCGACGAGCGCGTATCGCTTGCGATCCTTATCGTTCGCGCGCACCGCTCCCGAACCGGCGACCAGGATTCCCGTCCCCGCCGCGACCGCCGATTTGACGAAATCGCGCCGGCTGAATTCTCTATCGATTGACATAATCTGCTCCCGTCAGATGCTCAGTCAAGCTTGTCGACCGGCTTTCCGCCGACCTTGACGCTGACCATTTCCAGACCCTTGACGTTCTTTATCACCGACGGTTTGTCGAGCGTCTCGAACGAGCAGTTCTTTAGTTTCACGTCGTATATCGGAGCCTTGTCGAGCCCCTGAAGATCGACCGCCCGATTGCCCTTCCGGCAAGTCAAGCCGTCGACGACGTAATTACGGACGACCGGCGTGTGCTCGCCTTTGCCGCCTTCCTCGTAGTTGAAATCGATCTCGACGACCGCGCGCGAGACCTCTCCGACGATCGTGTTGCGAAAGTACATGTTTTCGAGCAGTCCTCCGCGCGACGCGTTGTTCTTGACGCGGAGCGCCGTCCAGAGATTCGCGCTGTCGAGGTTATTGTTCTCGGCAAAAAGGTTGCGGACGCCGCCCGAGATCTCGCTGCCGACGGTAATGCCGCCGTGGCCGTCCTTCATGACGCAGTTGCGGACGATGATGTTCTCGGTCGGGACGTTGATCCTGCGTCCGTCGCTGTTGCGGCCCGACTTGATCGCGATGCAGTCGTCGCCGGTATCGAAATAGCAGTTCTCTATCAGGACGTCCTTGCACGATTCGGGATCGCAGCCGTCGTTGTTCGGACCGTGCGACGTTATGTTAAGTCCGCGCACGATGACGTTTTCGCAGAGTACCGGGTGCACCTCCCACATCGGCGAATCGACGATCGTCACGCCCTCGATCAGTACGTTCTTGCACTTGTACGGCTGGATGAACTGCGGACGCAGATAATGCCCCTCGCCGAAGATCCGCTCTTTGACCGGAACGCCCTTCTCCATCATTTCGTAAAGCCGTGCCCGCGCCGCCTTCTGACTGATGACGTCGGGATTTCCGCCGTATCTCGGATTGCCGTGCCATTTCCAGAAGTACGACTTGCCCTGGCCGTCGAGCGTTCCCTCGCCGGTGATCGCGATGTTCGTCTGCTCGTAGGCGTAGACCAGCGGCGAGATGTGCATCAGTTCCATCCCTTCCCAGCGCGTGTGGACGATCGGCAAATAGTCCTTCGGGTTCATTGAAAACCTGACGTACGCGCCTTTCGAGACATGTAGATTGACGTTCGATTTGAGATGGATCGCCCCCGTCAGATATTCACCGGGAGGGATAACGACGCGTCCGCCGCCGCCTTTCGCACAAGCGTCGATCGCTTTCGTGATCGCTTCGGTGGCGAGCGTCTTTCCGTCGGCAACGGCGCCGTATTTGAGTACGGAAAAATCGCGTTTCCGGAACCTCGGCGCCCGGATGCGCGCGAGGATTTTCGGATATTCGGTCTTCCACGGATCGGCAGAACGACCCTGCGCGAGACCGGTTTGCGACAGCAGCAGCGCCGAACCTGCGCCGGCGATCGCGAGTTCAAGAAATTCACGTCGAGAGATCTGCTTCATAAGTTATTTCTTCGAAAGTGATCGCTTCCATTTGGGATAGTCTTTTTCGAGCAGCGACTGCGGCCAGTTACCATACCACGCGTAACCGTTGCGCCGTTCGGACTCGATCTCCTTGACGTCGTACCGGATCACCGCGTCGCGCCCCAAAAAGATCGGCCGTGCGGTTCCGAACTCATAGAAGCGCGCCCAAAGCGGTCCGGCCTTTTCGTCCTTGACAAGTTGCCGGTCGCCCTTCACGCTCTCCCATCGATAGCCGTTGATCTGATTGGCACGAAGCCACTTGACGGCAGATTCGATGGCGTCGACAACCTCGGCCGACGGTTTTTTGATGCCCATCAGGAACCTGACGATACCGACCGATTCGCTCGAGGTCAGGCAAGGCGGTTCGAACTTGCGGGCCCAAGCCGGTTCAAGATTCACCTCGTCATACTGCTGGACCCAAACCGTTCTCACTCCTTTTTCGACGACCTGAAGTTTCAGGATCAGCGGGATCGCCTTGGCGACCGCGGCCGCGCTTTTCGCGCGTCGCGCATCGTCGACGAACCGATAATCGGGCTTCATTTCATCAATGTCGCGAAGAACTTCGAGCACACCGATCATCGCGCCGTCATTGAACGTGATATGCCGCGTGTAGTCCTTTCGAAGCGGGAAGAATTGCGGGAATCCGCCGTTCTCGTAGGGCATCGAAAGGATGTAATCCAAACCCTTGTTGAAGGATTCCATGTGTTTCGGATGATTCGCCGGCGGAGTCGATTTTTGAAGGCTCGCCGAGATCGTTTTGGCAAGATACGCGAGTTGGGTGTGCGTCGCGTTGTTGTCGATGGTCGATTCGGCGATGTCGTCCTTCGCTGCCCGGACTTTTGCCCGTTCGGTTTCGGTCAGCACGCGGGCCATATCCACGTTTTTCTCCCAGCCGCCGTTCGTTTTCTGATAAAGGATGACCTGGTCGGCGATCCGCGCCGCCTCGTCGGTTTGATACCACAGCGGCGCCTGGCGCAGCGCGCCGGACCATGTGACAAGGCTCCAATCGGGACGGACAGTTTCGGCGAACCTGTCGTCGGAGCCCTTCGGATCCCAGCCGTCGCTGCCGCGAAGAAAAGCCTGCGGCGCGAAGAGATCAAGCGCCTTCTTGTCGAGTTTGCGGGCCCAGGCAACGCGTTTTGACGGATCTGAACCGGGTCCTGTCGACCCGGACTCGGCGAAGAAGGCGGTCGACTCGTTTTCGGTCTTTCCCCAGTTGTTCCAACCCTCGGGACGGATGTGGGCGCCCATTTCGGTTTCAATGAAGACGGTCCGTCCGAATGCTCTCCACGGGCGCGCGAGAAAAACGCCGGTGACGCCGTCGTTCGCCGTCAGTTTCGATCTGAAAAAAACGAACCCCGACCGTTCATTATCCGCGAACCGCATCGGGGCCGCGATGTATCCGTTCCCTTTCGAACGGATCTCGCAATTCTCAAACACCGCCGCGGCTTGTCCGAAGATGAAATCGACGTGCCCCTCGATGTAAGAGTCGACATAGTACTGGCGTCCGTTCTTAGCGTAAAGGGTGTCCTGCCAGCCGAGAAATCGGCACTTCCTGAAGACGATCCGATCGGCTTCGGCAAGTACCGCGACGGCCTGGCTCCCGACCTGGCCGGGCTTGTAGTCATAAGCGTTCTCGAAGGTAATGTTCTCGGCGCGGAAGTCATGACCGCCTACATAGAAAGCGTAGGCCGCGGACGTCGTACCGGCACGTGCGCTGTTGATGTCGAAACTGAGTTTGGTTCCGCCGGCCGGATCTCCAATAAGCGTAACGAACGGCTTTGTCACAGGAATATTTATCTGTTCGACGTACGTCCCGGGCCGGATCGCGATCGTGTATCGCTTACGGTTAAACTCGGGAACCCGCGCGATCGCTTCGTTCACGGTCCTGACGTCGCCCGATCCGTCGGCGGCGACAATGACATCGGCCATCTGCGAATACGCGCTCGCCGAACACAGGACGATCAGGCTGCCGATGAGCGCAAAGCGTGCTCTCATTGTCCGATTTTCCCCCGCACTGTTTGAAAATCAATGCGCCACAATCGCCGCCCAAGGCGTAAGCGTCGACTGTGGCGCATCCTTGAATGTCAATCCGAGGTCTGTGGATTGACGGGAATCACACTTCGCAGCGTTTTCGGTCGCCGGACAAGTCGACCGGCGAGCCTTCAGTTCACGGATGGCCGGATCTGAGCCCGAAATGATTCAAATCGGTAAAAACTCAAATGATCGATGGCTGCTGAAGTCGGGATAAATCATAATTGGTTTAACCAATTATTGCAACCCCGGTTTGGGAATTCTTTGACCATCGGCTCCGGTTAATCGGTTGCCTACAAATAGAACGGTCATCGGATTCGCAATTTGATCGACATCGGCACGTCTTGAGCATTTCGACGATCCTAAGAATTTTCCGGGCGACTTAAACTACAGGTCTTACCAATCGCGACTCTGACCCAAATTGCGGCGCCTTCGCCGGGGCGTCGCCGCGGACTGTTCACTGTTCGCCTACAAAGTTCGAACGGAATCAACTATCATCGAATGAACATCGCGGACCGTGCGTTCGTAATTGATTGACGATCTCACGAAGATCAGAAGATGCGTGAACTTTCTCTGAAAAACTGCCGCCTCGACAAGCGCTTCGACATCATCGAACTGCTTGGCCGGGGCAGCTACGCCGAGATCTATCTGGCGCGGGACACGATCGCTTCCCCGCAATCGCCGCACGGCGAGGTCGTCATCAAGGCGCTGAACGTCTTCATGCAGAACGATCTGGATCAGGACCTCGAACGGACGCTCGTCGAGAACTTCCAGAACGAGGCCGTGGCGCTTGATCGCGTTCGCCACCCGAACGTCGTCAGCCGTCTTGGCCACGGCACGGCGCGCGATCTTAGAAGCACGGTTTTCCATTATCTCGTGCTCGAGTATCTCCCGGGCGGCGATCTCGCGAAACTCTGCCGGGCGAAGTCGCTGGCGCTCGGCGGGGCGCTTGATTATACCGAACAGGTCTGCGCCGGACTCGCGCACGCGCACCGGCACGGCGTCATCCACCGCGATATCAAACCGCAGAACCTGTTGTTGACGAAGGACCTGAAGACGGTGAAGATCGCGGATTTCGGCGTCGCCAGGTTTTCGCAATCCGATACGCCGATCACCCGTGTCGGCACCAATATCTACGCGCCGCCGGAGCATTCTCCGCTGCTTGCGGACGATGCCGCCGCGCCCGTTTCGGAACTGACGCCCGCGGCGGACATCTATTCGCTGGCGAAATCGGTTTATGTTCTTGTCACGGGCGAGTCGCCGCGGTTCTTTTCCGGCCGTCAGATCCACGAACTCCCGCACGCGGTCCGCAGTGAACCGTGGGCGGGTCTGTTTCTCGATATCATTAGCCGCGCGACGCGACAGGATCCCGGCGATCGGCACCAGTCTGTCGAGGAGTTCTGGCAGGATCTCGCGCGCCTGAAATCGATCCGTGAAATGCCAACCGGCGAGGTCGAAACCCACGTATCAGCGCGTTCGGCGCAACCGCCGCGCGCGCACGTCGCACGGGGTTACACGCCTTTCGCGCCGCAGCAGCCGAAGTTCAGCACGTCGCGTGAACTGAAATACGAGGGGGGGCAGATCGTTCCGAAACAACCGACGCCGGTCATCGCGATCGACGAGCGTGCCGGAATCGAAACGAAGCATCTTGCCGAGCATCAGAGATTTCCGGCGATGCCGGCCGCCAGGCCGCAGATCGCGGTCACTGCTCCGGTGGATGTCTATCGTCCGCCTGAAGTTCAACCCGCGCCGTATCAGAAAAGGAAGGGGCGGATGACGCGGCGGTTGCTGACGGTCCTGATCGCGCTTGCCGTCTTTTCGGGTCTGCTTTACGGAACACGCCTGCTCCTCAGCGGCCTGACCAACCTGCCGTCGATCTCGTCGGTTCTTTCGAGCCGCGATGGCAAGGCCGTCCGCGACATACCTTTGCGGGCCGACTCGAACGTGCGCTCGAACCAGCTCGGCTGGGTACCCTCCGGATCGAAAGTGCGGATCGTCAGCGAGAACGACACGTGGTTCGAGGTCGATGTCATTGAGTTCGGACGTGAACGCGAGCCAGACTGGCAAACTCACGGCTGGATTGCCAAAAAAGCGAAATCGGGTGATGATAATGTTGATTTTTCGAGGTGATCTGAGTTGAGCGTCCTGGACAAAGTTAGGAAATGGATCGACGGCGAGACGTCGGAACTGGTTCTCGAAGAGGCCGCGCGTGACGCGCAGGTGAAACCGCGGAGCCTGGCGGAAGAGTTCATCGTTAAGATCGCCCGCGAGGTCGAAGGCGTCATGCAGCGCGAGATCGTACCGCTGCCGCAGGGCACGGCGATCATTCCGACCGAATATACGATCTTTCTCAGCGACGACGACGACAAGGAATGGCAGGGCGCGAAACGGCGCGGACTCGAACAGGGCCTTTATCACATCCTCGCCGAACGAGCGAAAGAGATCTCGGGAAAGAAGAAACTTGAGACGAAGAGTTTCGCGGTACAACTGCGTGTCGACGGTACGCTCGAAAAGGGCGAAGTTCGCGTCCAGCACAGTTGGGAAGATCCGAACGCGAACAAAACGAGTGTTCTTTCGCGGCCGAAACCTGCCGCTGAAGTAAAACCGAAAATGCCCTCGCCGGCGATGCAGAACAGTCCGGTGCAACCGCGGCAGAACGCGCCCTCGCCGGTGACGCCGATCAATCCGGCGCCGCCGACACCGAATTTCACCACGCCAACGACGCATCCGTCGTTCTCGAACCAGCCGCCGCCGACCGCTTTGCCGAACCAATTTCAGCGTGCGATGGCAAACACCCCGCCGATCTCTTCGGAAGAATTTGAAGAATCGACCCGTGTTCAGAAACGAAACCGTGAGTTGTACAAGGTCGAAGTCTGGCGCGGCGGCGTCAGGCAGAACGTCATTCCGGTCCACCAGCGCGAGGTCGTCATCGGTCGCGGTTCAAAATCAAAGCCGGTCGACATCCCGCTTCTCGGCGATCCTGAGATCAGCCGGCGTCATCTGGTGATCTACACTGACGGAAACGGCAATTTTTCGATGGTCAACGAAGGCCGCAATCCGGCGATCATCAACAATTACGAATTGCCGGTCGGCCAGCAGATCTCGATCGCCCCGGGAGTCCCGATCAGCATCTGCACTTACATGCTCAGGATACAGCTCTGACGATTTTGGGTTTTTGATTTTGGAGTTTGGATTCCGGTGAATCCGCAATCCCAATTCCCAAATGCCTAATCCCACTTCCCTGTATTTTGAAGTTTCTTGATCTTGCGTTTGGCGAGTTGGCGTTTGAGGCTCGTCATGCGGTCGAGGAAAACTATTCCGTCGCAGTGGTCCGTTTCGTGAAGCACGCAGCGGGCTGAAAGATCCGTGAGATCGAGTTCCTGCATCTCGCCGGTCACGTCCTGAAAACGGACAACCGTTCTGAGTTCACGACGGACAGTCGTGTAAATCCCTGGAAATGAAAGACATCCTTCGTCGCCGACCTGCTCGCCTTCCTGGGCGATGATCTCCGGATTGATCAACGCGATCGGGTTCGGTTCGCCTTCATCGGTCAGGCAATCCATCACAAAAAGCCGCCGTGAAACCGCAACCTGCGGCGCCGCAAGGCCGACGCCGCGGGCGTCGTACATCGTTTCGAACATGTCCTCGACGAGACGTTTGAGGTCTTCGTTGAACTCATCCTCGCCGACAGGCTTCCCGACCTGAAGCAGCACAGGTTCCGGATAGTGAACTATTTTGAGCAGAGACATAAAGTGAGATTTTAACTTAGACGGTCGCCCGTTGTTAATTCCCAACTCGAATTTCGGGTTGGTCCCCGAGGATCTGAACGATGCGGAAACGCGC
>JAKQII010000104.1 GCA_029557535.1 Acidobacteriota bacterium
GGGAAAAGGGGAAAAGGGGAAAAGGTAAAAGTGAAAAAGGGGAAAAGGTAAAAGGGGGGAAAGGGGAAAACCGGAAAGCGAGAATGACAAACGACGAATAACGATGGACCAACCAACCCCAATTCCTTTGAATTTTTCGCACTAACTCATTAGTCTTAAGACTTTGGTCCATTTCGGCGAAAACGCCGGCCCGTGCTGACGGAGATAGTGTTCGGAATCGGATCAACAATCGAGAAAATGGACGAAAAGTATTTCGCTAAAAAGATCGAAGACAAATGGCAGCGGATTTGGAAGGAAAGCGGTGCGTTCAATGCCGAATCTGTCGAGGAACTCCCCAAGTTTTACCAGCTCGAAATGCTGCCGTACCCGTCGGGAAACCTCCACATGGGCCACGTCCGGAACTATTCGGTCGGCGACGCGCTGGCGTGGTACAAACGCCTCAGGGGATTCAATGTTCTGCACCCGATCGGCTGGGACTCGTTCGGGCAGCCGGCCGAGGACGCGGCGATCAAGCGCGGCGTCAACCCGCGTGACTGGACCGAGAACAACATCAGCCATATGCGCGGCCAGTTGCAGCGGCTCGGGCTGAGCTACGACTGGCGCCGCGAGATGGCCGCGCATCGCCCGGATTACTACAAATTCGACCAGTGGTTCTTTCTCAAGATGCTCGAAATGGGCCTCGCGTACAAGAAAAAGACGCAGGTCAATTGGTGCGAAACCGATAAGGCCGTGCTCTCGAACGAGCAGGCTTCCGGCGGACTTTGCTGGCGCTGCGGAAACGCCGTCACGAAAAAAGATCTCGAACAGTGGTTCCTGAAGACGACCGCCTACGCCGATCAGCTGCTCGACGACATGGCCGGGATCGAGGCGGGCTGGGCGGAAAAGGTTCTCAAGCGCCAGCGCGATTGGATCGGGCGATCGGAAGGAGCCTACGTGGATTTCGGATTGCGGAATGCGGATTTCGGATTTGGGGACGTTACTAGTTCAGAAAATCCGCAATCCCAAATCCCAAATCCCAAATCGATAAGGGTTTTCACCACCCGAATCGATACGATCTACGGCGCAAACGCGGTCGTCGTCGCGGCCGAGCATCCGGTGATCGTCGCCAATTTCGGGTTGTTCACGGACGACGTGAAAAAGGCGATCGAGCGGATCCGTGCCGAGAAGCTCAAGGTCGTCGATCACGAGGCGGAACAGGAAAAGAAAGGCGTCGACACCGGACTGAAAGCGATCAATCCGTTCTCAAACGAGGAATTGCCCGTCTGGGTCGGTAATTACGTGATGATGGAGTACGGCACCGGTGCGGTCATGAGCGTCCCGGCGCACGACGAGCGCGATTTTGAGTTCGCGAAAAAATACGATTTGCCGATCCGACAGGTGATTTCCGAACCGCACATGGCGCATGAGCATCATTCAATGCATGCGCTCGCGCTCGAAGATCCATTCACCGATTACGGCGTGCTTGTCCATTCCGATTACTGGAACGGCAAAACGAGCGATCAGGCGAAAAAGGAGATGACGCATCACGCCGAGATGCACGGTTTCGGCGAGGGGGCGACGACCTATCGCCTCCGCGACTGGGGAATCTCTCGCCAGCGGTTCTGGGGATCGCCGATCCCGGTCGTCTATTGCGGCGACTGCGGCGTCGTCCCCGAAAAATACGAAAACCTGCCGGTCGTGCTGCCGGATAACGTCGCGATCACCGGAACCGGTGAGTCGCCGCTTGCAAAAGTTCCGGAGTTTGTCGATACGGATTGTCCGAACTGCGGTGAACCCGCGAAGCGCGAAACCGACACGATGGATACGTTCGTCGATTCGTGCTGGTACTACTTCCGTTACATCGATCCGCACAACGACGAAATGCCGTTCGATCCGGAAAAAGCCGCGTACTGGACGCCGGTGGACCAGTACATCGGCGGCGACGATCATGCGGTCATGCACCTGATCTACACGCGGTTCTGGTCGAAGGTCATGCGCGACATCGGTCTCGTGAAGTTCGACGAACCGGTCAAGCGTCTGCTGACGCAGGGAATGGTCGTCGGCGAGACGTTCTTTGACGAGATCCCGAATCCGGATGATCCGGACGGAAAAGGGAAGCGGGTTTATTTTCCGCCGTCGACGGTCGCGGTCGAGCGCGACGCCAAAGGCAAGATCCTCGCGGCGCGCTCCGAGGACGGCAAGGTCCTGAGATCGGCGGTCGAGCGGATGTCGAAGTCGAAAGGAAACGGCGTCGATCCTGACGAGATGGTCGAGATCTACGGCGCCGACGCCGCGCGGCTTTTCGTCCTTTTCGCCGCACCGGTCGAGAACGAACTCGTCTGGAACGAGGCCGGGATCGAAGGCGCGGTGCGATTTCTGCAGAGGGTTTGGCGGTACGTCTACAAGTGGTCAGTGGTCGGTGGCCAGCCGTCAGTTGAAGAGGCGAATCCGCAATCCCAAATCCCAAATCCCAAATGCGCCGCTTTGCTTCGCAAGACGCATCAGACGATCAAGCGCGTCGGCGATGCCTTTGAGTCGCTCCAGTTCAATACGCCGGTCGCCGCGCTGATGGAACTTTGCAACGCACTTTACGACTTCAAGGCCGAACCGGAGACCGCGACCGACGAAGAACGCGCGACGGTCCGCGAGGCGTGCGAAGCACTGGTTTTGATGCTGACGCCGTTCGCGCCCCATGCGGCGGAGGAACTTTTTGCGGTGCTCGCCGGGAATGACAATGGTATTTTGGCCAACGGTGCTCGTTTTCCTGCGTTCAATGTCGAACTGGCGAAGGATGACACGATCGAGATCCCGGTCCAGGTCAACGGCAAACTGCGTTCGCGCGTCATGGCGTCGCCCGAAGCGTCGAACGCCGATCTTGAAGCCATGGCGCTGGCCGATCCGAAAGTCGGCGAACATACGGCGGGCAAGGAGATCGTCAAGATCGTCGTCGTTCCGAAACGGCTCGTCAACATTGTGGTGAGATAGAGTCTCGCGACATTACGATTCCGATTCGAGCCGCGAGGACGCCGGTCCGTACGCCTTCCGTCTATTTCGGAATCGTCGTGAAGAACCGACCCCAGGTTTCGAGATTGTGCTGCGCCCGGCCGGGATCGAAGAGCAAGTTTTCGAGCCCCTTCTGGACCTGCCCGCCGCTGAGCGCGTCTCCGACCTTTTCCCCCACCTTCGTAGCATCCTTGTATGGCTGGACCTGGCGATCCGCCTCGACCTGAACGTCGTGATTATCCGCGAGATCGTCGTGCTTCTTCCTTTTCTTGCTTTTCTTCTCTTTCGTGACGGTTGTTTTCGGCTTCTGCTCCTGCTTGATCTCCCTCACGCATTGCCCTCGCCGGATCGTGATCGCCTTATCGATCAGAGTTTTCTGAATGTTTTGGATCACCTCTTCAATGAAATTCCTCTTCGCCTCTTTGATGCTCTTCGGGAAAAGACCATCCGAATCGACCGAGTTCAACGGGTCGGCGAACGAATAGGAATAGAGGTTCGTGTCGTTCCCTTCGAACTGAAGCAGGTCCTTGCATGTCCAGCGGCCCGTTTCAGGATCGTAATCGCGGGCTCCGAACCGCACCAAGCCGGTCTGGCTGTCGTATATCCCGCCGGCGAAACCGAACGGCTGAAATCCAGGATTGGTGTCCAGAAGTACGACGCCGAACTCGTCATAATCAATGCGCTGCGCGACACTGCCGGTGGCGGCGTCGACAACCAGGCGCACGCTTCCGACCTGATCGGCGATGATCCGGTACGTCACACCGTTCTTGATCATGTAGTCCGGAACATTGGTTCGAGATCCGTAAACGAAGCGGCTGACGACATTGTTCGACCCGTCAAGTTCGGCGACCGGTTCGAGTTGATCGCCGTACAGGAAACCTTGTGTTAGGGTACCGTCGACTTTCTTTCCGATCCTCCGGTCAAGCGGATCAATGACATAGTCGATCTGCGTTGTGTCCGGCAGGATCACTTGGCGGAGATTTCCAAGCACATCGTAGCTGTACTGCGTCGTCTGGCCGGCGTTCGTTTTGCTCAGCAGTTCGCCGTTGAGTGTATAGGCGTAAGTTGAATTGCCGAACTGAGTCAGCCGATCCTGTGCGTCGTACGCTCCGGTAATGACATTTCCACCGACGTTGATGCTCGTCCGATTGTCGTTGCTGTCGTATCCGTACGTGACGAGCGGTTGCGGAGCACCGTCGACCGTGACCGAAAGCAATCTTCCCGCAGCGTCGTACGCGTAGTCATACGTCGAAGTAGTGCCGCCGATCGATTCCGTTTTCTGGACGATCCGCCCGAGTTTGCTGTACGTAAAGCTTGCGTCGTACAGGGTCGCCGCGTTGAACTTCGCGTTGTAATTGGTGGTCTCGCCGAATCCATTGTAAATGATGGTGTCGGTGACGTTGACGAGCGCCGTCCCTGATAAAAGTCCGTTGGCCGCGTTGCGCGTCAGCGACAGACTTCCGGCCGCGGTAAGGTGATTGTCGTTGTCGTACGAGAACGTGACGGTTGAAGCGTCGTTGACGCTTTGAGACGTTACCCGGAAACTGTCGTCGAACGTCTGCGAGACATTGCCGGCGACCGTCCCCGTTGATGTTTCACGGGTCGGAAGGAACCCGTCGTACTGAAAGGCCAAGGTTCCGCCGCCCGGTGCCGTCATGTTCGACAAATTGCCGGTTACAGCATCGTAGGAATATCCGTACGATCCATTTGGCACGGTCACGGTCTGGAGCCTGCCGCCCGTATCGTAGGCGTAATTGAGCTCAAGACCGTCGGGCCGGGTGATGCGCGCGACGTCGCTGTCAGCGTTGTATTGGTAACTGGTGGTGCTGCTTCCGGTGCCGAGATTCGGGGCAACGTACGACGTGAGCCGGTCGAGAGCGTCATACGTGAACGTATGCGCCGGACGGCCGGGTGGCGTCAACGAGGTCAGATTGCCGTTCGCGTCATAGCCGAACGCGCGGACCCGGCCGTCGGTCAGCGTCATCTGCGTTGTTCTTCCTGACAAGTCGTAAACATACGAAATCGATTGGTTCAACGCATTGGTGAACGTCGAAAGGTAACCGGCCGAATCGTATGAAAAGCCGTAAGTCCGGGCACCGGCACCGCTGCCGAACTGAGCGGCGGACAGCTTCCCGTGTGAATCCCAGGTGTAGTTGGCCGTATTGAGGCCACCGAACTGTGCCTGGCTGACGCGCTCCTGTCCATCGACAACAACCGTCGATTGGCGGTTTTCAGGCGTCGTCATTTCGAATGTCCGGTTAGACGACGTGAACACGCTCGTGAAGACGCGTCCGTTCAGATTCAGCGTGTCGGTCTGCGTCAATAAGCTTAGCGGATTCGACGGCGATGCGACCGTGACCGTTCGCTGCTGAGCGAAGTTCGAGTGCAGGAACGCCGGAGTAAGAACATCCGAACTCGCCTCGAGCGGCGATTGCATGCCCCAACGAGGGTCGGGTCCGAGCGTCGTTTGGAGACCTGTGCCGTCGGGGTTCAAATTCGACGTCGAACCGTCCGAAGTGGTGTTTTGATGCGATATCGTTCCGTCCGCGGCCGTGTTCACCTGCGCTTCATCGCCGTTATCGGATTTCTGAACCTGGAAGGTCGAAACACGGTCGAGAGGACTGTTATATGTCACCGTGTAATCTCGGGCGTTTCCTGTCCGCGACAGCGTGTGCGTGCTGCCGAGGGCGTTTTCGATCGCGATCAGCCGACCCTGTGCGTCGTATGTGTAGATCCTTTCGTGATTGAGCGGATCGCGCCGCGAGAGCATTTGTCCGTCGGCTGAGTACGTGTAATGGTAGGCTTCTCCGCCCGGATCGGTGATCGAGGCGATGTAACCGTTTGAGTCAAGGGTCAGTGCGGTGATCTGGCCGTAGGGCGAAAGGATGCCCGTCGGCTTTCCGTCGGGTGTGCGTTGAATGGCGGTCACGTCGCCGTCGCCGTCGGTGACGCTCACGAGAAGGCCGCCGGAATTGTAGCCGAAAACGTACTTGTCGGTTCCGGTCAGCGCGTTCAGCGTCTTCAGGTGCCGCCCGTCGGCGTCAAATTCGAAGACCTCCGATCCGTCTTCCGACGGGATCAGGAGTGCGGTGCCCGAGAATCCCGGGAGCGAAGGCGTTACTTTGCGTACGCGCTGATCACCGGCGGCGGCGACGTAAATGTTCCCGTCGGATCCGAAAGTCGCGGCCGCCGGCGTCGAAAAGTTCGCCGTCGTTACCGGTTGACCCTCACCGTTGAACCCGTTGTCGAATGTCCCGATGAAAGACTTCAGAACGCCGTCGGAGTCGAACTTGTAGATGCGGTTGTCGGCGGCAAAGTATGGGTTGTCGTCAGGTCCGATGCTGACCGCGCGTGGATCGCAAAGGCTTGGATTGAGAGTCCCTTCCGGATTCTGAAGTGCCCCGTTGCACAGATCGCCCGAAGCAAGAACGTGCACGATCCCGTCCGTTGCGAGCCGGAAGAGGCGGGCGTTGCCTTGGCCGTTGCCGGTGATGTAAAGCGAGCCGTTGCCGTCAAGAGCGACGCCGATCGGACGCTCTATGCACGCGGTCCGCGCCGGCATATTGTCCGCCGGGCAATCGGTGTTGCCGCTTCCGGCGACGGTCGTGATGATTCCGTTGGTGCCGATCTTTCTGACACGTTGGCTGCCGCTGTCGCCGACGTAGATTGAGCCATCCTGCGCCAGATGGAGATAGCTCGGAGTGTTGAGCGTCGCCGCGCCGGCCGGACCGCCATCGCCGCATGCCGCCAGCGGATCGCACGCATTACCGTTGCCGGCGAGCGTCGAGATGATGCCGTTCACATCGATTTTGCGGATCCGGTTTCTGAAGGGATCGGTGACAAGGACCGTGCCGTCAGGCATCGCGGCGATACCGACCGGGTTGGGAACCGAAGCGTTAACCGCGGGTCCGCCGTCGCCGCATACCGCGGTCGGATCGCAGAAGTCGGCGCCGTCACCGGCGAAGGTCGAAATGATGCCGTCACGGCCGACCCGCCGTACGCGATTATTCAGGCGGTCGGCGATGTAATAGGTGCCGTCGGGCAGAAAAGCCACGTCGCTCGGCTCGGAAAGTTTGGCATTAACGGCAGGCCCGCCGTCACCCTCGAAACCCGATTCGCCGGTTCCGGTGGAAGTGTTGACGACCGAACTCGTCGAACGTGCGTGCCGGACAGTTCCGTCGCCCTTATAAAGCGTTTGGGTTGCGGGATCATAAACGTGATGCGCGCTCAGCGACCAACCGCCGAGCCCCATTCCGCTTCTGTCAAGCCTTCCAATCTCGATCTGGAAGCTTCGGATGGTGATCCCGGCTCCGGTTCTCACGAACGTCTGTCCGCCGCCGTTGCCGGCTTCTCCGAACTCGCCTCCGAGGACATAGCCGATCGGATAGAGATGCACGACGTTGACGGTGGCCGTCTGCGGCCCCTGCACTGTCCGTCCGGCGAAGTCCTTGCCGTCCCAGGTGTAGTTGAGGCTCAGGTTCGCCGATGGGACCATTAGCGCGGAACGCGTCGTTTGTCCGGCGACCGTGACGATCGCCGCGACTTGCTCGAGGTCATCCGGCGGCGGGGTCGGCCCGACAAGCGGGATAACCGCGCCGGCGCCCTGCGGTTGGCCGTCATATATCAGGTGGAATCCCGTTTGGTGCGAGATCACGGTTTCTTCTACGTTCTGCCGTTGAGAATACTCGTGAACTGTCTCTTCCTCGGTGTTGCAGTCGCAATCGACCTCCGGCTCCTCTTCAAAGAACGGCGGCGGGACATCCGGCATCGGTCGGTTAGCCGGCGGATAATTGCAGTCCCACGGCGTGAAATGGCTGATCGGCACCCGCCATAGCGTTTGTCCGACAGTGTATATCTCCGCCAGTTTTTGCCGCTCCGCCGGATTGATGCCGAGCGCGGCGTATTCGGGATCCGTCGCGGGAACGCCGCCGCCGGTAAGATCGAGGTCGGCCGCGCCGCCCGTGACCGACAGTATCTTCACCACCCGACCCGACGTTTCCGACTTCCATACCGACGATTTCCGGTCGTACGATCCCGTCGGCACGGATGCGCCGGTCGGGAAGCCGATGTAGTTCTCGAGATATTGCACGACCGGTTGGCTGAAGGTGACGTTGGTGGCGTTGACCGCAACCGCCTCGTCGACCGAGTACTCCGACGCGTACGTGTACTCGCTCGTCGCCGGCAGTACAGCCGGCATCGTCTCGCGGCCTGAAGTTCCGACGGTGAACTCGGTCGAACGGACGTTCATTTCGCTGAGGCTTTGGACGGAATTGTCGGGAAGCGTCATAGTGGCGCTCGTTCCCTGTTTGAAGAAGAGGCGCGCCCGGCGCGATCCGTCCGCGTCCGTCACGATCCCGCTTTCAGCGACCTGAATCGGCAGGCCCGAATTGAGATCGATGAAACTTGCGTTTCCGTCGAACGGGATCAGGACGACATCGTCAAGCCGCGTCGTTTCGAGCCATTTCGTGCTCACCTCGCGTTGCGACGCGATGTAGCCGAGCTTTTCAAACTTGACCGTCAGTTCGCCGCCACCGTTCACGACAAGGTCGAACATGCCGTCGGACCGGCTTTTTGTCTGTCCGAGTTCCGGATGGTCGAGGATCGTGATGATCGCGTTCGTGATCGGTTGGGCGTTCCGGCCGAGGACCTTCCCGCGGACGAGTCCGACGCGCTCCGGCTTGATGTTTATTGGATCAACGCCGGTCTGGATCGGGTTCGGCCCCGTATACAGGAATACCGACGATTTCGAGATATTGGTCGTGATCGTCGTATCAAGGATCGGCGCGACGGTTGATGGGTCGGGCGGCGGCGGCGTCGGATCGTCGCTGACGGTGATCTGGATGTCGTCATTCGATGTCAGGTAGCCGTCGGTCGCGGTCAGCCGTAACAAGTAAATGCCCGCCTGGTTGAAGATCGCCGATGACTGGAGTCCGGCGGCTCCCCCAAAAATTACGGTGCCGGGGCCGCTTACCTGGCTCCACGAAACCGTCGGTTTGTTCCCGATTCCGTCGTCGCTCACCGATCCCGAAAGTGCGATCGTGTTTGGCAGCGTGACGGTTTGATCGGCGCCCGCGTTGACGTTCGGGGCGAGGTTCGGCGCCTGGTTGATCTCGACCGAACCGTTCGGAAGCACGAGGAAGCCGCGCCGCGACTGGCCGCCAAAGTTCGTTGAGCCGGCGATCGACACCATCCCGTTCCCGCGGCCGAAGACATTGCCGGTGATACTGATCCACGGCGCATCGCTTGTTGCCTGCCAGGCGCACTGATCGTTCGAGAATATGCTGATATCGGTCACGCCGCCGGCCGCTGACAAATTGACCGATGCGGGCTGGAAATGCTGCACGCACTGAAGTTGAGCCCGGCGAGACTGACGGACGACATGCTCAAAGCCATCGATCGTGATCCGGCCTTCGCGGAGAACGTTCGAAACGTTCTTCCCGACGAAATAGTCGACTGTTCCGTTGCCGGCTCCCGACGCGCCGGTCGCGATCTTCAGCCAGTCCGAATCGCTCGCGGCCGTCCAGTTGCATCCCGGCGGCGCGGAGACATCGACGCTTCCTTTGCCAGCCTCGGCCTGAAATACGTTCTCGGTGGCCGATATTCCGGTAACGCAGCTGCCCGTTCCGGACAGGTCCGCCGGCGCGAACAGCGCCTGATCCGCGTGGATGGCGACGTCGATCTCCTCCGAATCGAAGCCGTATCCGTTCCAACGCAGACGCACGATCGCATCGCCTTCGTCCGGCGTGGCGATGAGATCGCCTTCTTCGGCCCCGAGCGCCGCCGGCGCGATTTGCAGTAACTTGCCCGCGGATCGGGCGAGGAGAAAGAGATTCTGGGATGGAAGTACCCGGTCGACATCGGTGATCCGACGCGATAGCGCGAAAAATGTCGCGCGTCCGCCGCGGTCGACCGAGAAAACGCCGCCCCTTTCCGGCGCAGCGGCAATGAGCGTTCCCGCGAGCGGACCGAAACGTACTGGATCAACGGGAAGAACGGCCGCGGCGGTAAGAGGCGTCCCGACGTCGGCGAGCGGTGACGCCTTACCCGCGCCGTCGATCTCCCAGATCTGGCCCGATCTCGTCGTCACAATAAGACTGGTGCCGATCGAAACGAACGGATCGACCGTCAGGTCCTCGATCACTGTTCCCGCCGGTAGTGACGCAAATGGCGCCGTGGCCTCGTCGTCTGCCCTTCGGCGCGTGATTTGCCCATTCGGCAGTGAAAAGAAGGCATCGCCGGGGGCAAAGCCTTCAACCGCCTCTCGGACGATCGCGAACGCACCGACGGACGAAGGATCCGGAGCATAAAATCCCAAGTCGCGTTCATCCCGAGCCTGCGAATGACGGCCGAAGCCTTTTTGATCGAGGAGAATGACGTCTCCCGACCGGACGTCGAAATCGATCCTCACCGGTCGGTCGAGCCCACTGCGAACGATTTGAACAATCGCCGCGCGCCCGGATTTCACGGCGGCGGATTTCTCGGCCGAAACTGACCGTGTGTAAAGGACGATGAACTCGGAAAGCAAGGTGCAAAGGACGACGGACGTGAGACCGAGAATTACCGGTCGCGACAAAGAATGGCTTGAACGCATGGGATTGCTCCTTAACGTGCGCGACCCGGAAGCGTTTCAAGAACGCACCCTGCCGCGCGGTCTGTTGGACAAAAAACAAACGAGTTCTATAATCGGCGCTGAATTCAAAAGAACCGTATCCGTTGTTTCGCGCGAAAGTCTGGAAGGAAAGCGGAAAAAAAACGGAAATCCGGCAGTCAGAGAGGCAAACGGTATGGAATCGGAAACGAACCCGAAAACAACCTATCGCTTTGGCCGGTTCACGCTCGATCCGGCGACGCAGGTGCTTCGGTGCGAGAATTCCACCGTTCACCTCGCCAGCCTACCTTTCCGGATCCTGCTTCACCTGATCGAGAACCGTGACCGGATAGTCGGTCGGGACGAATTGCTGGAGAAGTTTTGGGAAGGCCGCGACGTTTATGACGACGCGTTGCGAAAGGCCGTCGCCGCGGTCCGCAAGGCGCTCGACGACCAAGGCCGTCCGGCGATCTTCATCGAGACGGTCTACGGTCGGGGATTTCGGTTCGTGGGCGAACTGACCGTTCCATCTGACGCGGTTCGAGGTGATAACGAGGGTTCCGCCGAAACGCCGCACAAACGAACGGTACTTTGGGCGATCCTCGGAGTTGTGCTTCTGCTGTTCGCTCTGCTTGCGATTTTCGGCGGGCGGTCGCATTCCCCGGACCTCGAAACGAACGCGAACGTCAAGGCGCCGGAGCCGATCCGGTCGATCGCCGTGATGCCGATCGAGAACCTGACCGCCGATCCGGCGAACGACTATCTCGCCGATGGCCTGACCGAGAGTCTGATCAACGAACTCTCGCAAATTCAGGAACTTAAGGTGATATCGCGCGGGTCGACATTTGTCTTCAAGGGAAAACCGGCGCCGCCGCAGGAGGTCGGGGCAAAGCTCGGCGTTCAGGCGCTGATCGAAGGCGGATTCAGGCGAAACGGCGATTCGATCCGCCTCGACGTGAGGCTGGTGCGAACCGACGACGGCAGCGTCGTTTGGGCGAGCGACCAGGAAGACCGGACGCTGAAGGACATCTTCGACGTTGAAAACGGGATCATCTGCCAGATCGTGACCGGGATCCAGGTCAAGCTTTGCGGCGAGATCCCGCCGGCCGAGCGTTACACAAAGAACGTCAAGGCCTATCAGTTCTATTTACAGGGACTTTACTACCGGAACATACCGACGCCGGAGAATCTCAATAAGGCAGTCTCGTCTTACAACGAGGCGCTCAAGGTCGACCCCGATTATGCCCTCGCGCATGAAGGTCTGGCGACCGTTTACATGCTGATGGAGTTCAACACCGTCGAGGCGGCACCGGGTACGGCGGCGCCCAAAGCTCTTGAGCACGCCGAAAAGGCGATCGCCGCCGATCCGGATCTTGTCGGCGCGTACATCGTCCTTGGTGCCGTCAAATCGCTCCGCAACTACGATCTCGACGAGCGGGAACGATACTATCTCGAAGCGTTGCGCCGCCGTCCGATGAACCGGACCGCACGGCTTTGGCTTTCGAATATTTACACGGCCCGGGGCGCGTTCGAACGGGCCGAGGCCGAGATCCTGAAGGCGCAGGAGGTCGATCCCCTCTCGTTCGGTGTCAGGCTGACGCTCGCGGAACTTTACGAGTTCTGGGGAAAACCCGAAAAAACGATCGAACAGGCCCGCCTGATGCTCGATCTTTCGCCGAACGACGAATACGCGAATTACCTGATCGCGAAATCCGAACTCAGACTCGGTAATCTCGCCGCCGCCGCCGATTCTTTTGCAAAGTGCCCGACCTTCTCGTACGAAGGCTTTCTGTTGCATGTCCGAGACGGCGAAATCGACGAAGCGCGGCGACTTGCGGAAAAATTCGCGGCGTCAGACGACGGTCGGCGCGCACCGTACTCGGCAGCGATCGCGTTTGCGGCCATCGGAGATCGCGAGAACGCCATCGCGCAGCTTCAGCGTGCGTACACGATGCGCCAGGCGAATCTGATCTCGATGAAGGTCCAACCGGAGTTCGAAATTCTCCGTTCCGACGACCGCTACATCCAGCTCCTCGAGCTTGTCCATCTTGGCGATTGATCGGTAAATTTCAAAAAAAAACGAAGCAATCGACCTTTTCTGTCGCAGTTTTCGTTATATCAAGTAAGAAAAGGGGAAAATCGTTTCCGCCTTGATTGCAATTCGCAAAAAAACTAAAATCGTAGGGCGGTTTCAAAGACAGGATGCTTGCCGGTTTGCGAACAATGTTCACTTGTCCGTCCGACGTCTAAACTGTTCAAAATGAAAGAGTGCCAGAAATGTAAGCGATGCTTCCCAGATGAAGTAACGACCTGCCCCGATGACGGTACGCAAACGATGCAGACGCTCAGCGGCGCGCCCGTTCTCGAGGAGAAGTACCACCTTGAGCGGCGTCTCGGTCAGGGCGGCATGGGTGTCGTTTACAAAGCCAGGCACGCGTATCTCAAAACGCAGCACGCGATCAAGGTCATCCTTCCCGATCTCGTCGGGAACGATCCCCAGCTTGTAACCAGATTTCGTCAGGAAGCGCTCGCCGCCGCCGCGATCAGGCATCAAAACGTGGTCGGAGTTTCCGATTACGGGGTCGCCTTCGGAAAGATCCCGTTCCTCGTTATGGAGTACGTCGAAGGCGAATCGCTGCACGATATGCTCGCGCGTGAAGGCCGGCTGTCGCCGGAAAAGGCGTTTGAGCTGATGAAAGCGATCTGCGCCGGAGTCGGTGCCGCACACCATCAGGGAATCGTCCACCGCGACCTCAAGCCGCTGAACATCATGATCTGCACCGGCAAGAAATCGATGTCCGAGGCGGTCAAGATCCTCGATTTCGGGCTTGCGAAGATCAAGTCCGGAGAACTGCTCGGGTCCTTCATTCAGGCGCAGACGACCGGTTTGATGGGATCGCCGTATTACATGGCTCCGGAACAGTGGGCCGACGAGGAGCCGGATGTCCGCGCCGACATATATAGTCTCGGCGTGATGCTCTTCCAGATGCTCGCGGGCGACGTTCCGTTCAAGGGGTCGTCGATTCCGGCGATCATGAAAAAGCACCTGAGCGACACACCACCGACGTTCGCTCAACTTGGGATTCAGGTTTCGCCGCAGATCGAACAGGCCGTCCGGCATTCGGTCGAGAAGAACCGGCACAACCGGACGCAGTCGGTCGAGCAGCTCGTCGAGGAGCTCGGAAACGCGGTTCGGGCAACCGGTGCGATTCATTCGTCCGTCGGGCAGACGACCGGGACCGCGCTTCCGGTTTCGCAGCTGAAGATCCTTACGGACCCGGCGAACGCGCGAGTTTTTATCGACAATGTCGCTGTCGGTCTCACGCACGATGACGGCTGGCTCCTGCTTGAAGGGATCCAGAGCGGCAATCACCGTATCCGGGTGAGCCGTGACGGATTTCGCGATTGGGAGACCGACGTGATCTGCGATGGTCAGCCGCAGCAGGTCGTTGCGCGGCTGATGGACGACAGCGGCGGAATCCCCCGTCCGGGCGAAGGAGCGGCGACGATCATACAGTCGCAGGGAAGCATTTCGGGGTCGAACTTCGGGCAAACGAACCCGCAGTCACAATTCCAGATGCAGCAGACTGCGAACCCGCAATGGCAAACTGCCCAACACAGTTATCAAGGCGCGCCGGCGAAGCGCGGGATGTCGCCGGTATTGCTTGGATTAATTGGAATTGCGGTTTTATTGGTACTTACTTCCGTTGGGCTCGTTGGTGCCTGGAAGCTCGGAATGTTCGCTTCCGGATCGAACGGCAACAACAACGGGATCGTGAAAAACAACAATTCCGGGAGTCCGACGCCTCCGCCCGCAAAGGCCGAAATGGTCAAGATCAGCGGTGGGAGGTTTACGATGGGGCGCAATGACGGCGACCCGCTTGAAAGACCCGAATACGAAACCGACGTCAAGGACTTTTGGATGGACAAGACCGAGGTGACGAACGCCGAGTACTCCGATTTTGTACAGGCGACCGGTTACAATCCGCTTCCCTTAAATTGGGAAAACGGAAAGCCGCTGACGGCCGAAATGAACTTCCCGGTCCGTTACGTCAATCTCGACGACATCAAGGCGTTTGCGGAATGGCGATCGAAGCGCGACGGAAAGACGTACCGTTTGCCGACGGAAGAAGAGTGGGAGTATGCCGCCCGAAACGGCGCCGAAGGCACGCTTTATCCGTGGGGGGACACCTGGTACGACGATCACGCGAACGTCAAACGAGACCTAAATTTTGTCGCCGTCGGATCGATTCCCGACAGTGCCAACAAATGGGGCGTCCTTGATCTGGTCGGCAACATCTGGGAATGGACCTCGACACCGGCGCGTGCTTATGCCGGATCGGAGTTCGAGAAACAGGTTGCCGAACGCATGGGAAAGACCGGCGTTGTTGTTCGGGGCGCGTTCGACCTGAAGAAGGATTCGTCGAGTTCGACCTCGACGTATCGTGTTTTCATGGATCAGAAGAATCGCGACAAAGCGATAGGATTCCGTCTGGTGCGCTCCGACTGACAGGAGTAGGCACATGAAGCAGAAGACTTTCGGCAACGGCAAATGGGTTCTGACGATCGCGGCGTGTGTGGTTTTCACGCCGGTTTTTTGTTTTGCGCAGGACCTCGGGAGCACAACCGGACTTTTCAAGTCGCCGTCGGCTTCGAAGTCCAAGAAGAGCACGACGGCAAAGACGAAACCGAAAGCGGCAACGACATCGACGAAGAAATCTGTCACGAAGTCCGCCAAGTCGTCGAAGACTCCGACCAAAACAGCGCCGAAGCAGGCCCGGAACAAGCTCGCCATGGAAACGGTCGTGAAACAGCCGACCGTCGTGGAGCCGGAACCGCAGAAGAATGTCATCATTACAGTCGGCGCAAAGACCGAAGAACTTGTCGAGAGCGCGATCACCGACGGCAACGCCGGACGTGACGAACGTGACTATCCGCGTGCGGACGCCGCCTACCGCCGTGCGCTGTCGCTGAATCCGAACGATTCGCGAGGACTATACGGGCTCGGAAATATTTACGCCGACCAGCAACGCTGGGAGGAATCTGAAGGTTCTTACCGCGGCGCGATCCGCGTCGATCCGGCCAATTCAGGGCCGTACATCGCGCTCAGCTACGTGCTATCCCAGCCGATAATCGGCGGGGATCTTTCGAACAGGTACGCCGAGGCGGAACAAATGGCCCGCAAGGCGATCGAGATCGACGCGGAAAATCCTTTCGCATACGATCAACTTGGAGTCGCGCTGGAACTTCGCGGGATCATTTCCGAGGAAACGCAACAGGCGTACTTAAAGGCGATCGCGATCGAGCCGGAATTCGCGCTCGCATACGCCCATCTCGGGCGACTTTACCGGCGGCTCGGAAAGATCAACGAGTCGTCCGAAAGCTACCGCCGCGCGATTCAATTTTCGACGGATGTCCCCACGATGATCCTTGTCGCCGACGTCATGCAGTCGCAGCAGCGATACCTTGAATCCGAGCAGTTATTGCGGCGCGCCTTGGCCGAAGATCCAAAGAACCCGACCGCGCTCAATTTGCTTGGCCGCGCGCTGACTACCAGAAACAGCTTCGACGAAGCCGAACGCGTTCTCACGAAAAGCGTCCAGGTTAGTCCGAACGGCGTCGTCGCGTATACGCTGCTGAGCACGTTGCATCAACGTCGCGGTCGTCTTGACGAAGCCGAGCGAGTTCTCGGGACGGCGTTCAAGATCGTCTCGAACAATGAACGTAAACGTCTCGCCCGCGAGTTCGAGTCGCTCGGTGACGCGTTCTCGAAGATCAACAAGCCCGCGGACGCTGCGCGGCTTTACCGTCAGGCGATGGCGCTCGATTCGGGCCGCACGATATTGACGGAAAAGATCGCCGCAGGCAGTAAGCAGTAAGCAGTGAGCAGTGAGCAGTGGTCTGTGGGCAGTGAGCGGTGGTCTGTGGGCAGTGAGCAGTGAGCCGTGAGCAGTGGTCAGTGGGCAGTGAGCGGTGAGCGGTGGTCTGGGGTCAGTGGGCCGTGGTCGGTGGTCGGTGGGCAGTGAGCAGTGGTCTGTGGGCAGTGAGCAGTGGTCAGTGGTCAGTGGGCCGTGGTCAGTGGTCAGATCGAAATTCAAGAGTCGCGATTCGTTAATCGATTCGTGATCAACCGCCGCAGCCTGACCACCGACCACGGCCCACTGACCCCAGACCACTGACCACTGACCATTGACCACCGGCCGCCGATCACTGCTCACGGCTTACTCGCGAATCTGAAATCCCCCGCCGATTAAGCCTTTTACCCAGCAGGCGCTTTTTGCCGAAGCGCAGCAAGTCGTAGAGGGAAAAGAGCTTAATGTCTGTAGCCACGGTAAAGAAAACGATGCTTTATTGTCCGAAGTGCCGAAGCAAATACGAAGACGGAACGCAAAGATTCTGCTCGAATGACGGAGGCCGTTTACTGCCGGTAACGCCGAAGGACGAACAAAATAAGGCGGGCGGCGTGTTCACGAGCATTCTCCGGAAGATGCCGCACAAGGAGGCGGGTGATTTGCGTCCCGTCGCAAGCAAGATGATCCGTCCGAAGTTCGAACAACCGGCAAAACCGCCGGAGGCGAGACCGCACGCTCCGATCAGCAAGATATACGAAACTCAACGGGATACTGAGAAGGCGCCGATCGTTTTCGACGACGACGACTCACTCCTTGAAATCGATTTCGACCATCCGCTCGATGCGCCGTCGAAACCGGTAGACATGACGCCGGACGTAGAGTGGTCCGTCCCGGTTGCCGATGTTCCGCCGCCGACGGAACCGGCCGCCGCCGTTGAAACTCATTTCGAAACAGAAGAGGTCGTTGACGAACCCGCAGTTGCGCCGAAACCTGTGGCCAGACTTGTGAATCCGTACGAAATTCCGTCCGGAACGGCCGAAGTCGGCGACCGGAGTACGCAACCGATCGGCCGCAGCGCGCTCAACTGGGACAGTCCGCGTGCACTTGTTGGAAAGACCGTCAAAGGCCGCTACATGGTCAAGGACCTGATCGGCGATGATGAGGATTCGCTTGCGTTTCTCGCGCAAGACCAGATCTCCGAAGGCCGCCGCGTCGTTGTCCGGGTTTTCATGGACGACGAAGCGTATGAGGAGCACTTTGCGGACGAACGGCTTTCGTTGTCGCATCTCAAACACCCGAATATCGCGGCAGTTTCGGACTCGGGAGAACTTCCCGAGGGCTATCGTTTCGTTGTTAGCGAGTTCGTCGAGGGACAGTCACTTGCGGCCGCGCTACGGGCGTCGGGCCAATTCGATCCGCGCCGGGTCGCGCGAATAATCCGCCAGACTTCCTATGCCCTGAGCGCCGCTCACGAGGCCGGGATCCTGCACCGCAATCTCAAACCCGACAACATCATGCTGACGGTGTCCGAAGCCGGCATCGAGCAGGTCAAACTGACGAACTTCGAGCTTTCGTACCGCTTCTGGAACGAGTCGGACCTGGTTTACAAATCGCCGGAAGAGATCCTCGGTGAAACGGCGACCTACGCCAGCGAAATCTATTCGCTGGCCATCGTAGCATATGAAATGTTGACGGCACGGTTGCCGTTTAACGCGTTATCCGAACGCGAACTCGTCAATGCCCAGGAGGGCGGAACGACCGTCCCACCGAGCGAACTGAGGACCGACCTCCCGGTGCTCGCTGACAAGATCCTCGAAAAGGCGCTGAAGTTCGAACCCGTCGCCCGTTATCCGAAGGCGCGCGATTTCGGCGATGCACTTTTCAACGCGGTCACCGCGGTTTCTCCGTGGGAAAAGACGGCTTCAACGGACCCGGCCGCGCCTGTTTCCGGGACCGTCCTCGATCAGGAGAAGCCGCCACGCGAATTTGTCGTCGTGCCGCCGATCGTCTCGAGGGAAAATGCACCCGTAAACGGCGATATTCGGATCGAATCCGCGATCCAATCGACCGAACCGGACGACGAGACGGTCGAGATCGATACCCTCAACGGAGACCACGCCTGGGTGAAGCGTTCAACCGAACCGCCCGGATCCTACAATTGGCTTTGGGTCGCGCTCCCGATCGGCACGGCGGTGATATTGCTTCTGGGCGTTTGGGGGATCCTCAAGTTGGTCGAGAACCGACCTTCCGGGGAGACCGCTACCGAGGTGACCGAACCGCTTCAGACCCCGAAACAGGAACGGATTCTGCCTGAAGAGATCGACAAACCGCCAGAGCCGCGGAACCTTAAGCCCGAGCCGGGAATGACCCGCTATGTGAACCGCCAGGAGTCGTTCAAGGGCGATCTCGCGCGAAACTTTCTGGGTTTCGAGATTCATTACCCGCAGGAGATGAAGCGTTCGGAAGATTCGAAGAACTTTCTCGATATTTCGACGCGGACGGAATCAGGAACGCCGATCGAGCAATTGATCATCACCCGGTACAAGAGTCGCGGATCGATGACGCTCGATCGTCCGAACTTCAAGTCGCTGAGCGAAAAGTCGAATGAGCAGCTGAAGACCTATTTTCAGGATTCGTTCAGAGTAGTCGGCCAAGGCGAAGTGGCGATCCAGAGCGGCCGATGGAAGGCTTACGAAGTGCGTTTCGAAGGTGAGCTTCCGGATGGGACCCACGTCTTCGGACGCCGATTTTGGGTGCCGGTTCAAAGTGCCGGGGTCGGCAACGGATTTGTGATCACGCTGCTGGCGACGACTTTCGCGAACGGCGTCGAGAAGGTCGACGATGTTGGAATGACCGGTAACCTCCGGACCGCGCTCGAACATTTCGAGCCCGAACCGACCTATTGATCTGTAAACATGTATGGTAAAAGACCGCTCGATTCAGTTCGGGCGGTCTTTTTGCCTCCAACCCAATCGTTCTACGTGATGCGGTTGCCATCGCCTCGGCCCACGATTTCAAATCGAGTTGATCGCGTCGATCGTACCCTTGACGAACTCGGGCCGGACGATACTCCGCGCGTACTCGGGCGGGCGAAGGCTACCGCCCATGAAAACGCGGTCGTTCCGATATTGCATTCCGCTCGGTTCGCTGCCGAACGCGGTGAAATGCACCTCGCGGACGCCTGTCTGTTTGACGAACCTTGAGATGTTCCGTTCTGTCAGGTTTCCGCAGCCCATGATCGTGACGCCGTCACCGGCGCGACGGACCAGTTCGGCGATGAGGTCGGCGCCTTCGACCGCGCTTGCTTCCTGACCCGACGTCAGGATCCTGTCGACGCCAAGCCCGTTCAGCGTTTCGAGCGCGGCAAACGGATCGCGGCAGACGTCGAACGCGCGGTGGAAAGTGACCGACATCGGGCGCGCAAGTGCGATGAGATCGCTCGTCCGGCGCGCATCGACGCCGCCGCTTGGATCGAGGATCCCGATAACGACGCCGTCGGCGCCGAGCCGTTTCGCGTGCTCGATATCAATTTTCATTGTCTCGAACTCGACGTCAGTGTAAAGGAAATCGCCGCCGCGCGGACGGATAATGACATGCAGTTTGATCGCGAGAATGTTTCGCGCGACGGTTATCGCTCCGGCGCTCGGCGTCGTCCCGCCCTCGATCAGGTTGTCGCAAAGTTCGACGCGGTCGGCACCGCCACGCTGGGCAGCGAGTGCCGATTCGACCGAGTCGACGCAGATCTCCACCAAAGGTCGCTTTTTCATCGGAACAAAACTGACACAGAGGAGTTTCAGAATCAAGAATGAAAAT
>JAKQII010000107.1 GCA_029557535.1 Acidobacteriota bacterium
CCTACAACATCCGGCTCGATATCGCCGTCGACGGCGAGAACGGCTGGAAATTCAGGAAGGATTTCCTGGCGTCGCAGATCGCGTTTTACGACGCCGACGTCTTCGGTGTGCAGGAAGCGCTGCCGAATCAGATGAGCGATCTCGCGACGCTGCTTCCGGAATACGCGCACGTCGGAATCGGACGCGACGGCGACGGCAAGGGCGAGGCTTCGGCGGTGTTTTATAAGAAAGACAGATTCAAGGTGCTGCAAAGCGGAACTTTCTGGTTGTCCGAAACGCCTGATAAGATCTCGAAAGGCTGGGACGCGGCCTACAACCGCGTCTGCTCGTACGGACTTTTCAGGGATCTGAAATCGAAAAAGAGGTTCTGGGCATTCAACACGCACCTCGATCACATCGGTGCCGCGGCCAGAAAGAACGGAGTTGAACTGATCCTCGCCCGCATCAAATCGCTCAACGAAAAGAATTACCCGGTAATCTTGACGGGTGATCTCAACCTGGAACCGGATTCCGTACCGATCAAGATTCTGAAGAATGCGATGACGGACACGCGGGATGTTTCCGCCGAGAAACCCTTCGGACCGTCAGGAACGTTCAACGGCTTCAAATTCAACGAACCTGTAACGAGGTTGATCGATTACATTTTCATCGACAATTCAAAACGATTCGAAGTGCGAAAGTACGCGATCCTCAGCGATTCGAAGGATCTCCGATACCCGTCGGACCACTTTCCCGTTTTCGCCGAACTGTATTTGAATTGAAGTTTGCCGGGTTGAACCCGGATTAAGCATTAGCGAATCTTCGCGCCTCTGCGGGAATATTTCGATTGTGAGTCCGCGGTCAGGTTTTCCCGCCAAGACGCAAAGTCGCGAAGTACAATTTTACCTAAGAATAGGACCGTTGAACTCGTCGACCGACTGCTTGAGAAGGGCGATTTCTCCTTCTCCAGGCCGTTCTAGAAAGATTTCGCGTCGTTTCGCGTGATTCGCGGGTAAACCCAACAAATCGGTAAGACCAATTTCTATTGAATTCTAGAGAACGGAACGAACGACGTCCGTCGAAGCACGGACGATTATTTCGGGTTCGACAGTGACGGGTGAGACGATCTCTTCGACGCTTTTTGTCTTCGAGATCAATTTCAGCAGCGTTTCGCCCGCGATCTCGCCCATCTTGAAAAGCGGTTGGCGGATTGTCGTAAGCGCCGGATTATGGAATTCGGCTGCGTAAATATCGTCGAAACCAAGAACCGAGACGTCTCGCGGGACATCGAGTCCCGCGTCCCGCAACGCGCGGATGGCGCCGATCGCCGAAACATCGTTGAATGCGAACAACGCCGTGAAAGGAACACTCCGTTCGAGGATCCTCTTCGTCGCGACGTAACCGATCTCCGGAGTGCCGATGTCGCCTTCAAGCTGGATCGTGAGCCGCTCATCGATCGGGATTCCTTGTTCCTGCGCCACCTCGTTTATCGATTCCCAACGGATCGCCGTGTCGGTGCTGAAATCCTGTCCCTTCAGCAGAGCGATCCGGCGATGGCCGAGATCGTGAAGATGTCCGATTCCCAACTCGGCGGCCGTCCGATGGTTCAGGACGACATTCACGACGCCGTCGATCTCCTCGTGTCCCGAGACCGTAACCAGCGGAAGTTCAGTCTTGAAGCGGATTTGCGTGTCGACGGCGATGATCCCGTCAACCTGCCGGTCGATCAGCATCAGCGGCTTCTTGCCAAGCAGATCGTCACGATGAAAATGGCTCGTAGCAAGATAGAAGTAACCTTTCCGCGACAGCGCTTCCTCGATCCCGTTGAGAACGATCGCGCAATAGCCGCCGGTCAGTTCGGAAACCAGCACTCCGACGGTGAAGCTCTGGTTCGCACGCAGCGAACGCGCGAAATAATGCGGGCGGTAGTTGAGCTTTTCAGCGGCCTCGAAAATCCGCGCCTTCGTCTTTTGCGGAATATTTTCGGCTCTCGGCGCGTTGTTAAGAACGACAGACACCGTTCCCGGTGACAATCCGACATATTCGGCGAGCTGTTTCAAGGTGATTTGGCCGTTCGACTCCATACGAAGTACAAGAAACCGAGCGATTTGATTGCTGGTCGTACGCTCAAGAGCGTCTCATACAAAAGTTCTTAACGCAAGAAATCAGGTCTCCTGCGAACCCTCCAGGCGTGATTTGTGGAGTGACATTCTCACGTATCGTCGCCGTGAACCGACATATTACTTGACCCAATGTGTAAAAAATGATACATCTTTTGGCAAAACGATTTGCCAAAACGAATTGCTAACGGAATGAGAAAACAGAAATTGTTGTAAACACAAGGCTTAGCGCACTGAGACCAATAAACGGCCCTCCCACTGGTCAAGGCGATCCAAGGGAATAGCATCCGGATCAGAATTTTTCACAAGAAACGTTAGGCGGTATTAGCAAAGATTAGGTGAAACGCTTTCTCGGGTGAGAGCTTCGATTGAATCGATTCAAACTGTCCCCCACAGTCTGATGAAACCCGAAAAGAGAACTTACGATTGATTCAGGAGTGTTCAAAAATTATGCGAATTCGAATAGCAGCGATAGTCCTGTCGTCTCTAGTGATCTTCGCCGGTGTGATCTCAGGTCAGACAACCAGCGGTTCGATTACAGGGAATATCATCGACCAACAACAGGCGGCGATCGCCGGCGCGACCGTGACGATCACGGAGGAAGGTAAAAGCTTCTCTCTGACCACCACGACCGACGAGGAAGGACGTTTCGTCTTTGCGATCGTTCCGCCCGGAACATATAAAATGACCATCGAGGCCGCGGGCTTCAAGAAGCAGGAACGCGTAGGCGTCAACCTCGTTTCAAATGACCGTGTCGCGCTCGGAAACGTGGCAATGGAAGTCGGATCCCCGAACGAGGTCGTCAACGTGACGTCGGAAGCTACGCTGATCCAGTCAGACAGCGCCGAACGCGGCTACGCGGTTCAGGGTGAAGTGGTCCGCAACATGGGTGTCAAGACTCGCAGCTTCATCAACCTCGCGACACTCGCCCCGGGTGTGATCGCGGCGACGTCAGACGGTCAGACGAACGATATCCAGAACATCAGCGTCAACGGTGTCCGTCAGAACTCGAACAACATCCAGATCGACGGCATCACGGCCGTCGACACGGGAAACAACGGCGCGAGCTCGAACATTCCGCTCGACTCGATCGGTGAGTTCAAGGTCCTGACCTCGACGTATCAGGCTGAATACGGACGTTCGTCGGGCGCGCAGATCATCGCCGTCACCCGCAGTGGAACGGATGATTTTCACGGCTCGTTCTATTTCTATCGCCAACACACCGGTTTGAACGCGAACACGTTCAACAACAACCGTCTCGGACTTGCCAGACCGATCACCGACATCAAGCAGGTCGGTTATACCTTCGGCGGACCGGTCTACATCCCGAAGATATTCAATGGAAAGAAAAAGCTCTTCTTTTTCTGGAATCAGGAATGGGCGCCGCGCACGACGCCGAACTCGGTGAGAAACATTCGCGTCCCGACCGCTTTGGAGCGAACCGGAGACTTTTCGCAGTCTTTGAACAGCTCGGGGCAGACCGCGCGCTACATCCGCGACTATACTCTGAATGCGACCTGCAGTTCGTCGAACACGACCGGCTGCTTCCAGGACGGCGGAGTTGTCGGCCGCATTCCGGCAAATCGCCTTAGTGCTCTCGGACTGAGAATCCTCTCGATCTACCCGCTGCCGAACTACACGCCGACCGGCACGCAGAATTACAACTACGTATCGCAGGTGTCGTCGACTGCCAAGAACCGGAACGACACGTTCCGCATGGACTACAACTTCAACGACAACTGGCGCGTCAACGGACGGTTCCTTAACAACGCCGCATACGACACGAATCCGTACACCGGGCTTTTCAGCGACTCCGACATGATCGCCGGAAACCTCGGTATCTGGGGTCTCTACCGCGAGACACCGAAATACGGTCTTTCGGTCACGGCCAACGGAGCGCTCGACGCGAAAACGATGGTCGAGATCACGTACGGTTTCAACAATGCCCGCTACAACGGCACGATCTCGGATCAGTCTTACACGCGGTCGGCCATGGGGCTGAGCGACCTTCCATTGCTTTTCAACAATGCCGTTGTCGACGACATTCTCAGCAGCTTTACGTTCGGATCCGCTCTGGGTTCGACCCCGAACTACCGTACGCAGCGCGCTCCGCAGAATTATAGCTACCGCACTGACAACATCTCGGCCAGCTATTCGAAGGTCTGGGGCAAGCACATTACGAAGGCAGGCGTTAACTACGAATGGGGTACGAAGAACCAAACGAACCGCGTCGATCAAAACGGCGTCATCAACTTTGGTGAAACGACAAACAGCACCTACAACACCGGAAACGGTTTTGCGAACGCCGCCATCGGCACGTTTCAGGAATTCCGTCAGGCGACGCGCGGCACCACCGGTGTTTACAAGTACTTCAACCTCGAGCCGTACATCCAGGACAATTGGAAGATCACCAAACGCCTGACGCTCGATTACGGTATGCGATTTTCGTGGCTACCGCCAACGAAGGACATCTCGGGAGTCGCCACGAACTTCGATCCGTCGAAATACGTTGCCGCGAACGCCCCGCTGATCTACCGTCCGGCGTGCATCAACAACGCAACGACGTGCTCGGGAATTTCGCTTACTTCGAATTATCGTGCGGTCGATCCGCGCGTTCTCGCCTCGGGGGTTCCGCTCACGACCGCGAACACGCTTAACGGACAATTCGTCGGACGGCTCGTTCCGGGTACTGGCGACCTCGCAAACGGCATCGTTACGCCCGACGGAGCCTTGATCAAGGATCAGGGAATTTTGTTCTCCCCGCGCTTCGGGTTCACTTACGATGTGACGGGCAAACAGAACCTGATAATCCGCGGCGGCTTTGCGATCTTCTATGATCGCTCGCAGGGCAATCTGGTTTATGACTACAACCAGAACCCGCCGACCACGCTGACGTCTTCGGTCTTCTACGGCTTCCTGAGCGACATCACGGCGAACGCGACGTCGTTCCAGACGCCACAGTCACTCAAGGCAATCGATCCGAACGCAAAGACGCCGAACACGAACTCCTACAACTTCGGTGTTCAATATCGTCTGCCGTTTTTCGACACGGTACTCGACGTCTCTTACGTCGGAACCCAGAGCCATCATTTGCCGCACGTCCGGCCGCTTAACGAAACCCCGTTCGGTTCGGCGTGGCTCGCGGTGAATCAGGATCCGACGAAAGCGATACAGACGAACCCGAACGGATCGAACGCGCTTGCGACGAATTTCTATCGTCCGTACCAAGGCTATGCGGGCATCTCGTATTTCGAATTCTCGGAGAACTCGAACTACAACTCGCTTCAGATCCAGGCCAACCGACGCTTTTCGAAGGGCTTGCTCGTCAGCATGGCCTACACGTACGGAAGAGCGATGGGAATTACCAGCGGCGACCAGAGCAGTTCACGAATCGATGGGAGAGATGACGTAAACTACGGCCGACTCAGCTTCGACCGCAGACACAACTTCAACGTCAACTGGGTTTACGAGATCCCGAGCCCGTTCAAAAACAAGTTCATCGGACTTGCCACGAACGGCTGGCAGTTCTCCGGAATCTATCGGTTCACGACCGGCGCTCCGCGTCAGATCACGTGCGCCGTGACCGGCGTGGCGTCGATCAACATCACCGGCTCCTCGTCGGGGGAAGCGAACCGGTGCGTCCTGAACGGCGACCCGAGAAAGCTCTCCAACAAGACCCAATACCAGAACTTCGACTACTCGGTCCTTCAGGCACCGACTGTCGGAAATACGGGACTCGATTCGCCGCGTGAGCTGCTTCAGATCAGCGACCCGTCGATCAACAACTGGGATCTTTCGATGTCGAAGAAGTTCTTCTTCTGGGAAAAGGTCAACATCGAAGCTCGTCTCGATGCGTTCAATGCGTTCAACACGACGCAGGGATCCAGCATCAACACGAGCGGAACCTTTACCGCGCTCGGCAGCACCACGCTGATCGCCAACAACGCCGGTTCCGACACAAACGTGACCGGATTCGGCGCCATCAATGGTTGGAGACCGAACCGCACCCTGCAGTGGATGCTCAGGTTCAGTTTCTAGAATACTCCGCCGGAGCGGTCGCGGTTGCCGTGACCGCTCCATCAAATCAATCAGTCGCGAAGGCTGCTTAATCGGCAACTCTTGCTCGAAAGACTTATCTGTGCGGAGATGTGATTGGCGGCCTTTAGTATTGAATCCGATCAAAAGATAATATGACGGAAAAGACCGTCGTAATTCGATGACTATGAGATTCACGGCTCTGCTTCTGGCGCTGGCGACACTGACGTTAACGATGGTCGGACAAACGCGTCAGTCGGTTAAGCGGTTTTCAACGAAGGACCGGACCGTCGTTGTCTACACGACCGCGGAAAATACTGACCTTCGCATCGCGCAGACCGCGAAGCTGGAGTTCGTCGAAAAGCGCCAGCCGAGCGAAGGCGAGATCAGTGTCTTCGTCAACCCCGAAAAGAAGAACCAACATTTTCTCGGGATCGGAGGCGCAATTACCGACGCCAGCTCCGAGGTCTTCGCCAAACTTCCGGCGGCGAAACAAGCCGAGTTCCTCGAGGCGTATTACGGAAAGCAAAAAGGAATCGGGTACACGCTGGCGCGCACGAACATCCACAGCTGCGATTTCTCGAGCGGCAGCTACACCTACATCGACGAGGGCGACGCCCAACTTCGTAGTTTCAGCGTCAGGCACGACATGCAATTCCGAATTCCTCTGATCCGAAGAGCGATCGCCGCGGCGGGCGGAAAACTGACGCTGTTCGCGAGCCCGTGGAGTCCGCCGGCGTTCATGAAAAGCAACAAGAACATGCTGCGCGGCGGCCGACTTCTGCCGGAATTCTACCAACCCTGGGCGAACTATTTCGTTAAGTTCATCCGCGAATACGAAAAGGCGGGAATCCCGGTTTGGGGCGTCACGATCCAAAACGAACCGATGGCGACCCAGAAATGGGAGTCGTGCATTTTCACCGCCGAAGAAGAACGCGATTTTCTCAAGAACAACCTCGGGCCGACGTTTTGGAAGAGCGGCCTGCGGGACAAGAAGATCATCATTTGGGATCACAACCGCGACCTGATCACCCAACGCGTCGACACGATCCTCGGTGATCCGGCGGCGGCGAAATATGTTTGGGGAATCGGCTTTCACTGGTACGAACCGTGGAGCGGCGGCGAGCCGATGTTCGGCAACGTCGGCGTTGTTCATGACACCTATCCCGACAAGAACCTGATCTTTACCGAAGGAACGGCCGAGAGCTTCAACCCCGCAAGATACCAGTTCTGGGGCAACGCCGAACGCTACGGCCGATCGATGATCAACGATTTCAACACCGGAACTGTCGGCTGGACAGACTGGAACATCCTGCTCGACGAAATGGGCGGACCGAATCACGTCGGCAATTATTGCTTCGCGCCGATACATGCAGACACGCGGACAGGCGAGTTGATCTACACGCCGTCGTACTTCTACATCGGACACTTCTCAAAGTTCATCAAACCCGGTGCAACGCGCATCAACGGCGTCTCGAGCCGGAGCCAGCTGCTGACGACCTCGTTCATGAATCCGGACGGATCGGTCGCGACCATCGTGATGAATTCAACCGAGAAGGACGCGAAGTACCTACTGAGTATCGGAACACAGGCTGCGGAAGCGACCATCCCGGCGCACTCGATCCAGACCCTTGTTTATTAAGCCATATGAGACACTTTCGATCCTTTTCGATATTGATCTTTGTCGCACTCGCTATCTCGACTTCCGCGCTCGGACAGTCGAGAAAGATCGAACAACGCGTTGACTCGCTCCTGAAACAAATGACGCTCGAAGAAAAGATCGGGCAGTTGACACAGTATGCCGGCGATAACCAGGCTACGGGTCCGGTGAATTTCAAGGGCGATCATCTCGCGCTCATCAAGTCCGGAAAGATCGGCTCGATGCTGAGCATCATGGGCACGAAATATACGAGGCAATATCAGGAAGCGGCGATGCAGTCGCGTTTGAAAATCCCGCTACTGTTCGGTCTCGACGTAATTCACGGCTATAAGACAACATTCCCGATCCCGCTCGCCGAGGCCGCTAGCTGGGACATCGGCCTGATCGAGCGTTCGGCTCGAATTGCGGCGATCGAGGCTTCTGCGTCGGGAATTCACTGGACATTCGCGCCGATGGTCGATATCGGCCGCGACCCGCGTTGGGGCCGCGTGATGGAAGGTGCCGGTGAAGACCCGTATTTGGCGTCGCGGATTGCGTTTGCCCGCGTCCGTGGATTTCAGGGTACGGGGCTCGGGAACCTCGACTCGGTCATGGCTTGCGCCAAGCATTTCACGGCGTACGGCGCCGCGGTCGGCGGACGAGACTACAACTCAGTCGATATGAGCCTTCCTCAGTTGTGGGACATTTACCTGCCTCCGTTCAAAGCTGCCGTCGATGCAGGAGCCGCGACGTTCATGAACTCGTTCAACGATCTCAACGGCGTACCGGCGACCGGAAACCACTACCTTCAGCGCGAAATTCTTAAGGATCGATGGAATTTTCAGGGTTTTATCGTCAGCGACTGGGGATCGATCGGCGAAATGGTCCCGCACGGCTATGCCGCCGACCGGAAGGACGCCGCGCTCAAAGCGATCCTGGCGGGCAACGACATGGACATGGAAAGCAGCGCTTACAGGTTTGCCTTGGCGGAGCTTGTCAACGAAAAAAAGGTGCCGATGGCCGTCGTCGATGAGGCGGTAAGACGAATTCTGAGGAAGAAATTCGAGCTCGGGCTCTTCGACGATCCGTTCCGATACTCCGATCCGGAACGTGAGGGGCGCGAACTGAACAATCCGGAACACCGCGATTTCGCCCGCGAGATCGCCCGCAAATCGATCGTCTTGCTCAAGAATGACAAACAGACACTTCCGCTTTCGAAAAATGTCCGGTCGATCGCGTTCATCGGCCCGAACGTGAAAGCCGAGCGTGATAATCACGGATTCTGGTCGGTTCACCTCCCGAATCTCGACTACGACAAATTCATTGTCTCGCAGTGGGAAGGCGTGCGGAGCAAGGTGAGCGGCGAGACAAAGATGGTCTACGCCCAAGGGTGCGACGTCGATTGCCGCACGACTGACGGATTCGCCGAGGCCGTCGAGGCTGCAAAGCTATCGGACGTCGTCGTCCTGAGTGTCGGCGAACGCGCAAACATGAGCGGCGAGGCCAAGAGCCGGAGCAACATTCATCTCCCCGGAAAGCAGGAAGAGCTGATCAAAGCGGTCGTGGCGACCGGAAAACCGGTCGTCGTTCTGATAAACGCCGGACGGCCGCTCGTCTTCGACTGGACCGCGGACAACGTCCCGGCGATCGTCTATACCTGGTGGCTCGGGACCGAAGCCGGCAACGCGATCGCGGACGTCCTTTTCGGCGATTACAATCCGTCCGGCAAGCTGCCGATGACCTTCCCCCGCAGTGAGGGCCAGATCCCGATCTACTACAACCATTTCAACACCGGTAGGCCGGCGCGCGACGAGGACGCGAACAACTACGTTTCGGCGTACATCGATCTGAAGAACAGTCCGAAATTCCCGTTCGGCTTCGGATTGAGCTACACGGATTTTAAGTATGCGGACCTAAAGCTCGACAGATCACAGATACGCCCCGACGGAAAGATCGGGGTGACGTTCGAATTGACGAACACCGGCAAGGTGGCGGGCGAGGAGGTCGTCCAACTTTACCTGCACGACCGGGTCGGCTCGCTCGTCAGGCCGGTGAAAGAGCTGAAAGACTTTCAGAAGGTGAAGCTCGGACCGGGCGAGACGAAGCGGCTCTCGTTCACGATCGACAAGGAGAAGCTGTCATTCTTCAACGGCGATCTGCAGTGGGTCGCCGAACCGGGCGAATTCGAGATCATGATCGGATCGTCTTCGGCAGACATTCGCCTCCGCGATAAATTCGAGTTGGTGAAGTAATGAAAGCAAGAATCCTGATCGTCGTTGTTTTCGTTCTCGGTTTCGTCTTGGCGGCCGAGGCCAGGATCGTCCTTCCGAAGCTGTTCGGCGACAACATGGTTCTGCAGCGCGGTACCGAAATTCCGGTCTGGGGCTGGGCGGAACCGAACGAGTCGATTGAGATAAGGCTCAATAGACAGACCGCCACAGCCACCGCCGACGCGAGCGGAAAATGGACCCTCAAACTGAAGCCCGAAACCGCAACCGGCCCGTTCACGCTGACGATCAAAGGCAGCGAAACGATCGAGATCCGAAACGTTCTGGTCGGCGAGGTCTGGCTTTGTAGTGGGCAGTCGAACATGGAATGGTCGTTGGCGCAGGTCAAATCCGACGCTGACATTGCCGCCGCCGACAATCCGTACATCCGTCACATCAAGATCGGCCGTGACATCGACGGCCGTCCGCAAACCGAGATCAAAAAGGGCGAATGGCAGGTGACGACCCCGGAAAACGCGCGGGCATTTTCAGCTGTCGCGTATTTCTTCGGCAAGAACCTTTATGACCGGCTGAAGGTCCCGATCGGGCTGATAAATTCTTCGTGGGGCGGAACGAACATCGAGACCTGGATCAGCCGTGAGGGCTTCGAAAGCAGCAGCGAATTCCGGGATTTGATCGCACGAATGCCGGTTTTCGACGTTAACGCCATCGACGGCCCGATCGGCGCAGCGATCACAAAGCGCGTCGAAAGCGTTCAGGGATCGCCCCTCACGCCGTTCGATCAGAAGCAATTCATGAGCATCGGTTTCGATGATTCAAAACTCCCGTCGCTCGTTCAACCGAAATACTGGGAGGGTCAGAGTCTTGGCGAAACTGACGGTGTGGTTTGGGTCCGCAAGTCGTTCACGCTAACTTCAGAACAGGCGGCGAGATCGGCCAAGCTCTTACTTGCGAAGATCGATGACGAGGACGTGACCTACATCAACGGCGTTCAGGTCGGCGCGACCGCGCAATGGAATGCCGATCGCCGCTACGATGTTCCGGGCGGAGTGCTGAACCCAGGCTTGAACGTCGTTACGGTTCGCATCACCGACAATGGCGGCGGCGGCGGAATGTACGGCGACGCCAAGGACGTCAGGCTCGATCTCGGCGATTCGTCCGTCGATCTTAGCGGCATCTGGAAATTTCACGTCGAGAGCGTGAAGTTCGGGGTCAACGTCAATCAGTTTCCGTCGCTCGCGTACAACGCGATGATCAATCCCCTGATCCCGTACAGCTTCCGCGGCGTGATCTGGTATCAGGGCGAGGCGAACAACGGACGGGCATATCAGTATCGGACGGCATTCCCGCTTCTGATCGAGGACTGGCGCAAGAAGTGGAAAAGCGACTTCCCTTTCTACTTCGTCCAGCTCGCGACGTACCGCCAACCTGGGAACAGCAATGAAGGCTGCCCGTGGGCGGAACTCCGCGAGGCGCAGACGATGACGACAAGCGTTTCCGGCACCGGAATGGTCGTCACGACCGACATCGGCAATCCCGACAACATTCACCCGGTCAACAAGCAGGATGTCGGACGGCGACTTGCCGCCCTTGCTTTCAACCGCACATACAAGCTCAAGATGGTCGACAGCGGACCGACCTATTCGTCGATGAAGGTCTCCGGAAACCAAGTCAGTGTCGCGTTCGCCGGGATCGGAGGCGGACTGAAGTCGAGCCTCGGAAAAAAGGTCGGAGGATTCGAGATCGCCGGTGCGGATCAGGTTTTCTATCCGGCCGATGCCGTGCTCGAAGGAAACTCGGTGATCGTCACTAGCGACAAAGTAGCGTCACCCGTCGCCGTCAGGTTTGGTTGGCTCGGCGACGCGTCAGCCAATTCGCTGTTCAACAAGGAAGGATTTCCGGCGGTCCCGTTTCGGACCGACGATTGGAAGACGGTCACCAACGGCGTCAAGTATGCGATTCCGGACATGATGCGTGAGATTAACCCAGATTAGTCGTTAGAGATTTTGGCCGCGAAAGGCGCGAAAGGCGCGAAATCTTACTTGAATGGGCCGAAGCCCGACAGGTCAATTCAGACGTCTTTCTCAAGCTGTCGGTCGACGAATTGCCCGGCCCGGAAGTAGGCAAGAATTGGACTTTGCGACGTTGCGTCTTGGCGGGAAAACCCGACCACCGGCTTCCGGGCGAGTTGTTCCCGCAATGGCGCGAAGGCGCAAAGAACTACGACGAGGCTGATGAACGCAATAACAAAAGCAATCGCGGCGCTGCTGATGGCCGCACTCCTTTCGGGAATGGTTCTCGCTGTCGGCCGCGATCCGCGCCGAAAACCCGCCGACGAGAACGTCGTACTGCCCCCGGCGTGGGCGTTCGGAGTTGTTTACGGCGCTTACACGAACCAGCAACAGACCGAAGAGCTGATCCGCGACATCATCAACCATGACTACCCGATCGACGGTCTTTGGATCGATTCGTGGATCTGGGACTGGAAAAACAAAGGCCAGGGTCCGAAGAAATACATGGATTTCGTCGCCGACACCGAATCCTATCCCGACATGGAAAAGATGTGGTCGATGATGGAACGCGAAAACATCAAGGCCGGGATGTGGGTCTGGGACTCGATACTCAAGACCGGGAACGAGGAGGCGTTCGAAGATTTCAGATCGCGGGGATTTTTCAAAAGCGTCTATTTCAGGACCGACAGCTGGCACAACGGCGCGCGCACGACGATCATCGGCGACAACAGCAAGCCCGTTTCGGGCACGACCTGCGGCGATATCGACTTCCAGAATCCGGAAGCCATCAAATACTTCAAACAGCGGATGAAGCACTTCTTCGACAAAGGTCTCGACTTCATCAAGCTCGACAAGACCGATGCGATCCCAGTCTGCAAGGCGATGTTCGAGATGACGCAGGAACTCGGAAAAGAGACAAAAGGACGCGGCTTCATTCTCTCGCACAGCGGCGGTACGGGCAGCGACGAGTACAAGCGCTATCCAGCGAAATGGACCGACGACACGCGCTCAGATTGGAGCGCGAAGACGCCGCTTCGCGAGTTCTCGACGTGGCTGCCGAAGGTCGGATTCAAGGAAAATATTGCAATGTATACCGACCTCGGAAGGCCGTTCTCGAAGATCCCGTTCATGGCGAACGACATGGGCGGATTCGCCGTGAGCACCGACCGGTTCATCGATGAGGAGCTTTATGTCCGGTGGCTTCAGTTCGCTATGTTTGCTCCTTTGACAACGCCGTTCTCTCAACCCGAGAATCCGACGGGAAACATCGCGTTCAAAGTGTCCGAAAGAGCAGACCGAATCTTCAAGTCATTCTCACATTTGAAGATGGAGCTCTTCCCTTACGTCTATTCTTACGCCCACCGGTCGCGGCTCGAAGGGATCAACACGATCCGCCCGTTCAAGGATCACCCGTACCAATACCTTTTCGGCAACGAAATGCTCGTCGCGCCGGTTTACCAACAGGGTGCGACCGAGGTCGAGGTCGCCCTTCCGAAAGACTCGGTCTGGATCGACATGTGGACGGGAACGCATTACGAAGGCGGAAAAACGGTGAATATCCCGGCGCCGATCGAACGGATCCCGGTTTTGATCAAGCAGGGCGCGATCATCCCGAAACGCAAGTACGCCCGGTCGATCGAACGCGGCTCGAACGACACGATCGAGCTACATGTCTATCCCGGCGCCGACGGCGAGTTTGTACTGATCGAGGATGATGGCACGAGCAACGACTATCTGACCGGCGGATTTGCGACGACGATGATCAGTACGAAGACAGTCGGCGGCCGGACCGAGATCATGATCGGGCCGACGAACGGCACGTTCCGAAACATGGATCCGAAGCGGCGTTGGGAAGTGATCGTGCATCAGGCGGAGCGTCCCAGAAGCGTGTCGCTCGGCCGAAAGCGGCTGAAGTTCGAATTCGGCGGCAGCCGTCTCGCGCCGACGGCGATCACATTGAGCAAGTCGAAGGGCGCGACCGTCACGATCCTCAATTGAGCCGGATCAGCCACTAATCTCGCGAATGGCGCGGAAGGATCGGATGAGATTCCGATCTATCCCCGCTATCCATCTGTCCGCGACCGATTGTTCGTCATCGTCAGGCTTGACTAGCCGCGCCCGGGCGCGAAGTTGACCCGTCGCGTTTCGCGGATCCGGCCGTCGTCGATCGAGCCTTCGACGATCTCATATCCGAGCAACGCGAAGACGCGGCCGCGGAGAAACAACGGACGCGCGTTGCCGTACCAGTCGATGCACGACGCGCGGCATCCGTCGTCGATGCGGCCCGACTGTTTCGAGTGCAGCTCGCCGAGTTCCTTGAGATCGAGCGAATCGTTCCGGAGATAGACTACGGACGCCGATCCCGAAACATATTCGTCGTAATAACTGAACCCGGCCCGCCCCTCAACGATCGGGAGCCCCAGAATCCCTGATTCCTTATCGAGCGGGCGATAGAAAAACCCGTGACTGCGGGATTCGCCTTGGGCCGCGTTCCGCCTGACGTAATCTGAATCAGCACGGACGCCATTGGTCAATGAAACGGATGTGAAAATGAGGTCCGCACCGCGGCTTCCGACGATCACCGCGTCGTCGGCCATTGCTTCGATCCGTTCGACGCCGTGCTTCAAATTGACCGCGTACGTCGCGCCATCCGTCCAGCGCACCGCGTAAAGGGTCGAGTCGGACGCGTCGTTGCGGTAGCCGTCGCCGGCCGAACCGTAGAGCAGGTATTTGCCGATGAACCGGTTTTGGAAGTTCCAGCCGCGAACGAGCGGAAGGGATTTGTAATTTCCGCGGGACGCGTCAGAGGTTCCGTCGCCGAAATTCGCGATCGCGTAGCGGAACAATGCCGTGTCGCCCGACGCTATGTTCGACTTCCACATTCCATCGCCGGCGCCGTTTGAACGGACCAAAACGTTGATGAATCCGTCTTCGCTTTCGAGGAACGAAAACTGATCGACCGGACCTCCCGAGACGCCGACGGCCGACGGGGCCGAGCCGTCAAGCGGCATGCGATAAAGCGTCGAATTGTTTCCATTCTCCGAACCTGACGGGTTCCAATGCGTGACCCAAATATAGACGGATGATTGCGACACATAGAAGACCCGACCCGCAGGTCCGATCACCGATGTCGACGTGCATCCGAAATCGTCGCTTTCAAGGTCGCAGGTCGTTACCGAATGGATCGTCGTTCCCCAACCGAAATTCTCCGCGCCGGGCACGCGATAAACCTGCGCCGGCGTCGTGGTTGGCTTGAATTCATCTGTCGATGCCCCTTTCCGCCACTTGCGGACCGCCGGAAAATCGTCGATCGGATCGCGTCCCGAGTATCCGAGAAATTGCGGCGTGTAGAAGACCAGCTTGCCGCCAACGAGCCGGCTGGCGTAATTGCGGGCTGAATAGTAATCGTTCGATCGAAGGTGCCAGGTTGATTTGAAGGTCAACCGGCCGTCGTCGCCGATCCGGAAGATCCCGATCTCAGTGCCGCCGCGCTGATAGCTGTAGCCGATGACGGCGACCGTCCGGTCCGAGATCAGCATCTCGTCGTACCACGTCCCCGACGGATCGATATCAGGCCCGAAAGCGTCGGCGGACGAGACCGGCGTCAGTGCGCCGTCGCCGATCTTCACCGTAAACAGGCGTCCGCGGCGCAGGATCACGAGGTGATCCTTGTGGACCTTGACGATCCCGCCTTCATCGACACCGACGGTTTGGGTATTCGTAACAGACTCGCCCTGCGGCGTCGGCGATGCTTCCTTGGCATCCATGTCCGTCGCCGCAACTCCATCCTTCGCGACGACGCTCGTATTGGCCGACGACGGCGTACGTGCCTTGATTTGGATCTTCGCGAGAAATTCCTTAAGCTCAGATTCCGAAGCAAACGGTTTGAGCGTCGATTTCGGCTTGCTCGGTCCGAGGGCAGCCGGGAATTCACTTTCGAGGTTCCCGGAACGGCCCTTCAAAACTACACCTACCACGGCCGTCGCCATCACGACCGCAAGTACACCGGCTAGAAATACAAAATTCTTCATCTTCTTTCGCTCCTACCAAAATCCGCACCCGCTTGAATTACTGAAAGAACGATCCGGCCGACCAGAGCTTGCAGACAAATTGCATGCAATGAGAATGGCGACTCATATTTGCTTTTGCCGATATGTTTACAGCCTTTCCCAACCGGCGTAATCTGTGATTGAATGTCGTCAACAGATCACTGAGGAGAATATGAATATGAGAGTCTTTTCGTCGTTCTTTGCACTCGTTGCGTTTTTGGCAATCTTTGTCGTGGCAACGCCGGGACAGAATTCAAACCCTGCTGCCGACCTTAAGCCGTCCGCTGATTTTGACGCCGAGAAAGCGCGGATCGTGATCGGTGAATTTCTCGACGATTTCAACGTCGCCGCCGCAAACGCCGATTACGAGCGCTACTTTTCGTTTTTCGATGAGGACGCGATATTCATTGGGACAGACGCGACCGAGCACTGGGACAAAGTGAGTTTCAAGGCTTGGGCCAAACCCTACTTTGACCGGAAGCGGACCTGGAACTTCAAGGCCGTGCAGCGTCATATCTTTTTCGACAAATCGGGCGACTTCGCCTGGTTCGACGAACTGCTCTCGACCCAGATGAAGCTCTGCCGCGGATCGGGCGTTCTGATAAAGAAGGGCGGAGGATGGAAGCTGAAGCAGTATGTGCTCTCGATGACGATCCCGAACGAGAACGTCGACGCGGTCGTCAAAATCAAAGCGCCGATCGAGGAGGCGCTGCTCAAGAAACTACAGTGACACATACGATACGCCATATGTGACCGTGACGATCGACGAATACGCGGTGCCGCGCGTTTCTTCTTGGTCGCACATGAGACGGGTTCCGCCGATCCGCAGGTACGTAAGCCGCGCCTCCGGATCGGCTTGATAGTCGCCCGAAATCCGACGATAATGCTCCTGCAGCCCGATAATCCGTACGACAATTCAAGGAGCTTGAACGTGCCCAAACTACAATCGCTTTCCGTCATTTTTGCGCTTTCGCTGACCCTTAACATCGCCTTGTTCGCGCAGACGCCGACCCCGTCGCCGGCAAGTTCGCCCGCCGCGACGCCGACCCCGACGCCCGATCCGATGGGGGCATCCGTCTTCAGCGGTCTGAAGTTCCGACCGATCGGTCCGGCCGTGACGTCGGGCCGTGTCAACGGTTTTGCGGTCGATCCGAACGACCGATCGAAATACTACGTCGCGGTCGCTTCCGGCGGCGTCTGGAAAACCGTGAATGCCGGCACGACGTGGACTTCCGTGTTCGATAACGAAGGCTCGTTTTCGATCGGCGCGATCGCGCTTGATCCCAAGAACCCGTCGACCGTTTGGGTCGGAACCGGCGAGTACAATTCGCAACGCAGCGTGGGCTACGGCGACGGCGTTTACAGATCCGACGACGGCGGCAAGTCGTGGAAGAACGTCGGCCTCAAGACCTCGGAACATATCGGCCGGATCGTCATCGACCCGCGCGATTCGAACATCGTTTTCGTCGCCGCGCAGGGACCGCTTTGGTCGCCCGGCGGCGAACGCGGTTTGTACCGAACGGCCGACGGCGGGAAGACCTGGAAGGCGGTCATTACGATCAGCGAGAACACGGGCGTTACCGATGTCGTGATGGACCCGTCGAACCCCGATATCATGTACGCCGCGTCGTGGCAGCGGCGGCGCCATTTCTACACGCTGATCAACGGCGGACCCGAGAGCGCGATCTGGAAATCGACCGACGGCGGCATCACCTGGTCGAAACTCCGCTCCGGACTCCCCCCGGGCGACCTCGGACGCATCGGTCTCGCGGTTTCCCCCGTCGATCCCAATATCGTCTACGCGACGGTCGAGGCAGGCAGCAATCTGAGCGGCATCTTCCGCTCAAGCGACAAGGGCGCAACGTGGGAGAAGATGAGCCCGCAGATCGCGCAGGGAATGTACTACGGACAGATCATCGCCGATCCCAAGAACGTCGACCGGATCTATATCCCGAACGTCGTTTTCCAGGTATCGGACGACGGCGGACGCACGCAGCGACCGCTCGGCGAACGTCTCAAGCACGTCGACAATCACGCGATCTGGGTCGATCCGAACAACACCGATTACATCCTCGTCGGCAGCGACGGCGGCGTTTACGAAAGCTTCGACCGCGGCGCGAACTGGCACTTCAAAGCGAATCTTTCCGTCGCGCAGTTTTACGACGTCACGACCGACACCGCGGTGCCTTTCTACAACGTTTACGGCGGCACGCAGGACAACAACTCGCTCGGCGGACCCGCGAAGACACGCAACGTCGCCGGGATCACGAACGCCGACTGGTTCATCACGAACGGCGGCGACGGATTCCGCGCACAGGTCGATCCGACCGATCCGAACACGATCTACGCCGAGAGCCAGAACGGCGGCCTCGTCCGGTTCGACAAACGTACCGGCGAGCGCGTCGACATCGCCCCGATCGAGGGCGACGGAGTCGAATCGCAGCGTTACAACTGGGACTCGCCGTTCATCATCAGCCCGCATTCGAACACGCGGATCTATTTCGCCGGCCACAAGCTGTTCAAATCCGACAATCGCGGCGACGACTGGAAGGCGATCAGCGGCGATCTTTCGCGCGGCATCGATCGCAACACCCTGCCCGTAATGGGCAAGGTCTGGGGTCCGGACGCGATCGCGAAACACCAGTCGACTGCGCTTTGGGGCAACGCTTCGGCGATTTCGGAATCGCCGAAGAAGCAAGGTCTGATCTATGTCGGGACCGACGACGGATTGATCCAGGTGACAGAGAACGACGGCGCGAGCTGGCGCAAGGTCGACAAGATCGCGGGAATTCCGGAGCTGTCGTACGTGACGCGCGTCGCCGCGTCGCAGCACGACACCAACACGGTTTACGCGCTGTTCAACAACCATCAGAACGGCGACTTCAAACCGTACATCGTCAAAAGCACCGACGCCGGCAAGACATGGGTCTCGATCACTTCGAACCTGCCGCAACGCGGGTCGCTTTACGGCTTCGCCGAGGATCCGGTCAACCCGAACCTGCTTTTCGTCGGAACCGAATTCGGGATGTTCTTCTCTGTCGACGGCGGCGGAAAGTGGATCCAGATGAAGGGTAATCTGCCGACGATCGCCGTGCGCGATATTGCGATCCAAAAGTCCGAGGACGATCTCGTGATCGCGACGTTCGGCCGCGGGATCTACGTTCTCGACGATTATTCGGCGCTCCGCCAGATCAAGGCCGAGACCGTCAAACAACAGTCGGCGCTCTTCCCGGTCCGCGACGCGCTTATGTATGTCCGTTCGAATTCGCAGTTTACGGGATTTCAGGGCGCGTCGTTCTTTACCGCTCCGAATCCGCCGTACGGCGCGACGTTCACGTATTTCCTGAAAGAGGCGCCGAAGACTATGAAGCAGAAACGACAGGAAGCGGAGCGCGAGGCAGAAAAGAAGAAACAGGCGTTCAAGTACCCTTCGATCCAGGAACTCCGTGCGGAATCGGAAGAAGAGCCGCCGGCGCTGATCCTCACCGTGACGGACGCCGACGGAAAGATCGTCCGCCGGTTGAGCGCGCCGGCGGCGGCCGGCGTCAACCGCGCAGTTTGGGATATGCGATATGTCGCTCCGTCGATCGCGGCAACGCCGCCGACACCGGCCCCGACCGAGGGCGGAAGGCCCGGACCGCAGGGGCCGCTCGTGATGCCCGGCAAATACAATGTTTCGATGGCGCTCCGCGTGAACGGTGTCGTGACCGCATTGCCGGGAGCGCAGTCGTTCAATATCGTCGTCGAAGGGCGCGAGAAGATGACGCCGGACGAGATCGCTTCGCTTTCGGCGTTTCAGAAAAGAGTATTTGAGGTGCAGCGAGCCGTCAGCGCTGCGTCCGACGCGGCGACAACAGCCAAGGCCCGGATCGCGCTGTTGAAGCGTGCCGCACAGGAAGCGCCGGCCGAAAATGCAAGATTACTCGAAACGTCGAGTGCGTTGAATGCGGAAGTCGATTCGATTCTCCACGCACTGCGCGGAAACCGTCCCGATTCCGAGATCCCGCCGCCGTCGATCGCGGGCCGGATCAGCAATGTCGCGGGAACGATCCGCCTTTCGACGATCCGTCCGACACAAACGCAGACCGATCAGCTCGCGTTGGTGGAATCGCTTTTCAACCCGGTGCTCGCGAGACTGAAGAAGCTCGTCGAAACGGACATTCCGGCATTCGAAAAACAACTCGAAGCCGCCGGCGCGCCGCTGACGCCGGGAAGACTGCCGTAGCATTTGGGAATTCCGATTTGCGATTTGCGATTGTTTGGAGTTCCGCCACCAGGCGGCCGGATGCTGTGCCGTTCTGACTACTCCGCCCGGCACTGGCGGCGTTGGGACTATTCAAGCCGCCACAAACCGATTGTGCCGTCGCCGTTTCCGCTCGCAACGATCTTGCCGTCGGGCGATATGGCGATTGAAATGACCTCTACTTTCTGTCGGGCGAGGGTTTTCGTAAGATCGCCGCTCTCCAGATCCCATAGTTCGATCTCACCGTGATAATCTCCGGTTTTCGGATCATAGTCGTAGCTTCCACTCGCAAGCGAATTTCCTCGGGGTGAAATAGCAACCGATATCTTGTTGCCGCGGCTGCCGTCGATGGTTTTTTTCAGATTGCCGCCTGGGACATCCCACAGAAGGACCTTACCTTCGAGACTTCCACCAACCAGCGTCCGGCCGTCGGGTGAAAAGACGATCGGATGTACAGCGACTTTGTTTTCAGCCAGAGTACGCGTTAGGCTGCCGCTCTCGACGTCCCACAGTTTCATTCGACCTCTCGTAAAGCCTGCGATCGATTTTCCATCGGGCGAAAATGCGACGGCGAGCACATAAAACTCGTCGGTCGCGATCTCCCGAAAGGCACCGTTCAGGTCCGCCGCGTTAAAAAGATAAAGCGCCCCGCTGCCAACGACGATGGTCTGACCGTCAGGAGAAAACGCGATTGACATAACGTCGTAGCGAAGCGGCCGTCTTTCCCTGAGTTTGCCGTTCGCCGCATCCCACAACAGCAATTCGCGATCATCGCCGCCGCTAGCAATCGTTTTTCCGTCGGGTGAGAATGCTATCGTGCGAACGCGCGCCGTGTGTTCTTTCAGCGTATGTCTGATTTCTCCGGTTGACGGGTCCCAGAGCGAGATCGTCCCATCGGCGCTGCCGCCGGCAATTGTCTGGCCATCGGGCGAGAACACGACAGACAGAATTCCTCCCTTGGGTCCGGCGAGCGTGACGGAAGGCCGGTCATAAGCAAAGTAGTCCCCCAGATAGCGGATCAGAAAGAAGGCTCCCACGCCGACGACCAGCAACAAGAAAAGAAACGAAAGAACAAAGCCCCAACGGTTGAAATACGGTCTCTTCGCAGATGACGGATTGCCAGGTGTCTTAGAAAAATCGAAAGCGCCTTTCTCCATAATTATGATTCCTTTGAGGTTGCCTGTCCTTGAACCGACGTTTGCGGATTGAGCTAAAAAGGCGCTGTCAGTTTGTTCCGAGTGTTTATCCGCCGAGAAGACCGCGCCTAAAACCCCCGCAAAAATCTGCCGGTTTGAAACTGCCGAGGCACCGGCCTGATTGGCGCTCATTGGGGCAGATCCACGGGAGAATAGCACCCCCCAAAATCGTCAAAGTCAGTCAATTGCAGAATCGTAGCGAATTTGCTGGACCGTTGCAACCGCCCCATCGACCGCGGTGCTCTGGAACTCCGGGTTGGCCCAGGCCGCGAATCGACGCCGCCTGCGCGG
>JAKQII010000109.1 GCA_029557535.1 Acidobacteriota bacterium
GGCTCGACGCCCCAATGCTCGATCCCGAACCATCGGTCGCCCGTGCGTCCCCAGGCCGCCTGGACTTCGTCCGAAATGAACAGGCCACCGTGACGCCTGGCGATCTCGGCGACACGCGGGAAATACTCCTTCGGCGGGATGATAAATCCACCCACGCCGAGTATCGTTTCGGCCATGAAGGCGGCAATGCTTCCGGTCGTTGTCGTATTGATAATGTCCTCGACGTCGTCGGCACACGCGACCCCACACGACGGATACTCAAGTTTGAACGGGCAGCGATAACAATAGGGTGCAGCGGCGTGAACGATTCCCGCAACCTGCGACGCGATCGGCTTCCACGTTTTATGCCCGATCGTGGAGAGTGCCGTCGCCGAGCGCCCTGCATAGCTATGCCGAAGTACGATGATCTCGTTGTTGCCGGTCGCGATCTTTGCGGCGAGAATGGCGGTATCGTCGGCCTCGGTGCCGCTGTTTGTAAAGAACGACTTTTTCAAACGCCCCGGCGAGATCTCTGCGAGCTTTTCTGCCAGGTCGCTCTGCGGCTGGTTTGCGTAGAGTGTAGATGTATGTGCGATCTTATCGACCTGTTCTTTCCACGCCGCGTTGACCCTCGGATTTGCATGACCAATGCTTACGGTGAGCACTCCTCCAAAACAATCAAGGTATTTGTTTCCCTGGTCATCCCAGACGTATTCGCCCTCGCCTTTCACCAATGCGATCGGCTCTTGGTAATAGTTGGCGACGGCCGGAAAAAGAAATTCCTTGTGCTTACGGACGGCATCAGACACCGTCGATCGTGTTTCTTGTGGTTCCATTTCAATAAAGGTTTCCTTCGCGTTTGCGGCCGGTGTAATCGACGTAAACTACCTTAAGTTCGGTGTAAAAATCGAGCGACGTCGATCCCTGCTCGCGTGCACCGAGTCCGGTATGCTTGACGCCGCCAAACGGAATGTGTGCCTCGCCGCCCGTGGTCGGTGAGTTTATATGGGTCATGCCGGTCTCGATCTCATCAATAAAGCGGTACGTCGAATTTACATCGTTCGTGAAGACAGACGACGACAAGCCATATTCACTGTCGTTCGCCACCGCCATTGCCTCGTCAAAGTCCTTCACACGAATTACCGAAAGGACAGGGCCGAATATCTCTTCCTGCGCGATACGCATATCGGTGGTCACGCGGTCGAAAACGGTCGGCTCGACGAACCAACCGTTTTCGAGCCCGTCACCCTCGGCACGGCGCCCGCCGCACACCAATTCGGCTCCGTCCTCGCGGCCAATATCGATGTATTTTAACACGGTGGTGAATTGGCTTTCGTCGACCGAGGGTCCGATATCCGTGTTCGGATCGTCGCCCGGCCCAAGGCGGAAACTCTTCGCACGTTCGACTATTTTCGAGACGAACTCATCCGCGACCTTGTCGATCACGATCGCCCGCGACGTAGCCGTGCAGCGTTGCCCGGTCGAGCCGAAAGCACCTTGTGCAGTCGATTCGACCGCGAGAGCAATATCGCAATCTTCGAGGACGACGACCGGGTTCTTGCCGCCCATTTCGGCCTGGACCTTCACGCCCCTCGGCGCGACCTGAGCGTACAATTTCAGTCCGGTCTCGGTCGATCCGGTGAACGAGATCGCCTTGACGGCAGGATGGCAGACGATCTCATCGCCCGCTTCGCCCCCGGAACCGAGGACAAGATTTAAGACGCCCGGCGGCAGTCCGGCTTCATTGAATACTTCGGTCAACAAAACCGCGGTCATCGGCGTAAGAGTCGCCGGCTTGAAAACAACAGTGTTCCCTGCGACCAACGCGGGAGCGATCTTCCACGCCGGGATCGCGACCGGAAAATTCCACGGAGTGATCGCAGCAACGACACCATGCGGTTCCTTGATCGTATATGCAAAATTAGCAGGCAGTTCTGAGGGGATCGTCTCACCGACCATTCTTCGCGACTCGCCTGCACAAAACTCGACGACGTTAATCGCCCGTGTCAGTTCGCCGCGGGCCTCGGCCAACGTTTTCCCTTCTTCGCGTGTGATCGCGGCGGCAAGCTCTTCCTTGCGTTCTTCCATTAATCGCGCTGCCCGAGCAACGATCCGTCCGCGTGTCGGTGCCGGAGTGCGTTTCCACGATCTGAATGCAGCATGAGCGGCTTCGACGGCACTTCGAGCCTCTTCACGCGACGCGAGTTCGATGGTACCGATAACATCATCTGTATGCGCCGGATCGATGTTAAGCGATGTTCTGCCCGAAGCTGAGTTGAGCCATGCACCGTTGATGTAGCTGCGGAATATAGTCATAAATTGCTGCAATAATTGAGGGTTAAACAATTAGAATCGTGCGGTTTATAGTGATAATCTTATACACGCAATGAACGCGGAAAGCAACAAAAACCTATGTCAGCTTTTGGAGGAAAGGGCGGGTTTCGCGCCCGATAAAGCGTTTTTGTTCTCAGAGGCCGATGAACGCGTCTGGTCGTATGCCGAGTTTGTCAAAGATGTGAACCGCACAGCTAACATGTTGAGTTCGCACGGAATCGGCAAAGGAGATGTCGTCAGCCTGCTGCTTCCAAATTCGGCGGAATACGTCATTGCATATTTCGCCTGCTGGAAGATCGGAGCACTGGCAGGGCCCGTGAATTCGCTGCTAAAACCAGAAGAGGTCGAATGGATCGTGACAAATTCCGAGGCGAAGCTAATGCTTGTCGGTTCGGAGTTTATCCCGAGCATCCCCCCGCAATTCCGCGGTGATCGCCGAAGCAATGACCGAGACCGGTTCGTGATGTTCGACGAAATAAATGCCGCCACCGAGGGTTTCAGCGGTGAGATCGGGACGACCGATCTCGCGCCCGATGACGAGGCGATAATCATCTACACCTCGGGAACTACCGGAAAGCCGAAAGGATGTCTGCTGACGCACGGTAATCTGATAGCGAACGCTCGGCAGATCTCGGGATGGATGGGTTTCGGCCCCGATGACAGACTGCTTTCCGTGATGCCTCTTTTTCACATGAACGCGGTCTCGGTAACAACTATATCGGCATTATACGCCGGCGGTTCGACCGTGATCTCACCAAAATTTTCGGCGTCGCGGTTTTGGGAGATCATCGAAAAATACCAGATCACCTCATTCGGCTCCGTCGCGACGATGCTTTCGATGCTGTTGGAGCGAAAGGACGATAGCCGCACGCTCGCCGGAAGTCCGCGTTCCCTGCGATTTGCGATGTGCGGCTCGGCCCCTGTTCCGGCAGAGGTGATGAAGAGGTTCGAAGAGACATTTGGCGTTCTTGTCGTAGAAGGCTACGGCCTGAGCGAATCGACGTGCCGTTCGACCTTCAATCCGCCGAATGAAAAACGACGGCCGGGCTCGTGCGGTATGCCTATAGGGAACGAAATGCGTGTTGTAGACGAAGAAGACAACGAAGTTCCGGACGGCACTCTCGGCGAGATCGTCCTTCGCGGCCCTAATATCTTCAAGGGCTATTTCAAGAACCCGGATGCGACCGAAAGGGCGTTTGCCGGCGGATGGTTCCATACCGGCGATATAGGTTACCGCGATCCTGACGGCTTTTTCTACATCGCCGACCGCAAAACCGACATGATCATCCGCGGCGGCGAAAATATCTACCCGCGCGAAATCGAGGAATTCCTCCGCACCGACCCGCGCATCAAAGACGTCGAAGTCGTCGGCATACCCGACCAGAAATACGGCGAAATCGTCGGCGCGTTCATCATCCTCAAAGAAGGCATCGTCGCCGAACCCGAGGACTTCCGCGATTTCTGCAAAGACAAAATC
>JAKQII010000111.1 GCA_029557535.1 Acidobacteriota bacterium
GTCGCGGCGCCCCTTCGGGGCTTAAACCTCGAAAGTCATATCGCAATCTTGGCGAACTTTGCGTGAGATCAACCGATTCGGAGTTCCGCTCCAAAAAGACCGAGTTTTACTTTGCGAACTTAGCGAACTTTGCGTGAGATCAACCAATTCGGAGATCCGATCTACAGACCAGAATTTGAGTCATGGCGATACTTGCGTGAGATCGATCGCCTTTCTTCCCAGGTCGTGCAAGACAACAGATCATGCGCATTCCCGCCATTTACCAGCCCAAGATCGGAGTGCTATAGTCGAAATCATGAAGCTTCGAATGCGCGGAAACACGGTCCGTGTCAGACTCACGCGGTCAGAGGTCGCGGCGTTCGGGGACCACGGATTCCTCGAAGAAATAACCGACTTCGGCAACGGCCAGATCCTCGTTTTGCGTTTGGCGTCCGCTCCCGACATTTCTGTGGGAGCGACCTTCATCGACGGCAGGATCGAGATCACGCTACCCGAGCCGGACGTCAGGAGTTGGGCGGCTTCCGACCAGGTCGCGATCAAAGGCGGCACGCAGACGATCGAACTGCTCGTTGAAAAGGACTTCACCTGCCTTACGCCGCGCGACGGCGACGAAGATCATGACACCTTCCCGCATCCGCGCGAGCCTGATCGAAGCTGCTGAAAATTTTTCCGCCGTATGATTGCAATCATGTTCTTGCCCGATCGCGATTAATAGAATAAACCCCGGAAACCATGATCTGGAGGTAACGATGCAATCACTGTCAGACAAAACGGTCCGCGAGATCGCTCTTGAAATGCCGATCACTACGCGCGTCTTTGAAAAATTCAAGATCGACTACTGTTGTCGTGGCCACAACGGATTCGCCGATGCCTGCAGGCTCGCCGGCGCCGATCCGGCGCTGGTCGCGGAATCGATCGAACAAACGGTCGCCGCGGGAATGGGTGACGACACGGCGTGGCTGAACGGCGCAAGCTTGCGGACGCTGACTGGTTACATAGTAGATAAACATCATGTATTTACCCGCGACGAGATCGCCTCCCTGACGCCGTTGATGGCAAAAGTCGCGTCACGCCACGGCGAACGTCATCCTGAATTGATAGAACTCGCCACGGTCTTCAATGAACTTTGCGACGAGTTGATGCAGCACCTGCTTAAAGAAGAACAGATCCTGTTTCCGTATGTCGAAAAGTTGGAGCGGTCCGAATCGCCGGTATTCTCGTGTTTCGGAACGGTTCACAATCCCATAAGAATGATGCTGTCCGAGCACGATTCTGCCGGTGGGTCGCTGCGTCGAATGCGCGAATTGACGAACGACTATGCGCTCCCAGAAGGCGCGTGTCCAAGCTACGCGGCGCTGTTCCATCGGCTCGAGGGGTTCGAGCGCGACCTCCATCGGCATATTCATCTCGAGAACAATCTGCTGTTTCCGAAGGCGATCGAACTCGAAGAGAGAACGATATGATCGGTGGAGCCGTTCCAAACGCTGATCTCAATGTCAACAGATGCCGCTGCAATCAAGGTCCGGACCCGCGGGATCGCTCTTCCGACTGAACACGGTTCGTGGGGATTTCTCTTCGAACCGCTCGTCGCCGCGATCGCGATCGCGTTTTCCATGCCTGCCGTCTGGATCGCGCTCGCCTATATCGGCGCATTTCTCATGCGCCAGCCGCTCAAGATCTACGTCGCCGACCGGATGGCCGGACGCGATCTTCCGCAAACGTCGGTCGCGTTGCGGTTCGTATCGATTTTCGGGATCGTATACGTCACCGGCGTCGCCGTAAGCCTCGCAATTGCCGAACTCAAGAGCTTTATTCCGATACTGTTCGTTGCGCCGTTCGGGATCTACCAGATCTACGTCGATGCTTCGCGGCAAAGCCGGAACGTGCTTCCTGAACTTACGGGCGCGGTGACGATCTCGTCTTCCGTCGCCGTGATCGCGCTCGCTTCCGGATCCGCGCCCGAGACGGCATATGCGCTGTGGCTTGTTTTCATCGCGCGGCTGATACCGTCGATCATGTATGTCAGGAACCGCCTCAGGCTCGAAAAGGGAAAGGACTTCATGTTCGCGCTTCCGATCGCGCTGCATGTCATTGCGATCGTTTTGGTCGCGGTCCTGGCGTACTTCGCGCTCGTCCCGAAACTTCCGCTCGTGATGTTTGGCGTGTTGCTCGTACGATCGGCCTGGGGATTGTCGGATTACCGCAAACGGGTCAAAGCGATGCGGATCGGCGTGATGGAAGCGATCTTCGGTGCGCTGACTGCGATTTCGGTCATCTTGGGGTATCATTTTCATGTATGAGGATGCCTTCAAGCATCTACGGACCGGTGAGTTCGTGGCGTCTCGGACGTTCGCTCGGAGTCGATGTTCTGTGTGTCGATTCGATCTGCTCGTTTGAATGCGTTTACTGCCAGCTTGGAAAAATAAACCGCGTGACCACCGATCGCGCGGTTTTTGTTTCAACTGAAAAGATCATCGAGGACCTTTTGGCTTCCGACTGGAGCTCGGCTGACGTCGTGACATTCTCCGGAAGCGGCGAACCGACGCTCGCGGCCAATCTCGGCGAGGTGATCGCTGAGATTAAACGGCTCACCGGAAAACCGGTGATAGTCCTGACGAACTCAACGCTGCTCGATCGCGCCGAGGTCCGCGAAGAACTCGCTGACGCCGACCGTGTATTCTGTAAACTCGACGCATGGTCAGAAGACACGTTGCGGCGTTTCGACCGGCCGGCCGAGGGAATTACGTTGCGGTCGATCGTCGACGGGATCGTTGAATTCCGTCGCGGATACCAGGGATTCGTCGCGATCCAGACGATGCTGATGCGCCTTCCGCACGACGATGAACTGGCGGCGCTCGCCGATTCACTGATAAAGATCAGTCCCGACGAGGTTCAGCTGAATCTGCCGACGCGCCCGATCCCGCACAAGTATTTCGTTGAAACGCGCGGCAATGAGGTCGAATTCGACGATTCGTTCACAAAACTGAAAACGATCACAAAAGACGAACTTGAGCGCGTCGCTTCGAAGCTTGGAGAACTGACCGGACTCGAGGTCGTGACCCGATAGACAGAGAATCCAGAATCCGAAATCGAAAATCCAAAACCGGCACATGCACAACATCGACCTCGACATCATGGAACTGACGCTCGACGTCATGAAGTACGCGATCGGTCGAATCACCAACACTCATCCGCCGCTCGGTTTCCCGATGAAGGAAGATGAGCTTCTGGCCGCGGTCGGTGAAACGATCACGCCGAAAGGCATCGGCGGCGAACGCGCCTTCAAACTTTTTCGAGAGACTCTGATCAACGCCAGCGTTTCGATCGATCACCCGCGCCATCTCGCGTTTGTTCCGGCCTCGCCGACACGGGCCGCGGTGATGTTCGATCTCGTTACCTCCGCGTCGAGCGTCCACGGCGCATTCTGGCTTGAAGGCGCCGGCTGCATTTTTGCCGAAAATCAGGCGATGAAATGGCTTGTTGCGCTGACGGGTCTGCCCGCCGGTGCGTTCGGAGTGTTTACGAGCGGCGGCACGGCGGCGAATCTTTCGGCGATGGTTGCGGCACGCGAGGCGTGGCGTGCGAAAGACCCGTCCAAGCGATCGACGCGCGGTCTTATCCTGGCCGCGATCTCGGCCCATTCGTCGGTCAGATCGATGGCGAAAGTCATTGATGCCGACATCGTTTCAGTTCCGACGGAAGACAAATTTGAAGCGGCGCAGCTACGCTCCGCGCTCGATGGGCTTTCGCCGGGCGATCGCGAACGTCTTTTTGCGGTCATCGCGACCGGCGGAACAACGAACGCCGGGATCATCGACGACCTCGACGGAATTGGCAAGATCTGCCGCAACGAAGGTATTTGGTATCACGTCGACGCGGCGTACGGCGGCGGAGCGCTCGCTTCGCGCCGCGCCAGAAAGCTGTTCCACGGTATCGATCTGGCAGACTCGATCACGATCGATCCGCACAAATGGCTCTTTTCGCCTTATGACTGCGGTGCCGTTATATATCGCGACCCTGAGCTCGCGCGAGTGGCCCACGCTCAGGAAGGTTCATATCTCGACATCTTTTCGGACCCCGGAGCGAAGGGATTCAATCCGGCCGACTACCAGATTCAGTTGACCCGGCGCGTCCGCGGCCTGCCGCTGTGGTTCTCACTCGCGATGCACGGGACCGAACGGTACGAGAAGGCGATCAATCGAGGGATCGAGTTAGCGCAGATCGCCGGAAATCTGGTCCGTCGCTCCCCGCACACTCAGCTAGTGCGCGATCCGAGCCTGTCGTGCGTGCTTTTCAGAAGGATCGGCTGGACCGCCGATAATTACCGCGATTGGACGTATCAAAACCACAAATCCGGATACGCTCTGGTCGCGCCGACAAAGGTTCGGCAACACGCGGAAACGGAAACCGTAGCGCGATTCTGTTTCATCAGTCCCGACACGACGGAGGACGACATCGCCGGCGTGCTCGAGACGATGAAATGACGATTATTCAAAAAATCGACATTTATTCAAGATTCAACAAAACGGGTTCAGGATTCGTAATAACGTCGTGTCTTGATTCTTGATTGTTGATTCCTGAATATTGATTTAGAAACCGTGAATTTTGTTTCCTGGAGTAAGATTCAGTTATGAAAGCCATTGTAAAAAGCAGAGCCGAAGAAGGCCTTTGGCTCGACGACGTACCCGAACCGACGATCGGCATCAACGACGTTCTGATCCGGATGAAACGGACCGGAATCTGCGGAACCGACGTCCACATCTGGAATTGGGACGCGTGGGCCCAATCGACGATCAAGGTCCCGACGATCCTCGGACACGAACTCGTCGGCGAGATCATCGAGGTCGGTTCGAACGTCAACGACTTCTACGTCGGCGACATCGTTTCGGTCGAAGGCCATCTCGTCTGCGGTCGCTGCCGCAACTGCATGGCCGGACGCCGCTTCAAATGCGCCCACACACTGGGCTTTGGAGTCAACACGAACGGCGGCTTCGCTGAATACATGGCCGTGCCGATGACGAACATCTGGAAGCACGAGCCGGGCGTCGACCTCGACGTCGCGGCGATCTTCGATCCGTTCGGCAACGCCGTCCATACCGCTCTCGCGTTCGAGGTATTCGGCGAAGACGTGCTGATTACCGGCGCCGGCCCGATCGGGATCATGGCGGCGGCGGTCGCGAAACACGCCGGTGCGCGTCACGTCGTAATTACCGACGTCAATCCGGCGCGCCTCGAACTTGCGAAGAAGTTCGACGTGACGCTCGCGGTCGATGTCCGCGAGACGTCGATCGCCGACATTCAAAAGCAGCTTGGGATGAAAGAAGGATTCGACGTCGGCATGGAAATGTCGGGCAATCCTCAGGCTTTCCGCGACATGATCGCGAACATGACGCACGGCGGGAACATCGCCTTTCTGGGAATCCCGTCTGACGAGTTCGCGATCAACTGGAAAACGGTGATCTTCAACATGCTTACCGTTAAGGGAATTTACGGCCGCGAGATGTACGAGACGTGGTACCAGATGAACGTTCTCGTCGAAAGCGGCCTCGACATCTCGCCGGTCATCACCCACCGCTACCACTACACCGAGTTCGAAAAGGGCTTCGAGGCAATGCGGACCGGGAATAGCGGCAAGGTGGTGATGAACTGGGAATGACCGTTCATTGATCGGCGGGCCGCAAAACAGGGAGAACTGAAATGCGAAAGAAAATCCTTTACGTTTTTTTGGCGACGGCGTTCGCGGCCTTTGCGGTCGCAAACGCGAACGGACAGTCAGTCAGACGCGCGACCTGGCAAACGTCGGTGGACGATTCGCGGCGCGGCGTCGTGACCTTGGGTGTCAGGGACAAATGGGGCACGATGGGACGGTTCACGGCGACTTTCGTCGCCAAGATCGGCGCCAGGACGTTCAGGGGCAGAATGTCTTCGACCGGTGATGAATGGGCTTACATCGATTTCCCGTCGCAATTCGGGAACGCCGCTCCGACCGCGGGAACATATACTGTCACGTTCTATGTCAACGGCGTCGTCATCGGGCGCGATCGTTTCCGTTACCGGCGTTAGCGCGTCGGAAGATTTGACGCCAGACTATTGAGATCATGAGCGATATCCCTCAGTTGAAGCTGGACAAAAGCAAATTGAAACTCGTGAACGGGGTCGAGGATTCCGTTGCGGACGAAATCGCTTACTGGCGAAAAGCCACGGTCAAGGAACGTCTTCAGCACATCGAGAGATTGCGGCGACTTAACTATGGAATTAGAGCTACCGGAAGACTTCAAAGAGTTATTCAAGTCGTTGAATGCGAATAATGTTAGGTATTTAATGATCGGCGGGTATGCCGTTGGTGTCTACGGCTATCCGCGCGCAACCAATGATCTTGATATTTTTGTTTCCGATGATGCGTTAAATGTCCGCAATCTGGTGAATGCTCTGCAGGATTTTGGTTTTGTCGGTTTCGATCTTAGTAATCTGTTCCAAGGCAAACGCAGCCTTGTCGAACTCGGTGTCGAGCCGCTCAAGGTTCAGATCATGAACTTTGCCGACGGAATTGAATTTGAAAAGTCCTTTACGGCACGAAAAACAGTCGCCGTGGAAGATATTTCCATCAACATTTTGAGTAAATCGGATCTTATCGCGAATAAGGTCAAGACCGGAAGATTCAAGGACTTGGCGGATATCGAAAGGCTTGAACGGATCGGAGATGAGTAAATTGTAGGGTTTATGTACGGAAAATTTCAGGAACAGATCAAATCAACGATCGGCGAGATCCGCGAAGCCGGGCTTTACAAGTCCGAACGTGTGATCGAATCGCCGCAGGAAGCGCATATCAAGGTCGCCGCCGGCGAGGTCCTTAACATGTGCGCGAACAACTATCTCGGCTTGTCGGATCATGCGGATCTCGTCGCCGCGGCGCACAAGGCGCTTGACGATTGGGGATACGGACTCTCGTCCGTCCGCTTCATCTGCGGCACGCAGGCGATCCACAAGGAACTCGAAGCGAAGATCAGCGCATTTCTCGGGATGGAGGACACGATCCTTTACACGTCGTGCTTCGACGCCAACGGCGGATTGTTCGAAACTTTGCTTTCTGAAGAGGACGCGATCATCTCCGACGAGCTGAATCACGCTTCGATCATCGACGGCATCCGTCTCTGCAAGGCGCAGCGCTGGCGCTACAAGAACGGCGACATGAACGATCTTGAGGAAAAGCTCAAGGAAGCTTCGGGCACTCGCAACCGGATGATCGCGACGGACGGCGTCTTCTCGATGGACGGCTACATTGCAAAACTGCCCGAGATCTGCGACCTCGCCGAGAAATACGACGCGATGGTCATGGTCGACGATTCGCACGCCGTCGGGTTCATCGGCGAGCACGGACGCGGAACGCCCGAGCATCACGGCGTCATGGACCGCATCGACATCATCACGGGGACGCTCGGGAAAGCGCTCGGGGGCGCCTCGGGCGGCTACACGTCGGCAAAAAAGGAGATCATCGAACTGCTCAGGCAGCGCTCGCGTCCGTATCTTTTCTCGAACTCGGTCGCGCCGCCGATCGTCGGGGCGTCGATCAAGGCGATCGATCTTCTGACCGAATCGACCGCGCTCCGCGACAAGCTCGCGGCGAACACAAAGTTCTTCCGCGAAGAATTGTCCAAGATCGGTCTGACGATCCTGCCGGGCGAGCATCCGATCGTGCCGGTCATGTTCGGCGACGCGATCCCGGCCGTGAAAATGGCGGAGTCACTGCTTAAAAAAGGCGTTTACGTGATCCCGTTCTCGTTTCCGGTCGTTCCGAAGGGAAAGGCGCGGATCAGGACGCAGGTCTCGGCCGCGCACTCGATGGACGATCTCAAGTTCGCCGTCGAGAAATTCGCCGAAGCGAAGGCCGAAGTCGGAATTTGATGGTTGCCCGCTAAATACGCGAAACACGCGAAATGCTTTGACACGACGGAATGAGAAGCGATTAAAACGCAGGTAATTTCCGATGCCCTCTTTCGCGTATTTCGCGTGTTTCGCGGGCTGAAAAAAAAATGAACTTCGAAAATTCCGCACGTTACGCGGCGGCGCTCGACGCAGCCGATCCGTTGGCGTCGTTTCGCGACCGCTTTCTTTTTCCGGTCGACGCGAGCGGCGAAAAGGTGCTCTATTTCACCGGTAACTCGCTCGGATTGCAGCCGGCGACGGTCCGCGAATATGTCAATCAGGAACTCGACGATTGGGCGAAGTTCGCCGTCGAAGGACATCTTCACGCCAAAAATCCGTGGCTTCCGTATCACGAGTTCCTCGTCGAGAACATGGCCGAGGTCGTCGGCGCGAAACCGATCGAAACGGTCGTCATGAACTCGCTGACGGTCAATCTTCACTTGCTGATGGTCTCGTTCTATCGTCCGAGCGGAAAGCGGCGGAAAATAGTGATCGAGAAAGGCGCGTTTCCGTCTGATCAATACGCGGTTCGATCGCAGCTTCGGTTTCACCTCGAAAACGAAAGGGCGAACGGGAGAGCTGGAGAGTGGGAGAACGCGCTGATCGAACTCACGCCGCGCGCTGGAGAATCGACGCTTCGGATCGATGACATCGTCGCGACGATCCGCGAAAACGGAGATGAGATCGCGCTCGTCCTTCTCGGCGGCGTGAATTACTACACGGGTCAGGCTTTCGATTTCGAAGCGATCACCAAGGCCGGTCACGAAGCCGGAGCAATCGTCGGATTCGATTGCGCGCACGCTGCCGGAAATCTTGAACTCAAACTCCATGAATGGGACGTCGATTTCGCCGCCTGGTGCTCGTACAAATATCTCAACGCCGGACCTGGCGGGATCGCCGGCGTGTTCGTCAATGAACGCCATGCCGAGCGCTTTGATCTGCCGCGTTTCGCCGGCTGGTGGGGGCACGACAAAGAGACCCGCTTCCTGATGGGCGACGAGTTCCATCCGATGCGCGGCGCCGAAGGCTGGCAGATCTCGAATCCGCCGATCCTCCAAATGGCGGCGCTGCGCGCGAGCCTTGAGATCTTCCATGAAGCCGGAATGTCGAATCTTAGAACGAAATCTGAAGTCTTGACCGCCTACCTCGAATTCCTGCTCAAGGAGATCGAAACCGAGCGTATCGAGATCATCACTCCCGAAGATCCGGAACGGCGCGGATGCCAGCTGTCAATCCGCGTGCGCGAGGCGGATCACTCGCTTTTCGACGCGATATCCGAGGCCGGTGTGATCGCCGATTGGCGCGAGCCGGACGTCATACGTGCCGCTCCGACGCCTCTATATAATTCATTTACAGACGTTTACAAGTTCTCGCGCGTTCTTCGCAATTGTCTCGAAAAGTAAGGTTGGAAGCGATATGTCTAACGAGAAGGTGATAATCATCGGAGCCGGCCTGTCAGGTTCAATGCTCGCCATCTATTTGGCAAAACGCGGGGTCGGCGTTGACGTTTACGAAGCGCGCGGCGACATGCGGCACGAAACGGTCGCCGCCGGCCGTTCGATCAACCTCGCGCTCTCGAATCGGGGAATCCGCGCGCTCCGCGAAGTCGGCCTCGACGAGTACATGCTCGCCGAAGCGGTCCCGATGTACGGCCGGATGGTCCATTCAATCGACGGCTCGACCAAACTCCTTCCCTATTCGGGCCGGACGGGCGAGTTCATCAACTCGATCTCGCGTTCCGGATTGAACATCGCGCTGATAAACGAGGCCGAAAAATACCCGAACGTCCGTTTCCATTTCAACGAACGCTGCGTCGGATTCGACTGCCGCTCGGGCGAGGCACGGCTCGAAAGCGGACTGCATGTCAACGCGGACACGATCTTCGGAACCGACGGTGCCGGATCAGTCATGCGCAACGCGATGATGCGTGACGTTCCCCGATTCGATTACTCGGTACATTGGCTCGAACACGGCTACAAGGAACTCCATATCCCGCCAACGGACGGCGGCGGTTTCAGGATTGAGAAGAATGCGCTGCATATTTGGGCGAGGCATTCGTTCATGATGATCGCACTGCCGAACTTCGACGGAAGCTTCACGGTCACGATGTTCCTCGCGCACGAGGGGGCGGACAGTTTCGACGAGATCGATTCGAGCAATGGGCTGATGGCGTTCTTCGAGAAGTACTTTCCGGACTCGATCGAACATTTACCGACGCTCGCAGAAGATTATCGAGCAAATCCGATCGGGAATCTCGCGACCGTCAAATGCAGTCCGTGGAATGTCGGCGGAAAATCCTTGCTGATCGGCGACGCGGCGCACGCCGTGGTGCCGTTTTACGGTCAGGGTATGAACGCGTCGTTCGAAGACTGCCGCATCCTTGATGAGATCATCGGTGAGCACGGAACCGATTGGGAAACGGTTTTTGACGAATTTGTCGCATCAAGAAAGAGAGACGCCGACGCGATCGGGGACATGGCGGAGGAGAATTTCTACGAGATGCGCGACGCCGTCGCCGACCCGGTATTTCAACGCAAACGTGAACTGGAAACGCGGCTCGAGCACGAGTTTCCCGACTACTTCTCGAAATACTCGATGGTCACGTTCCGCGACGACCTTCCGTACTCGGTCGCGCAGAAAAAGGGCAACGCGCAGGACAAATTCCTGATGGCGCTATGCGCGGGAATCAAGGACGTGGACAGGGTTGATATAAGGGGCATTTTGAGTCAGATTGAGACACTTGTGGTTTGATAGTCAGTCTCACGGATTTGCCTGAACTGATCAGTGATAATCGGTGTGATCCGTCCCATCCGTGTCGGGCGGCAGCCGATAGCGAAACGTTCCGAAGGACCAGTGACCACAGAGTCACATAGTGAACATGGAATGATCCGTCTAGAGGATTTCGATCTCAAGAACCCGCGATCGATCGCGATCCCGATGCGCTTTGGCGGCGATCAGCCGAACGCGTTCGGCGTCGAGCGCGCGTCTTCGCATGCATGCGCGGCCGGATCGCTGGTGGGTGACACGCGCCGCGGCGGAAGCTGCAATTTCGAGCAGGTCACCTTGATCCCGCACTGCAACGGTACGCACACCGAATGCGTCGGGCATATCACCGACGAGCGCATCTCCGTCCTCGACCGCCTGCGTGATCCGCTGTCGATCGCCGCGCTTGTATCCGTCACACCGGAAAGCGCTTCAGCTAGCAAAGAGTCATATGTCGTGGATTTAAGCCCGGAAGATCCCTTGATCACGAGAAGATCGCTCGAGTCGGCACTATCAGCTTTTAGCTATCGGCTATCAGCTGTTACGTCGCTGATCGTCCGCACGCTCCCGAACGGCGATTCGAAGCGTTCTCGCGAATACTCGGGCGCGATTCCGCCGTTCTTCACGACTGAAGCGATGGAGTTTGTTGTGGCAGCCGGAATCGCCCACCTGTTGGTCGATCTGCCTTCGATCGACCGCATCTACGACGAGGGAAAACTCTCAAATCACCGAATTTTTTGGAATCTGGAGCAGGGATCGCGAACTGTAAGTGAATCGACGAGGATAGGTTCGACCGTCACGGAACTTATCTACGTGCCGGATGAGATCACGGACGGGATCTATCTTCTTAACCTGCAGATCGCGCCGTGGGCGGCCGATGCGGCTCCGTCAAACCCTACGATTTTTGATTTTAGAATTTAGATTTTGGATTGCGTGCTCAATCCAAAGTCCAAAATCGAAAATCCAAAATCGGCTCACCATTCGATCTTCCCTTCTTTCGAAGTATCGATCTCAGCAAGGTTCACGCCTTCATTGAAGAGGAAGATCTTGAGATTGTCGAACAGGAAATCGTGCGTGTCGGGACTCGAAACGTCGAGCCCGAAGTGATTGATCAGCTGATTTTGCTTTTGCAGCCACTCTTTCCAGCAGGACTGGCAGATCTCGTTGTAAACCCGTGCGCCGAGGTCGTTCGGGAACGGCGCGAACGCCATCTGTTCCCCTTTTCGACCGCAACGCGTGCATTTGAAATTATCGTTTGAAAAAATACCCACAGGACAATTTTTGATTCCGGATTTTGGATTTTGGATACGATCAGCCCCTAAAAGCCATTCGAATCACGATGCTCACCAAATTTCGTTTACGAGTTCTAACTTAACAACTGCGAATCGAAAATCCAAAATCGAAAATCCAAAATTACGAAGCCGCGGCGATCGCCGCCAAGACTTCGTCATCGGACGGACGAAAGAGGCTCAACGTCTGCACCTTGTGATAGGCAATCTTACCGTCTTTCCCGATCACTACAACGCCGCGCGCCGATCTTCCCGGCAGCCACGACTTCATTCCGTAATCGGCGACGACGTCGCCGTTCTCATCCGACAGCAACTTCAAGGTCAGACTGTATTTGTCCGCGAACGACTTATGCGAACCGACGGAATCGGTCGAAATCCCGACAACCTCGGCTCCGGTTTTCTGATATTGCGACCAATTATCGCGTACCGAGCATAACTGCGCGGTGCAGACCGGCGTGTCGTCGCCCGGATAGAATAATAAGACGACGACCTTTCCCGAGTGCTCGCTCAGGTTCCATGATTCGCCGTGAAGGTCTTTCAATGTAAAATCCGGTGCTTTGTCTCCAACATTCATCGCCTACAGATACTACGACATCGGCTGTGATCGGCAAAACCGGCCAGACTACCTCACGCCAGGATCGCGGAGCTCGCAAAGACTCAACTGACTTGGCGAACTTGGCGCGCTCCGCATGTAATAGTTGCGTTTGGCGTCCGGAATTGTATCTGGTCACGACGAAAGCATTTCTCACGCCAAGACCGCGAAGTTCGCAAAGAATCAAATGACTTTGCGAACTTGGCGGACTTTGCGTGAGATACCTGTGATCGGCGTCCGAAACCAAAAACACGCAAAGCCGGAGGATCAACTCTCAAAATCACGAATGTCCTTGAACGGCCGATCCTTATCTTCAAAGTCGGGACGATAATAGTAAGACGCCGACTCGTATTCCTGCATGAATCCCTCTTCCATCCCCAATTCATGCAGCAACGAAACCGCCGAAAACCACTCGCCTTCAGAGATCCGTCGCGAAAGGAGGATATATCGCGGATCGGTCGCGGCCTTGTTCGTCGCGTAATACTGCGCCATCAATGAGATCGCGACGTCCGGCGACAACGCTTCGCGGATCCAGCGCAGACTTTCCCCGATCCCGGCAATGTCGTTCGGCAAAACAAGCAGCCGGACCACGAGTCCGCGTTTGAGAAGTCCGTCGTCGCCGTAGACAAGTTCGCGACCGGTTTGCCTGAACATCTCCTTGATCGCCGACCGCGAATGGAACGCGTAATCGCGGATCTTCGAATACTGAAAACCAGCATCGGAATCCGAGTATTTCAGGTCCGGCAGGTAGATGTCGACGACGTCCTCGAGAAGCCTCAGCACCTCGACGGAGTCATAGGCATTGGTGTTGTAAACGATCGGGATCCGCAAACCGTTTTCGGCGGCGATCAGGATCGCGCGGGCCATCTGCGGCGCGAAATGTGTCGGCGACACGAATCCGATGTTGTGGCAGCCGCGATCCTGCAGTTCGAGCATCATTTCGGCAAGCCGCTCGTGCGTTATCTCGTTCTTTTTCTGTGTTTTCCACGTTTGGGAGATCTGGTAGTTCTGACAGTAAACGCACCGCAGATTGCAGTTGCCGAAGAAGATGTTGCCGGCGCCGCCTGTTCCGGAGAGTACCGGTTCTTCGCCGAAATGCGCCGTGTAAGACGAGACGATCGGAAGCCGCCCCGAGTAGCAGGCAGCGATCTCGTCGTTCAATCGGTTGTTGCCGCAGTCTTTAGGGCAGACGGTGCAGTTCTCGAGCAAGGCCTCAAGCGCTTCAACTCTCTTCTTCAGTTCGCCCGTCCTCAAGAGCTTCAAGAACCTTGGGTCGCAAGCGGTGTTTTCCCTGCGCATTGTAAATGTATTTGTTGATGATCTCGGCCGGTGCGACCTTGTTGGCGAGCGCCCACGTGAAATCCATTTCCGCGTTCACCGTGAAGGTCGCCATCCGGGTCTCAAGAAGCATCAGTATGCTGCCGTAAAATAGGAACAGAAATCCGACTACGCCGACCGGGATCGGCAGCCAGCGATAAATGTTGAAGAGACCCGCGACGGCGATCGTCAGGCTGGTGAGAATGAAGATTCCGAGACCGTAATAGAACGCGCTCATCGCACGCTGCAGGATCCGGGCGCGGCTCGTGACCTTGTCGAGCAGATTGACGACCGTATCGAGCCGTTTCGCGTACAGCGGAATCGCGTCCTTGTCGTCGGCCGTGATCAATTCGCTGAGCCGCTTTTCAAGGTCGCGGACCCGGTCGACGACGCGCCCGAGACGCGTCGAAGTCGAGAGAACGAGCGAGCCGGTCGCTGAGATCAGCAACGCGGGTGTGATCATCGCGGTCAGGAACTCGATGGTCGAATTCAGGACGTTCGGATTCGGATTTATTAAGTCGCCAGCCATCGCATTTCGGATTTGGGATTTTGGATTGCGGATTGAAAGCCTTTTCCCAAAAACAAGATTCGATTCTAAACTAGGACACACGTTTGCGAAAACGAATTTTTTGAACCGATGGAAATCCGAAATCACAAATCCCAAATCCCAATTGGCGAAGTTGTTTCCCTGAAACTCGAAAGCCGGCTGCTCGAAGGCAATCCAGCGGGTGATCCGCACGTTCGCGAGGTCATCTTTTATCTGCCGCCGGGATATGATGACGGAGGATCGTATCCGTCTGTTTATGTCCTCAGCGGGTTCACGGGCCGCGGGCGAATGATGCTCAACGACAGCGCGTTCGCGCCGAACTTCGCCGAGCGGATGGACATGCTGATCGGCTCGGGCAGAATCCGGCCGATGATCGCCGTGCTTCCAGACTGCTTCACGCGGTACGGCGGTTCGCAATATCTGAACTCGTCCGCGACCGGCCATTACGAAGACTACCTTACGGACGAGATCGTGTCGTTCGTCGACGAGAGCTTTAGGACGGTCGCCGATCGCGACCACCGCGCGGTGATCGGAAAATCGTCGGGAGGATACGGCGCTCTGATCATGGCGATGCGGCACGCGGACCAGTTTGGGCTCGCCTGCTCGATCGCCGGCGACGCCTATTTCGAAGCCTGCTATCTTCCCGATTTCGCGAAAGCGTTCCGCGCGATCAAGGGCGACGCGCAGGCATTGGTCGCGAAGATGTGGGACGAGGAAGCGAAAAAAGGAAAGCACGATTTCGACGGCCTGAACGCGATCGGAATGGCCGCTTCGTATTCACCGAACGGCGCCGGATTCGATCTTCCGTTCGACCTCGAGACCGGCGAGATCCGCGCCGAGATCTGGCAGAAATGGCTCACGCACGATCCGGTCCGGCTTGTGGAAAAGTCTGTGGAAAACCTGAAATCGCTCAGGCTTTTATTCCTTGACGCGGGCACGAGCGACGAATTCGGGCTCGATATCGGCGCGCGAGTACTTTCGTCGCGCCTGAAAGCGCACGGGATCGAGCATATTCACGAAGAATTCGACGGCGGACATTTCAACGTCTCACATCGCTACAACCGGTCGCTGGAGTTGGTTTCAGGCTATTTTGGAATTTAGATTTTGGATTTCGGATTGTCGTAGCAATGCAAGTTGAGTGGCACATGGGATGCGCCTTTGGCGCCCGGATGGGCCGCCACGCTCTGTTGAACCCGAACGGGCGTCGCGTGTGGCGGGCGTTTGGAAGTCTCTGGACAAACATAGCTGCGCCCCTTGCGGGGCTTTCATCATTTGCGGGTCGGGTCCCCCGGTTCGCCAGGTCGAGCCGATGCTCCAAATCGCAAATCGCAAATTGAAAATCGCAAATGTTATCGACTTACTCTCTCAACTTCCGCGTTCATCCTTCCGATGAGCATGTAAAACACCATCTTGTAATCCGAGATGAACGACCAGAGCGGATACTTGAAGGTCGCCGGTTTGTTCTTTTCGATCGCGAAATGGCCGATCCAGGCGAAGCCGTAACCAACGACAAAACACAGCGGGATATAAAGATAACGGCCCGTCGCGAGCGCCCAGACGAGGATCGCGATCGCGAGCGTGGTGCCGATGAAGTGCAGCAGTCGATTCATCGGCCGGCTGTGTTCGGCGACATAGAAGTCCCAGAATTCCGTGTAGTTCCTAATCTCCATCAAATCACCTCGAATTGCGCATGAATTCCGCGATCATTGTCGCCAGAAAAATCAGTCCGAGATCAACGACGAACCCGATTATCGAAAAGCCAACGACCGCGATCGCGCCGCTCGTCAATCCTTTCAGACCGTGCCGCATCAGATGGTTAGCCGCGTACATCGCCATTATCGGCAACGTAACGCTTGCGACGATCATCGCGACGAGAAAAGTCCACATTCCCCAACGCGCGTCGCGCTCCATATAACCGTTCATCACGACGATCAGCGCGATCAGCATCACGATGCCGATCGCGACATTTGCGACGAACGTCAGAAGATAGGCGGCGATCGAAGGTTTCATCTACTGAAAAAGTTCCGCAAACCGTTCCTCGGTGACCGGTTCCGATTCGACGAGCCGCATGTTTTCCTCAACATGCGCGGCGTTGCTCATCCCGACGAGCGCCGTCGTCACGCCCGGCGTCGAACGCACAAACTCGATGGCGGCCAGCGCGTCCGTCAGCGGGTTCCCCAATATTTCGCGAATATGGAACGGTACGCTGTGCGTCAGTTTCCCCTGCAGGATCGAAGCGCTGGTCATCGCCGTCAGGCCGAGTTCGCGAGCGGCCTCGAACGGCGTCCTGACCTTCCCCGCAACTGCCTGATTCGGCATCAGATACGCCTCGGGCATCGCCAGATTGTGCGGCAGTTGGATGAACCTGAAACCGTGATCCTCGCCGCCGACCTGCCGCGCGATCCCGACCATGCGTTCCATCGAATGATAGCTTTGATTGTCGGGCGTGACGCGGAAGCCGTTCCACGTCGCAGCGCCGTAGAATTTTGTCCGCCCCGACGATCTGATTTCTTCGAGCCGCTCGAAGGCCTTCGCGAGCCGTGCCTCGAAAGTGTACTTGTCGACCGCCGAAAGCTGCGATTCAGGATTGTGGATGTAGAAAAGATCGATCGCGTCGGTTCCGAGATTCCGCAGCGACTGATCGATCTGATGCTCAAGATAATCCGGCGTCATGCAATGCGATCCGCCGGCGAGATCCTCAAATCGGGCGATTCCCTTTTTGACGAACGTTTCCTCGAAATACTGATTCACGTCCTTCGGCGGCTCGCCGTCAAACGGCAGGAATCCGGCCTTCGTC
>JAKQII010000119.1 GCA_029557535.1 Acidobacteriota bacterium
GATGTTCTCCTCGTCCATCAGGAAATAGACGGTCCCGACGCGCGATCCGTCTTCGAGCACGAGATCGAGGATCGTGTTCTCGGGATCGGTCCCTCGCATCCGCGCGACCTCGCCGAGCGTTTTTCCGGTCAGCGGTTTCAGTTTTTCGTTCTTGAATCCGACAAGGATGACCTTGTCGGGCGAACCGGCCATCAGGCGCAGGTTCTCCCATTTATCGGTCGGCGTACGCATTTCGGCCAGGATCTTCGTTCGGGTCTCCGGGTCCTTGATGCGCTTGAACAGTTCGACATAACCGCCGTCGAGCGCCCACGGCGGCATCGACGCGTCGAGTCCCGTCGCCCCGGCCGGATAGGTGTACATATCGGCGGTGATCTTCATTCCTTTGTTCCGCGCCGCTTCGACCATCGCGAGGACTTTGTCCATCTTCGCCCAATTGTCCTTTCCGCCCGCCTTGAGGTGATAGATCTCGGCGGGGATATTCGCCTCGCGCGAGATCCTGAGGAGTTCCTCGACCGCTTCGACCAATTGATTGCCCTCGCTCCGCATGTGCGAGATGTACTTGCCCTTGTATTTCGCCGCGACCTTGCAGAGTTCGATCAGTTCGTCGGTTCTGGCATAAAAGGCCGGCGCATAGATCAACGATGAGCCGATGCCGAGCGCTCCGGCGCGCATTTCCGCTTCGACGAGGTCGCGCATTCGCTGCATCTGTTCCGGCGTCGGCTGCACGTCGGCCTCACCGAGAACGTACATCCGGACGGTCGTCGCGCCGACGAACGAGGCAACGTTCTGGGACACGCCCTTCTTTTCGAGATAGTTGAGATAATCGGCGAGCGTCGTCCATTCGATGTCGTATTTCAGATCGCCCTGATCGTCCTTGACCTGCTTCTTCATTTTCTCGTTGAGCGGCCCCATCGACCAGCCCTCACCAAAGATCTGCGTCGTTACGCCCTGTTTCAATTCGCCGAGCGATCGCGGATCGACGAGCAGGGACTCGGTCGACCATGAGAGCATGTTGATGAAGCCCGGCGCGACCGCCATGCCGCTTGCGTCGATCACGAGCGCGGCGTTCGCCCGTTTGAGATCACCGATCCTGACGATTTTGTCGTCCTTGATCCCGACGTCGGCCCGTACCGGCTTGCGTCCGGTGCCGTCGTAGACCGTGCCGCCCTTGATAATGACGTCGTAGCTCTGCGCGGGCGTCAGCCACGTGCCGAAGACAAAAAGCGCAAGAAGAATGAAATGTCGCATACGGAGCTTCCTTAGGAGCTTGCCCGCGAAACACGCAAAACCGTGATAAAAAGGAGCGATCCAGCATCAGGACACGCGGATCCTGGTCTTTCGCGCATTTCGCGTGGTTCGCGGGCAGATCAAGTTACTTTGTGATCGGTACCTTGCGCATAACCGCGCCGTCGAGGTCGATCGCTTCGACGTCGCCCGAGACTGCGCCGATCCGGAACGAGATCAGCGCGTCGCCCCACCACTCACGGCTCCATTTCGCGCTGAAAGTGTCGAACTGCCAATGGTCGAGGGTTGCCGAAAGCTCTTTGCCGGCGATCAGTTTCAACTTCCCATCGACGGGCTCGACGGTCATCTCCCCGAAGAAGGGGTCGGCGTACTTTCCGGCGTAGGACTCGAGCGGAAGGCTCGGCTTCGTGCCCGGTTTGCGTTTGGCTTTTGCCTCTGCGACCGCTTTGTCGGCCGCTTCTTTGAGCCCGCCATAGAGTGTCTTCAATTCCGTGCTCCAGTCGCGGCTGTTATCACCGAAACCGAAAAGATCGAAGACCTTGTACATCAGCGCATGGCGGACCTCGGCATGGTCGAGATTGCCGAACACGTAAACGCCGAGTTTCTTGTCCGGGATGAGACCGATGATCGCCGTCCGGCCGTCAAGGCTGCCGGTGTGGAAATCGATCTTCTCTCCCCGGTAGTCGTGCTGGAACCAGCCAAGGCCATAGGTCGTCCAGTGCGGTTTGGTGAGCGCCGCCGTTGGATAAAAACCGCCGCTCGGCGGAATGATGACCTGCGGCCGCAGAAGCTCCTTGTACGTTTCGGGTTTCAGCAATTGCTTGCCGCCCAAGGTCGTGTTGCCGAGCATGAAATTGACCCATTTCCCGACATCGTTCGCGGTCGACCAAACCGCGCCCGCCGGGGCGACCGGATCCGCGGAGTCTTCGGGAATCGGCCGGATCGTGCCATTCACCTCGAAATGGGCCGACGACCGGTTCGCATAATTCTTGTGGTACTCATAACTTGGAAACGTGTTTTTCATCCCCAACGGGTCAAAAACGCGCTCCTTCATGAATCTCTCCCAGCTCATCCCGCTCGCTTTCTCGACCACCTTGCCCGCGACAAGATACATGATGTTCTGATAGATGAAGCCGCCGCGCAACGAATACGCCTGCGGCGCGAACCGCATGCGGCGCACTATCTCGTCCGCCCCGATCTCGGGCGTCAGTGCCCAAAGGAAATCGGCGTTTCCGAGTCCAGCGTTATGCGTCAGAAGATCGCGGATCCTGAGCTCGTTCGCGACGTACGGATCGGCGACGCGAAAATCCGGAAGATGTTCGATGACCTTGTCGTCCCAGCCGACCTTTCCTTCGTCGACCAGCATCCCAAGCGCGACCGCGGTCATCGCCTTCGTCGTCGACATGCACCCGAACAGCGTGTCGACGTCGACCTTTTCGCTCTTGCCGAGTTCGCGGACGCCGTAGCCCTTGGCGAAGATCACCTTGCCGTCCCGGACGACCGTCACCGCCAATCCCGGAACGTTCCAGGCGACACGCGATGCCTCGATGTATTGATCCAGCGTCGCGATCTGGTCCTGGCCGCTGACGACAGAAAGGGACGTCAGCAAAATGAAACTCAAAACGATCAGTTTTTTCATGATTTAACGTTCGCTCTCGCCGATCGGCGAGAGGATCTTGTAATCCGAAACTTTGGTGCCTTCTTGAAATTTCATCTTCTGTCCGGTAATCCTACGCGTTTCGCGATTGCAGCAAATCGCGGGTCGTCGCGTATGTCATCAAAGTACGGGTGGACATTAATTTTCGTAATATCTACGTCGCGAGCCTCAAATGCCTTTTCGAGCTCGGTGATCGCCATATCTTTTTCCC
>JAKQII010000020.1 GCA_029557535.1 Acidobacteriota bacterium
GCGTTCTCGACGAATGCGGCGATCTCGTCGGCGTCAAGATGCCCGCCGCCGGCCGCCGGGTCGATCCCGCGTGCCTTTCTCAGCAATGCATCTATCTCTTTGTCGAATTCAACTGCCATTTCTCAAATCGGAAAGTGAAAAAGTGAAAAAGGGGAGAAGGGGAAAAGGGTAAAAGGGTAAAAGTGAAAAAGCACGGCATTCGCATCGTCATACTTCCCTCAACCTGCAATTCCGCCGCCCGTTCACGCAGGCGACACAGCCCTTCCCAAAACAAAACTTCCCCAAACTTCCTCAACTTCCAAACTTCCTCAAGTTCCCCAACTTCCAAACTTATGGGGCGTCACATTTAATGAACGCCGCGTTATATCAAATCTTGCATCAGCACCAAGAGAATCGTGACCGTGAACATGTGCTCGACGCTGATCCCAAGTTTTGACGCCGTTTCGGACAAATATTTCGAAACTTCGACCTCGCTCCAGCCGTGTCGTTCGCGCAATGCCTTTTCCGACGATTTGCGGATCAGCGACTGGATCCTGACAAGTTTCCGGCTTGCGGTCGCTTCGTGAAATCCGAACATAGCGCCAATGTCCTTGAGCTTCATATCGTCGAAATAATAAAGCTTCATGATCAACCGGTCTTCGGCGTCGAGCGAGTCGATCGCGATCTTCAGCGCCTCGGCAACGTCACTCTGCATTGTCTTGTCCGCAAGGTTTGCTTCCGGATCGTCGCCGTTGCCCGATATTTCCGACGAATCGGACGCAAGACTGTCGAAATCCCGGTCTTCCTCAACCTGAACGAAGCGCGCGATCTTTCTGTACTGATCGACGGCCAGTTGCGCAACGACGGCCCGCAGCCATCCGCCGAGGCTGCCGCGCCCGGAATAATACGCGAGTTTGCTTTTGCCTTCCCGCAGTCCGTAAAGTTCCGCCCAGATTGAACTTGCGAGATCTTCAGCGTCCTCCGAGTTGCTCGAGATCTTGCGGGCGGCGGATTTCACCGTCGAATCGAAGTTTGTTACCAATTCTTCCCAAGCGTCAGCGTCGCCGCGCTCACATGCGAGAACAAGGCATAGATCGTCGGCGCGCAAGTCGTCCAGAAAGGTCCTGATTTCGGCGTTTCCGTGGTTCCCTCCGTCCCGCAACAGGTACTTCTCGACGGCCTTCGTCACCCTCGGACGAAGATCCTCAGGCGTGAAGCCGCGCGAATTCGACGCCCGCCCGCAGATGCGTGGAAGTGCGTCGTCGAGAATTTTTTCAGCGGCCGAACTCATTTTTCCAAAGAAGTTTACCAAATGACGGCGGGATTTCGGATTTGGGTTGTCTGATTTTCGCGGTCAATTCCGTGTGGTCAAGCCGAAACGATTTCAGCTGCGCGGACTTTTTCTTACGGGTCGCCCCTGACACCGGTAATTTCCAACGCGTTGCCGCCGACACGGATTACGCAGATTGTACGGATGATCACGGGTATTTCTTGGGGTTGGCCGCAAGTTCGCGAGAATCCGCCGGATCCGCGCGATCTGTGTCAGGCGAAGCCGGAGAGTTTTCCCCAAGGTGACCTGCTGATCCCGGAACGCGAACATCAGTTCAAATTTCGACGAAGGAAACTCACTATCTTGTAACCGTCGAGATATACCCAAGGCTTTTCGCCGAGCGTGTAATGGCCGCACGGGAGCGCGGTTCGGTCGTGTTTGATGCCGTTCTCGCGAAGCAGTGAAAGCGTCTGCCGAGAGAGTTCGATCGGGAAACTGAGATCGTAAAGCGTGTAAATGTAACTTTGCGGACGCCACGACTGCGCGGCGAGTTTCGCCATATACGCTGCGGGTGAAATCGGCAGCCAATATTGGCGGAGTTCCTCCAGTTCGACCTGTTTGTGGATGCTCTCTTTGACATGATAGGTCGAAAGGCCCTTCCAGACGACGTCCGCGAAGTAGCTCGAAACATGGTTGAATACGCCCGCCGCGATATCAGGATCATGCACGAAACTCAGAAATCCGACACACGATCCGATGCTCGTCCCGACAAGTCCGACCTTCTCGTAACCCTGCATTTTCAGCCACCGGACTGCCGCCCGGGTGTCGAGCACGGCTTGCCGGACCGACTGTAGCGTCATTCCAACGTTCGGCGCAACCAAATAGTCTGCGCGGTCCAGCGGTGGCGGCATGCGTTCTTCGTGATACGGCATCGTGAGACGCAGGGCCGACACTCCGACCTTTCGGAAGACCTTGCAGAGATCAAAATAGGTTCCCGCCTTCGCATTCCAGTGCGGCAGGACGACAACGGCCTTTTTCCGATGCTTCTCGTGCGGGAAATAATGTCCGCGGACGACGTTGTTTTCTTCAAATGGAGATTCAAGCGTGGAACGCCAAGTCAGCCGATGATGGCCGGCCGTCGAGCGATCGGCGTCTTTGAATTCGATCGATTCCGGGATCGCGAAAAAGGAATCGCTGTCGGCGATCATGCGCCGCGAATAATCCGTTAAGAACGCCGCGGGATCTTCCGTTTCATCCGGCGTGATGAGTTCGGTGCCCCATTCGAATGGTCGTACGACGCGATTGTCGTTGAGCATGACGAAGTGCCTTTCGCGGGCATGCATGTAGCGCTTGAGCATGAGCTTAAATGTTAGGAGAGTCTTTACAGTTTTGAAAGTTTAGGAAGTTTAGGAAGATCGCATCCTTCCCAAACTTCCCCAACGTCCCAAAACCTCCCCAACTATTTCTTCCTGACAAGATAAACAACGCCGCCGAAGTCGTCGGTGAAAAGAAACGACCGGTCATCGAGTTTCATAATGTCGCACGGTCGTCCGACAACCGATCTCCCCTGCAGGAATCCGCTGATGAAATCGACCGGCGTCTTGCCTTTTCGGACCCTCACGATCCGATAGCCTTTTGCGAGCCGCTTGTCGGTCGATCCGTGAAGCGATGCGAGAAACGACTCGCGGAGATCAACACCGGCGAACTCAGAGTCGAAGTAGTCGAATCCCAGCGCCGACGAGTGCGCCGGAAAGTACGCGTAGGACGCCGGTACTTTACTGCACGGGCGCGGTTTCGTCGGCTTCTTGAGATTGCTGGCCGGCGTGCGGTCGGCGAAGACGCGTCCGTTGGACTGATAGCACGACGGCCATCCGTAATCGGTGCCATCGCGCAGCGCGTAGAATGTCTCATCGGGTTTGCTAAGGCCGAGATGATCCGATCCCTGGTTCGTCGCAAACAGGTTGCCCTGCATCCATTTGAGTCCGACGGCGTTTCGCAATCCTTTGACAAAGATCCGGCTCCCGGAACCGTCAGGGTTCATTTCGAGGACCGCTGCCCGAACAGATTCCTTTTCTTCGCACGCATTGCAACTCGATCCCACGGATACGTAGAGCTTTCCGTTCGGAGCGAAGGCGATCGTCCGCGTCAAATGCCAGCCGCCGTACTTGTAACTCAATCCGTAATCGGGGAAGGTCGCGATCGTTTGCGGCTTTTGATCCGTCGGTTTGGTTTCGCCGGCGGTGTATTTTCGGCGGGTAAGCTTGTCGGTTTCGGCCAGATAGATCCAACTCTGGCCGTCCGAATCGGTGTAAAACTGCACGCTGTTCGGATTGCGCAGTCGCGTCATGTACGGAATCACCTTGCCGAAGCGACCGGACTTCGGATCGAACTCATCAAGAATGTAAACCGCGCCTTTCTCATTGTCGGTGAGATCGTGCATGTCGGTCACGAAAATTCGTCCGTCGGGAGCCTTCGCAAAGAACCGGACGCGCTTGAGACCCTGCGCCGCCGGGACGATCTCGTAGCCCGGCGGCAGATTCAAGGTTATCCTTTTTCCGCCGGCAAGTTCTATTTTGTTCGGGATCAGGCGTCTCTGAGCCGACACGGACAGCGATGCGAAAACGATGACAGCGATAAGAAAGGTCTTCGGCATGATCTTACGACCTTAGCACGGAAATGATGTACAATTCGAACGCCATGAAAACCGACAAATTTATCGTTCCCGAAGGCAAGAAGTTCAAGCTCAAAAAGCACAAGACCGACTTCACGGGCGGCCTCGATCAGCAAAAGGCCGTTCGGCTCCTTGAGAAGAACGTCGCGCGGATGGCCGAGCTCCAGGATGTTCTTTACGCACAGGATATCCATTCGCTCCTGATCATATTTCAGGCGATGGATGCGGCGGGAAAAGACGGCGCGATCGAACACGTCATGTCCGGTGTGAATCCGCAGGGATGCCACGTCACGTCGTTCAAACAGCCGTCAGCGGAAGAACTCGATCACGACTATCTTTGGCGGTGTGTCAAGGCACTGCCCGAGCGCGGCCGGATCGGCATCTTCAACCGTTCCCATTACGAGGAAGTCCTCGTCGTTCGTGTCCATCCCCAAATTCTTGAGAATCAACAGCTACCGCCAAAGGCGAAAGGCCGGGGCGTGTGGAAGCGCAGATTTCGCGAGATCAAGAACCTTGAGGAATATCTTGTCGACAACGGCATTCACGTCATAAAGTTCTTTCTCAACGTCTCGCGCGACGAACAGAAGCGGCGCTTCCTCGACCGGATCGCCGAGCCTGAGAAAAACTGGAAGTTCTCGGCTGGCGACGTGAAAGAGCGCGGTTTCTGGGACGACTACATGAATGCATACGAGGAAGCGATCGCGGCGACTTCGACCGAGAAGGCGCCGTGGTACGTCATTCCGGCCGATAACAAGTGGTTCACACGGCTCGCGATCTCGGAAGTGATCGTGAAGAAACTCGAGTCGTTGAAGATGTCTTATCCGAAGGTCTCGGAAGCCGAAATGGCCGAACTGCTCGAAGCGAAGAAGTCGCTTGAAAGCGAGGTTTGAAAATCCGGGATTCCAGGATTCCATTATTCCAAGATTCCAAGGGATTCCAAGATTCCAAGGGATTCCAAGATTCCAAGGGATTCCAAGATTCCAAGGGATTCCAAGATTCCAAGATTCCAAGGGATTCCAAGATTCCAAGATTCCTAGGGATTCCAAGATTCCAAGGGATTCCAAGATTCCAAGGGATTCCAAGATTCCAAGGGATTCCAAGATTCCAAGGGATTCCAAGATTCCAAGACGCAGCCTGGAATGCGAAGCCTGGAATGCGAAGCCTGGAATGCGAAGCCTGGAATGCCGCC
>JAKQII010000131.1 GCA_029557535.1 Acidobacteriota bacterium
TCACCTAAAATACAAAGCTTGACGCTCTCCAGAACATTTTTTGCATTATCCAGTGAACCGGTTTCAAATGCAACCATTCCGCCGAATCCGCGCTGCTGTTTCGAAGCCAGTTCATGCTGCGGATGCGACGCCAAACCGGGATAGTAAACCTTTTGGACATTCGGGTGCTCGGCGAGAAAACTGGCGACCATCCGACCGTTGCGGTCATGCGCCTGCATGCGAACGGCGAGCGTTTTCGTGCCGCGCAGCACGAGGAACGAATCGAACGGTGAAAGGATGGCGCCGACCGAGTTTTGAACGAATCCGATCCACTCTGCGTCCGCCTCGTCATTGAGCGCGACAAATCCTCCGACCGAATCCGAGTGGCCGTTGAGATACTTTGTCGTTGAATGAACAACGATATCGACGCCGAACTCAAGCGGACGCTGAAGATACGGAGACATGAAAGTGTTGTCGCAAACGACCTTCGCTCCGTGGGCATGCGCAAGATCGGAGACGGCGTGCAGATCCGTCACGCTCATCACCGGATTCGTCGGCGTCTCGACGAACACCATCTTCGTGTTCGGTTTGAACGCGTTTTCGACGGCCTCGAGATTCGTCGTGTCGACGAGATCAAACTGGACGCCGTAATTCGAAAGTACTTTGTTGAATAATCGGAATGTGCCGCCGTACGTGTTGTCGCCGAGAATGACGTGGTCGCCTGCCTTAACGAGTTTCAGGACGGCGTCGGTCGCTGACATCCCTGATGAGAACGCAAAACCGAATCGGGCGCCTTCAAGCGCCGCGATGTTCTTTTCCAGCGCCGAACGTGTTGGATTCTGGGTCCGTGCGTATTCGTAACCTTTGTGCTTGCCCAATCCTTCTTGGGCGTAGGTCGAGGTTTGGTAAATCGGAACACTCACGGCGCCCGTCGCAGAATCTGGTTCGTTGCCGGCGTGGATCGCGATCGTTGAAAAGCCCATAGACGAGAAGGTCGAGTTAATCGTTAAGAAAAACTCCTATATTTTATAGTTTTTACGGGAATTTAACTACCAGGGCAGGCAAATTCGCGAAGATTATCGTAACTTCCGGGGTCCGGAGTGTCAAACAATCGGCCGAACGCCATCACGAGTTTTCAAGCCACGCCGGGCGGTTCCGTTCGAACGTCGAAATCGCGTCTGCGTCGTTTAGCGTCAGCGCGATATCGTCCAGACCGTTGAGCATGCAATAACGACGGAATTCGTCGATCGCGAACGGTTCCGAAATCCCGTGATCGTCGGTGACGGTCCGTGCCTCGAGATCGACGGTGATCGTGTAATCCGGAACCGTCGCGCAGCGTTCGGCGATCGCCGCGACGGTTTCCTCGGGAAGCCGGACCGGAAGAAAGCCGTTCTTGAGCGAGTTGTTGTAGAAAATGTCGGCGAACGACGGCGCAATTACGGCGCAGAAGCCGTATTGTCCGAGTGCCCACGGCGCGTGTTCGCGTGAGCTTCCGCAACCGAAATTCGGACCGGCGACGAGTACCGATGCTCCCGCATATTTCGGATCGTTGAGAACGAAGTCCGGGGCCGGAGTTCCGTCCGTTTTGTAGCGCCAGTCCCAGAAGAGGAACTCGCCGTAACCGGTGCGCTCGATCCGCTTGAGAAACTGCTTCGGAATGATCTGGTCCGTATCGATGTTCGGCGTGAAGACCGCGACCGCGCGACCGGTGTGTTTCGTGAATTTCTTCATTCCTTGCTTCAGGGGGATTTTAAGGCGAATTGTTTCATGTATGCGTTTCCATTATGGTTTGTAATCAACTTTGCAACCTGAGTCCCGGAAAGAGTCAACATAGTTGCATGAAACGCGGAGAGTAGCTTGCCTTGAAAATCGTGATTGTCCTCGAGTTTGTCGACTATTAAGCCAATATCTCGAGCCTTTTCAAGGTTGATATGTTTTGAGTGAGTCTTGAAATTATTGTGATTTGATAAATAATCCGCGAT
>JAKQII010000132.1 GCA_029557535.1 Acidobacteriota bacterium
CGACGTGGAACGCCTCATCAATCTCGGCCTTGAGCGCGGACGCGCCGAGGCGACGCCTTCACGCATCGGCGGCATGACGATCGGCGAGGCCCAGGCATGGGCGGTCGTGATCCGAACGGCCGGACTGATCCCGCAGGAAAAGCCCAAACAAGGACAGCCCGCAACGCCGATCGAGGTTCTCGAAGCCCGCGCGATCGCGAAGATCATGGCCGGCAACTCGTGGGGCATCAATCCCTTCGAGGCGCAGAGCTTGTTTCATTTCATCCCGCAGTCCGGCACGATCGTGCCGCACTACAAGGCGTTCCTGATGCGGATCAAACTTTCGGGCAAATACGACTATGAGATCGTAGAACTGACCGACGACAAATGCACGCTCCGCGGTTTCAAGCACGGCCAGCCGCTCGTGCCCGATGTGACGTTCACGCTCGAAGAGGCGATCAATGCCGGGCTCTACAATCCGAAACTTGCCGCCGGCGAGGAAAAATGGTCGGACGGCAACATGAAACAGAAGGGCGCGTGGGAAGCCTACACGAAGGACAAGCTGCTCGCCCGCGCGACGACGCGGCTCTTCGGACGGCATTTCCCCGAACTCTATTCAAGCATGCCGGTGACTAAGACGGTCGAGGATCTTGAGGATGAAGGGATCCTGGACGCGCAGCCCGCGCAGATCGCCGCTCCCGTCGTCGATCCCGCCGAACCGTTCTCGTCCGTGGCAAACGGCACGGCGCAGGCTCCTGCTTACGCGACCGGGGTTTATACCGACGAAGTTTACGAACCGATCTACAGGTACGACGCACTCGGCGAGCCGGTCGACGCCGAGCCGCCGGTCGATCCCGACGAGGCGAAGCGGATCGAATACCTCGACGCGATCGAATCCAAACTCGCCGCAGCCTTCGAGCTCGACGTCCGTGCCCGTGACAAGGTGCTCAAGGGCCGGGTCCCGGCAAACATGCCACTTGACCGGCTTCAGGAACTTTACGCCGAACTTTGCGGTGAGGAATGATGGAGGCCGCATTCTATACTTTAGTTATGTTAGTAAGCATATCAGAAGGAACGCTTGAGAGGTCGGTGGTAAAAGAATGGTGCTTGAAGTACCATTACGCAAAGCGTGTGCCACAAATCTCACAAGCGTTTGGTTGGAAGGGCGAAAATGGTTTGGAAGCTATCCTTGTAATTGGAAAACCAGCTTCAAACGCTTTGTGTGAAGGGATAACTGGAAAAGAAAACAAGTCTTTGGTTTGGGAGCTTACTCGCCTTTGTGCTAGAGATATTTCCATACCTCTTTCTCAGTTTGTTGGGTTAGTATTGAAAAATTTGCCCAATATGGTATTAGTCTCTTACGCAGACACTGCACAAAATCACGTAGGTTACATCTATCAAGCAACAAACTGGCTCTGCACTGGAGCTACAAAAGCTCGTACAGACATAGCCACAAAGGGACATTCAAGGCACTACGAAAAAGCTGAGAACTACCCCGAAAGAGTACCTCGCAGTTCAAAACATCGTTACGTGACTTTTACGGGAGAAAAAAGATTCAAGAAGGCACTTCGAGGAAAATTGAAGTACGAAATTAAGGAGTATCCAAAATATGATAGTGGCAACATCGAAAGGTGAGCTTTTGATTGTCGGCCTCGCACTGATCATCGCCCTCCTGCATATCTGGATACTCAATAATGAGCTTGAACTCCGCGAGTTAAAGCAAGCGGTTGAACACGTTCGCAGGCTCCACGCGGCGATGGACGGCCTCGACGACGCTTTGAGGCGGATGCGGAATGAAAAAGATATGTCCGACACAGAGGAGCACGAAGAAAAATGACAACAATTGAAGCAGTCAAACTGGACGCAAAGCGCGTCCTCGAAATGCGCCGGGCGTTCGACGAGATCGAACGTGAATACAATGCGAAATGCGCTGCGTTAAATGACGAGATCGACCGGCTCAACAAGGAATTCGTGAACGAGAATGCAGAACTGATCGCACAGTACACGGAGGCGCGCGACAAGGCCGTCGACGAAACTATCGCCCTTCGGACGCTCGTCGTCAGGGCGTTCGAGGAGTCGGGCGAAAAGCAGGTCGCGCCGGGGCTTTCGGTGCGCGTGAACAAGTCGCTGAAATACGACCCGAACACCGCGCTCGATTGGGCAAGGACGCATCAGTTCGCGCTCGCGCTCGACAAGAAGGCATTCGAGAAGATCGCGAGCGTCCAGCCGCCTGACTTCGTCGAGACGGTCGAGACCGTGAGCGCGGTGATCGCGTGGGACAAGATCGAGGGGGCGGAATGAAAGCCGAATATCAGACATTCGAATATCCCGGACGTCGCGAGCGGTGGATTCGGGTCGAGGTCGTCGAGACCGGCCCGGATTCGGTGACGGTCAAATATGAAAAGGGCGGGATGGTCCACAAGGTTCGGACCGTCCCTGAGCGGGTGCGGATGGTGGGGGAGGAGAAGCAGAAGCGATGAACCTGATCGTCCTGACCGAGCAGCAGAACCGCGAGATCGCGGAGGCGGCGGCGATCGCCGCCGTCGTGCGGATGCGCGAGGACGAGCCGACGCCGCCGCGCCTGATGACGCGGGCCGAGTTGCGCGAATATCTGC
>JAKQII010000133.1 GCA_029557535.1 Acidobacteriota bacterium
CAGTCTGTACTTGATCGCCGCCTTGCCGTCTTTGGTCGTGACGATCTCGGGGATGAAAAGGAGCGTTTCGGGGAAGTACTCGCGAAGCCGCGGCGTCTTTTGCGGTGTTTCGGTCTCTTCGCGCCCGCCACCGCCACCGCCTCCGCTTCGCGTAATGATGTTGACTGCATTCATCGTTCCGGTCCGGAAGTTCGTAACTTCCTGGCCGTCGATAAGAAACACATTTTCCGATCCGGATGCGCCGTCGACTTGAACTCCTTCGGCAATTCTAAGCGACAACACTCCACCGGAAATCGTGCGGGGAATCGGTACGGTTCTGTTCTCGATGATTGCCATGTCGATGCTCATTTCAATTCTGGAATCGGAAACATCGACCAATGCTGAAACGGTCACAACCTCGTTGACCGACCCTGCCTCGAGCACGGTGTTGATCTCGAGCAACTGCTCGTTCGCCAGCCTTACCAAGTTGAATACCATGACCTTGAAACCGGGCAGGGTGAACTTGATCGTGTAGATTCCGGCAGGCACGCCGGTCAGCAAATAATTGCCTTCAGCATCGGATCGCGTTTTGTACTCGGTCTTTGTGATGAAGTTCGTTGCGGTCACCTCGACGTTCGCGATCAATCCCGTGTTCGCGTCCGAAACGACTCCGAAGATCGCTCCGTTTCCGTTCCCAAGGACGGCGCGCGGGACCATGAGCTTCGGTTTCGCCGATTCGATCGTTTTCTCGGCGACGATGCCCGAGAATACGGAAACCGAAACGTCGTCCCAGTCGCGATCGAGCTCAGGTCCGTGACTCTTGATCGTAATCTGCGCGATCTTCTGCGTGACGGGCATGATCCTGATGACTTCAACGCCTTCAAATGACGACTTTCCGATCACGGCACGGTCGGCGAACTGCTCGAAAGTCTCGAATTCAATGAAATACGGGCGGTACCAACCATCGCGAAGCGCGTCAAATTCGATGCCCGATTCTGAAAGAATTTTACGGAACTCGGGTTCGTCCGACGGGAACCGCCGATTCGTCGTTACGAACTTCGACAGCGCCGCGCTGATTCGTTTCTGGTCGGCCGCGAAATAGTCTGACAAAATCTGCCAGGCGGAAAAATCGTCCCATTCTTCTTCCAGTTCCTTGCCGTCCGATACGATATCGATTGTCTGATCGCGGTAGTTAGCGCCGAACTTCAGTCGGTACGGTTTACCCCATTTGTCGCGGAGCGAGCCGAAATCGATCCCGTTCGCTGCGAGCACTTCGCTGAACGTCGCTTCGTTGGTGATCAGCTTGCCGGTCCGTTCGACGTATTCCTTGACGGCGGCGTTCATCTTCAGGCCGATCTCGGTCAGGTATCGGAAGCTTTCACTTTTGACGCTAAAATCGTCGCCGTCGCCCCGCGTTTTGTTTGGTCCCGACGATTTGATCTCGACCGTGTCGTTGTCTTTATCCATGCCAAACTCGGCGAAATAAGGCATTCCCCACGGATCGCGCAGCGCGTCGAAATCGACTCCGCCCCAGGCAAGGATCAGTCGCAGCGATCGGTCATCTGTCGGATATCTGAAGGTGGTTTCGAACCTCGCCCGCAGTGCTTTGCCGACGGGTTCGAATTTCGTCCGGATCAGATTGTTGAACTTGTTCGATGGCGTGCCCACGTAGCTTTCGGTCGAATCCATGAGGACCGGGAAACCCGCGAGCCTGGCCTCCGCGTCCAACTGCATTTCGTCGGTGACCTTGCCGCCGGCAATCTCGGTCAATTGCGAAACTAGACCGCGAATCCCGCTAAAAACGTCTGGGACGACTCCGAAATTCGAGTCCGTGCGGGCGCGCTCTTCGACAGCCTGATCGACTATCACCAGTCCGACGGCGGATTCCGTCGGGCGATTGTTCGGGCCGCTCACGCCGAAATCGAGCCGCGCCTCGTCATTCGGCCGGTATTCCGGCTTTTCAGACTTCGCCGTTACCTCGAGCTTCTTCGGGTCGGGGAACACGATCCGCCGCGTGCTTTGAACGGCGTCGCCGTCGTCCTCCGTATAGGCGGAAACCTCCAGATATCCCTTGAACTTCGCTTGGTATGGAATGGTCAACGACGCGCGCCCGCTGACCATTCGGACGCGTTTGGTGACGAGCGCGGACGAGTCCTTGAGGATATCGACAAACACCGTCTCGGCCGGTTGGGACGATTCGATCTCGAGTCGGAGCGGATTTCCCGGTTTGTAGAGCGCCTTGTCGGTCGAAACGCGGATTTTCTTCTCGTCATCGACGTCGAGCGATTGTTCGGTCGTGCCGGTTCGATCACCCTCGCGCGCCGTGAATTTAAGTTCGAGATCGTTGTCGTAATCGGCGTCCGATCGCTTCGGGATATCAAAGCGTAACTTCGCAAGACCGTTTGAGTTGGTCTTGGCGCTTGCCAGGGAAGCACCCGATTTTTCGTCTTCCCAACGGCCGTCTAGATCGACGTCGCAAGCGAGAGGCTTGCCGTCCGCGGTCGAAGTCGAAACATAGACAATCACCGGCAGATTCGGGCTCGCATCTTCCCGCGATTCGAAATTGAGGTAAACGTGGATCGGTTCCTTGCTGACGCGAATATCAAAGCGCCGTTGCTCGGTGCGGTTCGTCGTCGGATCCGTGAAGTAGGCGGTGAACCCAAGGTCTTTGAATTTTTCCGATTCGTCTTCCTTGAGCGCTTCATGCGCCTTTCCGAGGTCGATCTTCGCCTTGTAGTTGCCGTCGGCATCGGTCGAACCGGTGTACGTCTCTTCTTCCCCGACGTCCCATTTCTGTTCCTTGAAGTTCCACTCGCGCTTGCTTTCGCGGACGATCTTAACGGTACCTGACGTGACAGGCTTGCCGAACAGATACGTCGCATTGACCGTCACTTCCGCTTCGCGCTGATCTGGCAGATAGAAGTCGCGGTCCGACTTAGTTTGGACGACGAAATTCGGCAGGTCGTAGCGTGTCACGCGGAACTGCTGCCGGTCGATGAGGTCGAGATCTTCTTCGTCGGAGCCGGACTTGATCCGGTAAGTCCCGAGTTTCGCGTTCGGCGGAATGGCCCACTCGATGGCGGTAATCCCGAAATCGGATGTCTTCGACTTTTGCTTGAAAAGAACCGTATTGTCCTCATCCTCGATCGTCAGCTCGATCTCCTTTCCGGCGATCGGCGTTTTCAGATCGCTTCCGCGCTCGTCGCGAAGGATGAGAGCGCGGGCCCGCAGAACTTGTCCGGGCTGATAGATCGGCTTGTCGAGCGTGAAGTAAACGCGGGCGGCGCCCGGTCTGGACGTAATCGTATCGCTGGCCAGGTCCGTGACGCCGTTCTTCGAACCGGAGACGCTCAGGTCGATACTGTTGTCGTCTTCGAATTTCACCGTCTCCGGTATCCAGAATTCGATCGTCGCGTAGCCTTCGGCGTCGGTCACGCTCTCGCCCTTGATCGTGAGTTCGTTGTCGTCCTCGTCGTTCTTGTCGACAATGTCGATCTCCATTTCGGCCTCGATCTTGACGCCCGCGATCGGCCGATCCGTGATGGGGTTCTTGGCTCGGATTCTTACCGGAACGCTCGCGCCGGGGCGCAGATCTTCCGCGTTGAGTAGAGTGAGCGTGAACAGTTCGGGAAGGAACTGCGATAGCGAGACGATCCCGGTCGATCGGCTTCCGTTCGCGCCGAGCGTGTAGCGCAGCCGGGTCCACGTGATCTCGCTGACATCGATGTCTTTCTTGATCGCGAGGTTACGGGCGATAAGGGTTCGGCCCGCCGGAATCGCCTGACTCTTGTCAGACGTTGCAATGACACGCTGCTGTTCGTCGATCAGCTCGAGCCTGAGCCGAACATTCGCCGGCGCGGAGCTCTCGACGGGAATCGAAAGATGAAGCAAGCCGGACCCGGTCGAGGCGGTGATTGACGCTTCGACGACCGCAGGTTTTGACTGTGAATGCGCGGCCGAGGCCAGAATCACGCACACCAAGACCGCAAGTAATGATTTCACGCTCATTTCTAATCTCCGCAAATCGGGTAACGCTTGATCTTCCGACTGTAGCGCAAGCGTCCCGCTTGCATGCGTTGCAGACGCACTGATTTCCGTCGCTTGGCGCCGGTGCGAGCGGGACGCTCGCGCTCCAGTCGGCTTGCGCTCCATTCAATCCCCGATCACTTGTCAAATCTGAAACGGATCGGCGCGACCGTCGCCTTTGCCTCCTCGTTGTAATAGTCGTATAGCACCGACGCCGGTGTTTGCGCATTGATGCCGTACCGCGGTTTGAACGAAAAACTGAACTTCGTCCCGCCCGGATTCGCCCACATGTAGACCACGATCCTGTCGGGCTGGATCTCGTAACGGCTGACGCTCCGGTCGGTCAACATCGCTTTCTCGAGCGATTCGCGCGAAACTTCGGCGCCCGGCGGGATGCCGATCTCGGCGAGCAACATTCCGTAACCCTTAAACCCGACCCGTTCGGCGCTGACCGAGCACGTCA
>JAKQII010000022.1 GCA_029557535.1 Acidobacteriota bacterium
GCCGCCCATCTTGACGCAACCGGCATCCACGTGCGCCGTCACCGTGCCGAACACGGTCCCGGTCTCGATCAGTTCGACCGCGATCGGCGTCGCCGCCGCCGACCCGTCGAACGAGATCCCCCACGCGATCACCTTCCCGAAATTGAACGGTTTCAATTGCAGCAGCGTCTTGATGCTCGTTCCCGTCGTCACCGCGGCGAACTTCGCCGTCGTCGGCGCCGCTCCGTTATATACTTTGAATCTTGCAGCCATATTTTTCTCCCCAACGTCCGGAACGTGTCCCGACAGTTGCGCACGTTGTCGCGCCATAACCGCCGCGCCGCCGCACTCAGGCGACGCAGCACCGATTTGAATGCGCGCACCGCCGGCACGTTACGGAACCGTCAGCGTGTAGGTCAGCACCCACGATCCGGCGGACGTTTTGGTTCCGAGCGACGAGACCGACCGACAGAGCATCGTTCCGCCCGACGAGGCGTTAAAGATCGCCGCTTCCTGCCACGCCCAATTCGCGTCCGACGTGCCGTAGGTCGATTTGAACGTCACGACCTGACCCGATCGGCTCGGAAACGTCGCGTCCATCGCCTTGCGGAGTTTATTCGTCGACGCCTGAAGGTCCGTCTGCGCCGCGGCATACGCCGTATTGTCGTCGCCGACGCCTGTGTAGGCGTTCGCGTTGTTGTAGGCCGTCCCGCCCGCAGCGATCAGCAGATCGAGCAGCAGAGCGCCGCCGGTGTTCGTGTATCCGTTGACGGATTCCAGAACCTCGTACGGCGTTTTGCCCGGCTCGATCTCGCCCCAGTATTTCTCGACCCGGAAAATTCCGTGCGGAAACGACGGCTCGCCCGGCGTGTGGATCAGCGCCGACGCGCCGACCATTTCCTTTTGTCTGAAAATTTCTTTGAACATGTTTGTTTTTTCTCCTTGAATTGTTACGGAACGCTCACCGGCGATCCCCTTTCCCAAAGGATCGAGGACGACGAAATCGCGATCCCGAGCCTCTGCACGCTGTTTCCCGAAGTCGACGGCGCCGTCGACGTAAGCGCCCCTGCGGTCGTCGAAAGATAGTATTCGGCCCCGACCGTCAGCCCGGACAATCCGGTCCGCACGATCCCGTTCGCGGTGATCGCGTAAGCCGGATTCCCGGACGTGACCGCGGACACGACAAATCCGTGACAGGGCTTCGTCGTGTCGTCCGCATCCGCAAGGCGGACCTTGAGCGTTCCGGCGTCGCTGTAAAGATTGACCGCGTCCTGCGCCGCCAGGTTCTCGCCTGCGGTCGCGAGCACCCACATGTGATTCCGCTCGACCGTGACTTCGATCCAGACCGCCGCGCCCGCTAACGGATCGAGGCAGACCCAAAGGCGATACGGATAGCTGCCGTTGAACCAGAACGACCCGACCTCGTAGCCGTCGGTCTCGTCGTCGTTGACCGACGGGTCGCCGTTCGCGCTCCAATTGTTCAGCGCATACTGCGACCGGGCCGCGTCCGGCACTTTGACTGAAATGTCCTCCGGGTAAACGAGAGCCATATTTTTTACACAAAATCCGTCGTCTCGCTCGCGTCGATGACGACCGGAATGTTCCGCTCCGCGACACTGTCGTCGTACAGCGTCGACGTGTAGAGCCGCGCCCTGAAAACCGCCTTTACGAAACCGTCGGTGTTCTGGTATTCGATCGACTCGATCCGCACCGGCAGGTTGAATACCTCCGCGCCGTCGTCGGTGATCGCGACGACGTCGCCCTCTTCGAGAAGCAGCGCCTCGTTGTCGGATTCCCACTCATAGAAGAAATCCGCGTCGCGGTATTCCGCGAGCATTCCGGCCGCGAGCCGGTACGCCTGATTCCAATTGTCGACGGCCTGACCGTTGACCTCGACGTTGTTGATCTTCTTGATCTTCGCAATGTGCGCGTCATCGCGCAGCCGCAGTTCCACCAGCCGGAAATCCTGCGTTGAATCGCGGAACTTGAAGTCGACCCGGTTGACCGCCTTTGCCTGATCGCCGAGCTTCCAGCGGAACGACCCGATGAGCGCGTTCGCGCGCTGCGTCCCCGACCTCGCGAGCGAGCGGTCCGTCACAAGCGCCTCGACCCGAAGAACTTCCGTTCCCGTCCGGTTCAGGTCCGGCTTGATCTGCGACGTTTGAAGCGGAAGGTCGGCGAGGTCGATCGTGTGCGCCGAGCCGTCGTTCGTCTTGTACCGCCGAAGCTTGAAGCTTCCCGGTCCCGGCGAACAGTACCAGTTGATCCCCGTCGCTCCGCCGGAGGGGGTAACGGCAGCGACCGAAATCCGCTTGTTCGATCCCGAGATCGTGATGGTCGAGAGCGGCGAGATGATGGTCTCGCCCCGCGCCGTGTATTCCGTGTAGCCGACGTGGTAGACCCCGGGGTCGAGCGAGCCGGTAGCCGTCGGAGCACTGACGGACGGCCCGCTCCCGGGGTTCCCCAGCGGCGCGACGTGTGAAAGCGCCGGCGCGGAATCGAGTGTAAGCGTTCCGAATTTGCCCGTGATCGTGACCACCGCGCCACCCGGCGTCCAGTCCGCGACGAAACGCCGTTTCAGCATCGGGTGCGCGTTGATGGCCGCGTACAGAAAGCCCGCACAGGTCGCCTCGGTGTCGATCGCTCCCGGCCGGAATGAAATGTCGATCCCGTCGAGCGTGACCGTTTTCGCCGTCAGGGGCGTCGGCGTGATGATCGTCACCGTCGCCGTCGCCGGCGTCGATGCGCCGTCGCATCCCGAAAACCCGACGACCGTATCCTCGGACGCCGTCAGCGTCACCGAATTCTGCGCGCTCGAATACGCGGCGGCCGTCACCGCCCGCGCCTCGCTGTTCGCGGTGTTCGGGTCGAGCACAACGTACCCGTGAAGGTCGCCGATCCACGCCGAGACGTCGTCGATCGCGCAGCTCGTCGTGGAGATCGCGGCGGTCCCGAGCCCGAAGTCGGCCGGCTTTTTGTTCTTGAGCCGCAGTCTGCCGTTTCGCGGATTCTGCGACATGTAGAGCCGCGCCGACACGAAGAGCACGTCGTGCAGCGCGTCGACGAGTTTGATCTGTTCCGTGAAAACGATGTTCGACGTGTACCGCCGCCGCAGGTAGTAACCCAGCGACACGGATCCGCCGCCCGGAAGGTCCGGCGGATCGGTCGGATCGCCCGGACTTGCCACCGAACCCGGTATCGAACCCGAATACGGCTCCGAGAACGCGGTTTTCAGGAACGTCTCGGCGGCGGTCTTGTCGTCGTTGAGGTATTCGAACCACTCAGGCGTCGCGACCCCCGTCGAGAGCAGGAACCGGTTCAGTTCCGTATCCCCGCCGGTAAAGTTCGCGTTGTCCGGCGTGAAAATGATGTCCGTGAAGGACTCGTCAAAGAAATACTGGTCGTTGTGATCGTAGGACTCGATGAACGTCGCGTCGTCCATCCAGTTGTCGTCGAGGTTGTAGTAATCCGGCGACGTCAGCAGATAGCGGACGTGGGCCGCCGGATTGTCGCTCCATTTGGCGTCCGCGTGCCACGTGTCGACCGTCGTCCAGGTTCCCGAGATCGGGACCGGAACGCGCAGCCCGAGCGCGATGATGATGATGTGCGGCGCCGGATCGACCTGGTCGATCGACGTCCCCGCCGCTTCGCAGAAGAACATCGCGGTTCGGGCATAATAGCCGTTCGCGATCCACGAGGTCGTCGGAACCGGGATCTGTTCGTAGGGCGTCGGGCCGAGGTCGGGCGGATACCCGAACCGCTTGTGGACCGTGCCGGTGATCGAGAAGCGGACGTCGTCGGTCCGGTACGAGTCGAAATACTCGATCGCGCCTTCCATGAACGCGGTCGCCATGCGGACCGACGTCCCGACGTCGGCGTAACCGAGATGCGTCCCGACGACCTGAACGCGGCCAAGCGCGACCGGCAGATATTTCTCGGCGTCGAGATCGGAGAACGACGAATAGACAAGCGTCTTCGTCCGGGTCTTTTTGAATCCGAGCAGCCCGAGCAGGCCGCCGCGCTTGAGCCGTGCCGAATAAACGGTCGTTCCCGCGTTGACCTGCGGCATGTACGGGAATCCCTGATAATCGTGGTCGCTCGGGAGCCGTCCGTCCGGGTCGTCCTTCTGGAACTTGCGCCGCGGCAGTTCGGCTTTCGTCGAGTGCAGAATCCCCTTCGCCGTCACCGATACCGATTCGCGCGAGCCGCTCGTCGGCTTTTCGCAGCGCCCGGTGAACAGATAGATCGATTCGTCGAGCTTCGTCGACAGCGACCGGGAGATCAGGCGGACGACCATGATCAGCCCCTCGAAGCCCGTCGCGAACTCGAACTGGCTGACCTCGCGGTCGAGGTTGTCGAGCGTCACCTGCGCGGAGTCGGATCCTTCGGCCGTCGTCCGCCTGACGCTGCCGATCGAACGGATCTTGCGCGTGTAAGCCTCGCCCGCAAACGTGATCCCGACCGTCAGCGCGAACAGCTTCAGCGCGTCCGCCGGATCGAACCCGTCGTCGGTCGGCGCCTGATCGACGTCGTAGAACTCCACGACGACGGATTTGTCGGTCGCGACGGATACAGCCTGCAATGCGGAATCGGTTATCACGGGTATTTCACGAGCGTAAAGCTCACGTTCTTTGACCAGCTCTTGTGATCGTCGTGACCGCGCGAATAATTGCGGATACGGACGCCGGTCCACGTCACGCCCCACTTGTCGATCAGCGAAAATGTGCGGTCGCGGCGCGCCGCGTCGTTGAAGGCGTCGAAAACCTCGGCCTCTTCCGGCGTCAGGCCGGAGTAGTCGATCGACCAGACGCGGGGCGGCGTGTCGGCGAACGTGTTGAACGACCGCCCCTTGTCCTGGTACTCGTGCGATTCGGTGACGTCGTCCCAATCGAGCGGCGTTTCATCGAATTTTCGCCAGTAGATGCCGGTCGTGGTCGGGTCGGGGAAATAAAGCGTCGTCGAATTCGTCAACCAAAGCCGGTACTTGAGATCGTAAAAAAGCGCAATCCGCCGCGCGTTCGCTGTCGACTGCACCGCGCCGTAGATCAGCACGTCCGCGACGTCGCCGCGCCAGTACGCGGTCAGCGCCTTGTGGTTCCCGAGCTGGATTCCGTCGAACGCGATCCCGGCCGTGTCGCCGTACCGCAGCAGTTCGAACTGCGCAAACGGCGCCTCCTGCGCCGAGGCCGCATACGCGGTCTGTGATTTGTAGTAGAAGGACGTCCCGGTCCCGATGTTCAGGAACTTCGTCGAACTGGCCGCCGAGTCGCCGACAAGGGCATCTCCGGCCGTCTCGCCCGAGATCAGCCCCCGGTACGCGCCGCCGAAATTCGCGGCGAGCGTGTACTTCGCGACGATGAAAATGTCGTACACCACCGGCGGCGAGGTCGTGTTCAGAAAAGGCGAAACGTTGTCGAACCGGACGATGGGATAGCCGTTGAGCACATCCGTCACCCCGAGCGGACGATCGGAACCCGAACCGACCGCCGTCAGATTGCGCGCGCCCGTCGAGGCGTCCGCCAATGACGCGAGCCGCGCGTCGGTGACTTCTTCGAGGTTGTACCACGCGATCAGGTCCGTTGTCGGGATGAGTGCCTCGAGGTATGCCATTATCCGAACTCCTCCACCAGCATCCGGCGCATCGGGCCGTTGTTCTCCCACTCAAGCTTGAACAGTTGCGAGAACAGGCCGCTTGACCTGTCCCGGACGACGATCGCACCGGCCGCGCCCGCCGGAGCGTTCCGCCCGCCGTTGACCGTCATCGGTTCGCTTCCCGAGTACGCGCCGCCGGTGAATCCGCGGGAGCCGGACGCGGCCGACGAGGTTGATCCGCCCGCCGCCGTTTGCTTGAAGGCATCGCCCGCGATCGCGCGGCCCGCGAGCGCCGTTGCACCGGCAATGCTTCCGAACAGCGCCGCCGCCGCAAACGCATTAGCTGCGGAACTGTATTGGTGGGTCGCGAGAAAAAAGAAACCCCACGCAAGGGATTTGATCGCTCGTACGGCGGACTCGGCTGCAATCGTCGCCAGCGCGGACGCAAGGATCTTGCGCATGACGGCCGGACCGGTCTCGCCGTACAGCACCCATTGCTGAACGACCTGGCCGATCGCCTCCGCCATCTGGTCGAACATTCGGACGAACATTGCTCCGATGTCGCCCAGCGCGCTCTTGAGCGTCGGAGCATCGCCGAGCACGGTTGTGAGAAGGCCCTTCCAGCTCTTCATCCAGCCAACTTCACCTTGCGTTCCGGCGCCCGACGTGTCGACGTCGCCGGCTGATTGAATGGTCTCCTGAATCTTCTCGATGTTGTTGAGGAGTTCCTCGGCCGACGCCGCTTCCTCGTCGAGCGCGGCCTTGACCTTTGCAGAATTGGCGATGCGCTGCGCGGAAAGCGTTTCGTCGAGGACCTTCAGACGGTTGAGCGCGTCCTCGCGATCTTTTTCCGGCGCCAGTTCGTTGTCCCGGATCTGTTCCGTCGCGGCGATCTCCGCCTCGATCATGGCCTCGCGCTGTGCGCCGAGAAAAGCCTGGTACTCGGATTCGAGAAGTTCGCCGGCGGCGTATCTCTGCTCAAGCGAAGCGATGTATGTTTCCGACTCGGCTTTGATAAGTTCGAGGGACCGTCGGGAGTTATCCTGCTGCTTCTCGTAGGATTCGCCGGCGAGTTTCTTCTGTTCGTCGAACAGGTCCTTGAACAGATCGGCCTGAGTGGTCCCACCGGCTTTTCCGTCGAAGATCTGTTTCAGGACCTTTGGAACGTGCTCGCGGATGATCCTCTGAATGTGTTCGCGGATCGTTCCGTTTTCGTCCTTCGCGTTCAGCGACACGGCCGGATTCCCGGCGATCACGGTCTTGTAGAGCTCGGCGAGCCCCATGCCCTTCGTTCCGCCAAAGGCCGCCGTTCTGTCCTGAAGATACGGAACGACCGAATTGAGCAATTGCTGCTCGAACGTCTGACGGCCGCTGACGCCGTATTTCCGGCGTTCCTCGGGACCGAACTGGATCAATCCGAGATAGTTCCCGCCCGCGCCGCCCTTGATCCCCGGCGAGAGCGTTCCGGCGGTCTCGTAACTGATGAGCGCGGCAAGGTCCACCGCATTTATCCCGAGGATCGACGCCGCTTTTTCGAGCGCGATCCTGCGCGGATCGGTTCGTTTGGTCGTTTTGCCACCGCCCCCGAAATTCGTCAGCCCACCGTCTCCGACCTCCTCCTTCGCCTGCGCGCCGCCGCTTGCGCGGAACGTGTACTTGTTCAAAAGCTCAGCCAACGCTTCCGAGCCGCCGCCGGTCAGAATCGCCGCCTGCCAGCGCATGAAGTCAAAGACCTTCTGGCCCTGATCCGAGTTTGCCCACTCCGCAAGACGGCCGAAACCGCGCTGCATGTCCGCAAGCGCGCCCGAAACCACCCGGCCCCACAATTCCGCCGTCGAAGTGTTCGACTGCATCATTCGCTGGACCGATCGCATGGCGCCCGTCACTTGCGGAAGGAACTCCCGCGCAAACGTCATCGCCAGACCTTTCGTTGTTTTGTTGAGATCGTCGAGCGTGTCACCGAACTCGTCGGCGGCGTCGGCGGCCTCCTGATCGAAAACGAGGCCCATCTCCTTCACTCGTTTGATCAGTCCCGCCATGTCGCCGTCAAACGACTTGATGACCGGGATGATGTTCGCGCCGGCCTTTCCGAACGCTTCGGTCGCCAGTTTCGTCTGAGCGATGCCCGGAGGCGCCTCGTTGATCCGCTTGAAAACTTTTTCGAGCGCGGCGTCAAGGTCGTTCATCGCTTCCTGCGGATCAACGCCGAGACGGATCAGCGACTCTTTTGCCTGTTTCGAACCCTCGGCGGCATCCCCGACGAGTTTCGAGAACTTAACCGTCGCGTTCGCGACCTCTTCCAGCGAGGAGCCGGATTCGTCAGCCGCAACCTTGAGCGCGGAAAGCGCCTCGGTCGAGACGCCCGTCTTGTCGGCGGCGTCCTTGATCTCGGACCCGTAATCCGCCGCGCTGCGGGCAAGCGAGAACAGTGTCGCGGCAGTTGCGGCGGCAGCGGTTCCGAGCGCGGCGATCGCCCCGGCCGCAATTCCCGAAACCGTTCCGGCGATCGCCCCCAGCTTGTCGAGATTTCCGCCAAGCCCGGCGATCCCCGAGTCAACGCCGCGCAGTGCGCGGTCGGCGTCGCTCGAATCCGCCTTGATCTTGAAAAGAAGTGCTGCTTCCTGGTTTCCGAAGGCCATGACTTTTACGCGATGATCACCCCGTTTGCGTCGTACCGAACGACGCGCCTAATAACTGCGCCAGAAATTCAAAATTCTGCTTCCTCCGCTCCTCGTCGAATTCGAGCAGCCGCATCGTGCAGGCCAGATCAAAATCGAGCGCGACGACATCCGACCGGATGGCGATCAGATCCGAGGCACGGACGCCGCTATTTCTTGCGGCGAGCGCCAGCCACAGCAGTTGATCCTGATCCGCGACGAAATTTTTCGGCGTCGGCCGATTTACCTCCGCCGGAATTTGCCCACGCGATCAGGAACTTCACATCATCGCCCTCAAGATCCTCAAAGCCGAGCTCGTCGTCGTTCGCCGGCTCGTCGACGATCCGGGGTTCCAGGCAGATGTGTATGATCATCTTTCGCGCGAACGTGATCATTTTTACCTGCTCTTCAGGATCGAGCCGCGCGAACGCTTCCTGTTCATCCAGCCCCGACCTTTGCAGCGAGGCCATGCGCGCCGTCAGTGCGACCGGCAGAGCGCCCGAAATCGTAAAGCTCTCGACGTTCGGCGGCCTCAAGACAAAAACTGCCCCGGAGGGCAGTGTGACTTCTTCTCTCGCAGCCCGTTTCAACGACCTGCTGCGGTATTCGGCTCCGCGTCCGTTTTGATTGTTCATTGTTCACACGTCCTTGTTTGATATAAGGGCGGGAGTCCGCCCTTACCCTAGACCTGATACCAGTAGTTGCCGACCTGATCGGCGGCCGCGCGCGAGGCGATCGCGAACGCGACGAACTTGAACGGGGTCTCGGACATCCCCTTGCGGCTGATCTGCCACGACAGCCCGGCCTCGTTGATCGCCTGATAGATGTGGGCGACCGCGAATTTCGTAGCATCTGCGGGCGTCGGCCAGATGAGCGCGACCGACTGATAGGCGAGCGTCTTGCGCCCGATCGTGTTTTCGACGTAGCCCGCGCCGGTTCCGTAGGTCCCGAATCCGTCGGTCAGCTTTTTCAGGACGTCCGCGTCCATGATTTGAAGGAACGAGCCCTCGATCATCATGTCGACGACGTCGACGGTCGCCTTGATCGGCGTCGCGACCTCGTCGGCGTAGTGTTTGATCTGCGAGGCTGTGATCGTGACCTTCGAGCCTTCCTTCGTGTGTCCGAGATGGATCGCGTTCGGATTCGCCGTCGCGTCGGGCGTTCCGTCCGTGTGAAGCGTGATCCGTGCTCCGGCCGACGGCGTTGCGAGTCCCGCCCACACCTGGCCGACCACATCGACGGGGATTGTGGATGTATCGTAATTGGTTGCTGTTCCTGCCATTATTTATCTCCTTTCGGCGGGTTCAGCACCGCCTCGATCTCTTTTTTTTGTCTGGCGTCCAGTTGCGTCAAATCGAGGCCGCCGGTGTGCGCCGGTTCGACGCGGCCAAAGCCGCCGATGTCGCACAGGCGGTTCCAGACGGCCCGCGCGCCGCTTCCGAACTGTTTCTGCACCTGCTCAAAATTGATATGGTTCATGATTCACTGGCTGAACGCATTGAATTTCCGCGTCCGGTAAAAAATCTGGATGTCGACCGCTGCGGCGGCGATCAAAAACTTCTCCTCGTCGAGAATGAACTGCGCCGACTTGAAATCCGTCGCGAGCGCAAGGTCCGTCGTCCCGTTGTTCCACCGCTCGTTTCCGCGAAGCGCTGTCAGCACGTCGGCGATCGCGAGGCGGCAGTCGCCGGGACGGTCCGACGCCCGGAACTGGATGCGGATCTGCACGTCGAGGCGCATCAGGTCGAACACCTCGCCGTAGCCCTCGCCCTTTCCGTCGTCGATGACGGTTTCGCTGGTGTCGCAGACGCTCACGGCCGGAAGCTCGTCCTCCTGAAAGTTCAGCCCCCAATCGGTGACGGTCGTCCCGATCGAGGTCTGATAGCTCCCCGTGCCGTCAATGTCTTCGACGGCCGCAATGACCAGGTCAACCAATTGCTGCCGAATGCTGTCCGCCATCGTTTATTTCAAATAACAGACCGAAACCCCCGTCCCGATCTTCTGGACTCTCTGCACCGTGTAGCTCGCCGAGTTCACCGTCACGGCCGTCCCGCGCGTCACGCCGGTTATCGCCGTCGTCCGGCACGTGAAACTCGGATCGACGGCCTCGACCAGAATCCCGTACTGCTCGGCGGCGTCCGAGCCCGCCGTGAAATATCCGGCCACCGTGACCGGGCTTCCCGAAACCGTGAACACCGCGTTCTGCGCGAAATCCTCCGTTTCGAAACAGCCGTCGAGCTCGCTGTCAGAGATCATTTTTTCTTCTTCGGCCTTGCGGCCGGCTTCGTTTCCGGTTCACCGGCCTCGACCGCGATCCCCTGGGCGATGTACCGTTCGGCCCAGACGGTCGGGAAATCCGCGACCGTGCCGGGCTGAATGATCACTCCGCCGTTGCGCGGATCGCCCGCGCGCGCGATGAACCTGATTTTCTTCGTTTCGGCCATTAGACGTAGAGAAGCTGGTTGAAGCCGCGGTCCGCGACCGTCGCCGGATTCGCTTCGCCCTTGCCCAAAATGACGATCGCCGAGGCGTACGTTCCGAGCGTGCCGTTGCCGCCCGTGAGCGAAAGGTCCATGTACCGCTTCCGGGAACCGCCGAGTTTGACGTGGATGCCGAAAAGCGTGTTGTCGGCCGTCGCGCTCGGAAGCGTCGCCGGCGACACCGAGAAATCGGCGCCGGAGATGTCGGCCGCGCCGCTCATCCCGGAGTCGTCCGACTCCTGAAGCTTGAAGGCTGCGACCGCGATGTCCATCGCGCCGAAGTGGACGACGAACAGGGCCTCGTCCCAGCCTTTCGTGTCGATCGTCGCCGTCGTGAAGGCGGCGTCGTCGACGATTGCGGCCGGGTTCGTGACCGGTACGATCTTGATGTTCTGAAGATTCTGCATTTTTTCTTTTCCTCGTTTTGTTTGCGGCCGGTCCTGAGACCGGCCCGTCGTACCCCTGAGATTAGGAAGCGGCCGTGATCAGTCCGACGATCGGACCCGGAACGCGGTTTGCGGCCGTCGCGTCGGCGTTGCCGACCGAATGGACGTTGATGTCGAACCGCTCGGTTCCCTTGAACTCGATCTGATCGTTCGCGAACCGCGAATGCTCCGACATTGTGATCGTCGTTTCGCGGCGCGAGCCGAGCGAGGCCGCGAGACTGAGATCGCCGAGCAGCGCGCAGACCTGACTGTTCGCCTCGACCTTCGGCATCACCTGCGCGAATTCGACCTCGTAGCCGAGAAACTGCTTGTTCCGGGCCTGTTCGATCTCGGAGGCCGTCACGCCGCCCGAGGCGAGCATGACCTTGACCATCACGTTGTAGTAGAACGAGCGGTGAACGAACCACTTCGCGCTTGGCGTGTCCGCGTACTGCGGCAGCCGCCCGACCACGCCCTCGAAATCGGTGAGCGTCAATTCGCTGTAGGCGTTTCCGGTTCCGACCTGAAGCCCGGCGATGTAGGCGATCGTCGCCGACAGCCCCTTGATCTTGGCGCACGCGCCGACGATCCCGCCGTAGGTCGAGGTCCCGTCGCCGTTGAAACCGCACTCGTCTTCCTTGTTGGCGAAAGCGTAGGCCATCTCGCCGGCGAGGTCGTCACCGAGCGAGATCACCGAATCTTCGTTGAGTTCGCTCGAAACGCGCGCCAGAACGCCGAGTTTCTTGGCGACCAGGTTGACCCGGTCCCACGACTTGTCGGACGCCGTGATCGCGTCGGCCTCGTTGACGAAATAGGCCGTCAGGCCGCCGGTGCGCCGCGGATCGCTCCGCGTGTCGGACGACATCGGGACCACCTTCGCGTTGCGGCGGAAAACGCCGTACTGCTCGCGGAGGTCGATCAGGTCGTTACCGAACTCCTCCGGGACCAGAAAGCCGCCGTATTCGTTCTGGCCCTCGCTCATCGCGCGGATCTCAAGGCCGTGATCGCGGCAGAACTGAGCCGCCCGCGCGACGCCCATCGGCGCGGCCATGACCCACTGGCCGAAGCGGTAAGCGCGTTCGGCGTCCTTGAAGTTCCTGAGCTTTCCGTGCCGCGGAAGCGTCCGGGCAAGCTCGACCGGCGCGCCCTGGCGGATCGCCAAAGCCTGCGGGTCCTCCTGCGGGACCGCCGGCGCGGACGGACGGGAATCCCGCTTGGTGATGATCGCCTGGCGCAGATCCTCGCGCGTTGCGTCCGGGTCCGCCAAGATAAGCTGACGGGCGAGATCGCCCTCGCCGAACAGATCGCCGAACGCGATCAGGCCGGCATGACGGGCAGCCGACGTGTCGGCCGGCGGCGTAGCGACAACCGGCGTGACCGGTTCATTGTTCTCTGTCATGTTTTTCTCCATGTTGTTTTGGATTTGGCCGCGCACTTCCGCCGCCGTTTCTGAAAATTCCTTCGATCGGCCGACGCCGACGCTGATGTCCGCCGGGACGCTGACGATCGAGATCTCGTAGGGTTCCCAATCGTTCGAGCGGTAGACCGGCATCTCGCCTTTGTTCTCGCTTTCGAGCTGAAGGTCGTGGATCATGAATCCGACGCTGATGTTCCGGCGGATACCGTCGCGGACGTCCTGAAACACTTCCTCGCCGCGCGTCGAGCGCGAAAAGCGCACGTCGGCGCGGGCGACCCCGCCATCGATCGAGAAGTTCTCGACGACGCCGACCTGATCGTTCCAGTTGTGATCCATCAGGAGCGCGGCACCGGACTTGAGCCGCTCGGACCGCATCGCTTTTTTGTCCATCGACAGGATGAGCGTCCCGAACCAGTGATCGACGCCCCGGTCCGAGGCAAATGCGACGCTGACCGTCCGGCTTTCCTCGTCGACCGCCGCCCGTTCGAGCGGAAATGACCGCTCAAGCGGCTGCGACAACAGTTTTTCGCGCAGTTTTTGAATCTCGGACATAAGAAAGCCGCCGGAAATAACTCCGACGGCTTTGAGGTTACGGGTTTTGAAAACTATTTATTTTTTAGGGGTAAAAAAAC
>JAKQII010000140.1 GCA_029557535.1 Acidobacteriota bacterium
CGACGATCGGCGCCGAGGTCCACCTGCCGTTCGGCGGCACGAAGGGAACCGGCAACGGCCACCGCGAAGCCGGCACGCAGGTGCTCGATATTTTCAGCGAATGGAAAGCGATCTACGTCGATTACTCGGGCAAACTTCAGAAGGCCCAGATCGACGAAGTGGAGATCTGAGCAGTGAGCGGTAAGCAGTGAGCCGTGAGCGGTAGAGGCCGGCAGATCGATACTCGTGATTCAAGATTCGAAAATCGAAGATCGATACACGTGATTCGAGATTCCAACGGCCGGAGGCCAATTCCAGATTTCATGATTCTTGAAACCGCTGGCCGAGCCCCGCAAGGAAGGCAGTAGCGATAACCCCAGGCTCCGCTTCGCGCGCCAGGGGTTACCGTTCCGATGCCCCTTGCGGGGCTCAATACCTGATTATTGTTGACTTGCGGCAAATTCCAGCATTGGACGCATTTCTCCGAAAGGTCTCTGGTTGAATCCGACCAACAACGTTCATTTATCACTCCGATAAGCCGAATTTTTGCCATATTTCGCATTCGTAAAAGCCTGCTTTATCGCGTTGGTGAAAAATGCGTAAAATCGGGTAATATAGGTTGTCTTTATCGCACTATTAGTTCTGGAGACAACATTTATGAAGATCGGATTACCGAAAGAGATCAAGGATAACGAGTATCGCGTCGGATTGACGCCGGCCGGGGTCAATGCACTGACCAACGCCGGACACGAAGTTTTTGTTCAGAAGTCCGCCGGAATGGGTTCAGGCTTTACCGACGAGGCGTACGTCAAGGCGGGCGGCCTTTTGCTCGATACGGCCGACGAGGTCTGGGCGACTGGTGACATGATCGTCAAGGTCAAGGAGCCGATCGCGCCCGAATACCCCCGGATGCGCGAGAATCAGGTGCTTTTCACGTACCTCCACCTCGCCCCCGAGTTTGAACTCACCAAGCAGATGATGGAGCGCAACGTCACCGGCGTTGCTTATGAAACGATCACCGACAAGTTTGGCCGCCTTCCGCTGCTGACGCCGATGTCGGAAGTCGCGGGCCGTATGTCGGTCCAGGTCGGCGCGACGTATCTTGAGAAAATGAACGGCGGGAAGGGAATCCTGCTCGGCGGAGTTCCGGGAGTCCCGGCCGCAGACGTCGTCATCATCGGCGGCGGCGTCGTTGGAACCGAAGCCGCGAAAATGGCGGTCGGACTCGGCGCGCATGTGACGATCATCGACATCAACCTCGATCGGCTTCGCCAACTCGATGACATTTTCCTGTCGAAGGTTCAGACGCTCGCTTCGTCGCGTTACGCGATCCATGAAGCGATCTCGCACGCGGATCTCGTTATCGGCGGCGTGCTCGTCGTCGGTGCAGCCGCGCCGAAGCTTGTCACGCGCGACATGCTTAAGGACATTCCGAACGGTTCGGTCCTCGTCGACGTCGCCGTCGATCAGGGCGGATGTTTCGAGACGACGCATGCGACGACGCACTCGAACCCGACGTTCTACGAAGAAGGCGTGTTGCACTATTGCGTCGCCAACATGCCGGGCGCCGTTCCGCGCACCTCGACGTTCGCGCTGACGAATGCCACGCTGCCGTTCGCGCTGGCGCTGGCGAACAAGGGCTTCGCGCAGGCGATCGCCGACGATGCCGGGCTCAAAGAAGGCGTCAATACTTACGCCGGAAAATGCACCTACGAAGCTGTCGCGACGTCGCAGGAAATCGAGTACACGCCGCTCGACGATCTTCTGGGATAGCAGATCTTTGTGCCTTGGCGTCTTTGCGGGAACATCGATGGCCGATTCGTTCCAACAATGACGCGAAGTGAAGCTAAATGAACAAAACCGCCGCGGGAACAAGGATCGCATTCGGTGCATACGCCTTGTTCATCGCGGTTCTTGTTTTTGTGGCCGATCGGCGCGGCACACGATACCTCGCATCATTTATCGGCGGGATTCGGTACGGCGACAAGATCGGTCATTTTCTGCTGATGGGCGGTGTCGCCTTCTTTGCAAATCTCGCGTTCAGTTCGACGATGTTTCGCACGAAATGGATCACCCGCGCGAGCGTCATCGTCGCCATCCTCGTTTTGCTCGAGGAGCTCTCCCAACTGTTCGTCCGCGGAAGGACGTTCGATCTGACAGATCTTTTGGCAGACTTCCTCGGGATTCTGATCTTCGGGGAATTGGGGCGACGGATCGCGCTCAGGATCGGCGGTTAGGGTCGAGTCAACCGCGCGACAGCTTCGAGCAAGTTGTCCTTTAGTCCGGTATCTTTGACGAGGAATTCGTCCGAGAATCGTTCGTCGCTCGGGTTGCTCTCGAGTCCACTCAAAATAATGCAAGGTATCGCCGTCGCGGCGTATTTGGCGCGGATCAAACGGCAAAGCTCGTAACCCGAGAGATTCGGCATGATCGCGTCCGCGACGACGATGTCGAACGCATTTTCGCCGACAGCGTTCATCGCTTCCATTCCATCCTGCGCCGAGGTGACGTCATATCCCGCCTTGACCAAGATCACCTCGATGAATTTCCGCATCGATGCGTCGTCCTCGGCAAGCAGGACGCGCTTTTTCTGGACTGCCGTCATAGGAATTTCGAATCCTCCAAATCTAAGTAAACACTAAGTTTCGGGGATAGCGACTTACTTGCGAGAGTGGGTTTAGATTAAATAACTTGCCAAGCTTTTGTCAATCAACATACACTTTCAGTTTGCCATGTACGAGTTTGCCGTAACACCCGCAGTGACCCAGTTGCGACGCGCCGGGGTGATCATCACCGAGGTCGCGCAAGACGCGCTTGGCGCAGAGATCGGGCTCGAATCGGGCGACCGGATCGTCAAGGTCAACGGCCGTTCGATCCGCGATTATCTCGATTTCAGATTTCAGACCTCCGGCGAGACTGAACTCGAATTCACAGTCAAAAAGTCTGGTGGCGAGACCTGGGAGATAGAACTCGATCGCGAGGAAGGCGAGGATTTCGGTCTCGAATTCGAGCAGATCGTCCCGCGCCAGTGCGCGAACGAATGCCTTTTCTGCTTCTGCAAGGGAAATCCGGCCGACGCTCGGCCGTCGCTCTTTGTCCGCGACGAGGACATCCGATTGTCTTTTCTTTACGGCAACTACACGACGCTCTCGTCTATCACGCCGGACGAGATGAAGCGCATCGTCGAACAGCGCCTTTCGCCGCAGTATGTTTCGGTCCATGCGACCGACCTCAGGACGCGCGCCTATCTGCTCGGCGTCGATGAAAAACGCGCGGACATCTCGGACAAGCTTAAGTTCTTGCTGGACAACAACATCGAGATCCACGCGCAGGTCGTGCTCTGTCCGGGAATAAACGACGGCCCGATCCTCGAAAAGACGTTGCGGGATCTCGCGGCGCACTATCCGAAGATCATTTCGACGGCGGTCGTGCCCGTCGCGCTGACTCGCTACAATACCGACGAGCGGCTGACCCGCGTCACGCCGGATTTCTGCCGGCAAACGATCCGCGACGTCGAACGGTTGCAGAAAGAATTCAGGAAGACGCTCGGGACGACGTTCGCGTTTCTCGGTGACGAGATCTATCTCAAGGCGGGCGTTGAGATTCCGTCGAAACGTCATTACGGGAATTATCCGCAGATCGAGGACGGCGTCGGGATGATCCGGTCATTCCTCAAGGCGTTCGGCTCGGTGCTCGAACGGATCGCGCGTGGCGACGTCAGGCAAACGCGCGCCGCTCGCAATGTCCGCACACATCTTGCGGCGTTCACACCGAAAACCTCGGGGACGGCCCCCGAACCTCCCGGATCGAAACACGGCACGATCCTGACGGGCGAGATGTTTGCACCCGTTCTCAGAGAGCAGATCGCGGCGCTCAATTCTCTGACTGGATCGGACCTCAAGGTCGCCGCGGTTCCGAACACATACTTCGGCGGCGACGTCTCGGTCGCCGGGCTGCTAACCGGTCAGGATTATCTCGCCGCGCGGGATCGGATCTTTGGCGATTTCGTCATCATTCCGAAGCACACGATCAAATCCGACGAACCTGTTCTTCTTGACGGCATGACCTTCGAGGCGCTCGCCTCGCAGTTTCCCGTGCCTATCTATCCGATGGATCTTGAGGAGTTTTTCGGGTATTTGGGAGCGTGATTAGATCGTTCACGTTTTCGAAACCGAAGGTTCAAATCTGAAGAAACATTCGCAAGTCGCGAAGGGGCACCCTCGATTTGCGATTTTTGATTCTCGATTGGCGATTTTCGATTGGTCGAAAGTCACCACTTGTCAGTTAGTCGAAAAATCCAAACATCCGCAATCGCAAATCCACGATCCGAAATTGCGAGGGGCCACCTGAAGGCGGAACTCCAAACAGGTACTCCAAACATCCGCAATCCCAAATCCGAAATCCGAAATTGAGAGGCCAGCCTGAAGGCGGAACTCCATACATCCGCAATTCCAAATCCGAAATCCGAAATTGCGCGGGCGTCCCGCGCAATTTCGGATTTCGGATTTGGAATTGCGGCTGTATGGAGTTCCGCCTTCAGGCTGGCC
>JAKQII010000144.1 GCA_029557535.1 Acidobacteriota bacterium
TGAAGCAGCACAGGTTCCGGATAGTGAACTATTTTGAGCAGAGACATAAAGTGAGATTTTAACTTAGACGGTCGCCCGTTGTTAATTCCCAACTCGAATTTCGGGTTGGTCCCCGAGGATCTGAACGATGCGGAAACGCGCACGAAGTAAGCGTGCACGCTCGCAGCGCGAGCGGGTCAGGCCCGGGATTCGTGTTCATGGGAAATTCGGGAAGGCCCATGCAGATCGATCGCTCCCGCGATCGGGCACGCTTACTTCGTGCGCGTTTCTGCATTGATCAAAAACGAAATTCCCGCTTTCCGAGCCTGAGTTGAATGAACGGTCGGGAACGCTTGTTGAAAACGAAGTTCCGGGCGTAACCGTAAAAGGCGAGGCGTGCGCGTTCCCGCGAAACTACCGCCGCGTGTTCGCCATTCGCCAACAGGTAGCCGGTGAATTCGTACGCGTCGTCGAGGTGTTTCCTGATCGAATCCGGTACGAAACCGGCGGCAAATTCGCGAAAACGCTGCTCGAACCCGTCTCCAATCGCCGCGCGGGATTCCGGAAGCAGCTTTGCGACCTCGTTGAATCGCTTCCAGAAGAGTGTTTCGGAGAAATAATCGAGTTCGTCGCCCGCGACCGCTGCCAGTTGCGCCGCGGTCTCCGCCGCAACTCCGAATTGCATGCCGACATCCTTCGGATCCCCCATGAACCGCCGCCGCAGATCGGGATCCGTGTAGAGCCTCGCCAGAAGATCCTGTTCGCTCCGGAGACTCATGCGTTCAAGATCTCCCGCGCCTTACGAAGTTCCTCGGCAATCTCGCTGAACGGTGGGAAGTTCCCGTCGCGCTCGAGCACCGCGCCTTTGATCTCGCAGCGGTCGGCAACTTCCCGGAAAAGATCCCAGATCGCGTCTTCCGTCTTGTCGAGATGCGCGTCGATCAATCGTTTGCCGTGACGCCTCGAACCGACGAAATGGAGTTGGACAATCCGTTCGATCGGGACCAAATCGAGGAACGTTCGTGGACAAAAATCGAAATTCTGCGAGTTGACGTAGAGGTTGGTAACGTCGAGCAGGATCCCGCAGTCGTTCTCTTCGACAAGCCGCGTCAGAAATTCCGCCTCGGACATTTCCGACGTCGGAAGCCGCACTAGGTACGAGATGTTCTCGAGAACGAGAGGCCGGTCGATCACCGATCTGACGCGGGCGATGTTTCGTTTGAAAACATCGAGCGCCTCGCGCGTATACGGCACCGGCGCGAGATGCCCGATCGCGACACCGCCCGATCGCGTGAAGCAGATATGATCGGAATACCACGGCGGATCGATCCGTTCGACAAGCGCCGCAAGCCGCTCGAGATAGGCGTCGTCGATGCCTTCTGCGCTTCCAAGCGAAAGATCGAGCGAATGCGGAACGAGCGTGAAATGATCACGAAGGATCTCGAGTTCCTCAAGCTTCTGATCGTGAGCGTCGAGATAGTGATCCGCGGTTATTTCGAGAAAATCCAAGTCGTCGCGATGAAGCAAAACATCGGCCCGGAACCGCTCGCGGAATCCGAGGCCGACGCCAAGTTTTTCGATCGCGTCGAACCGCATTTCAGCTTCCGCAACCGCCGCAGCCGCCGCCGCAACCCGAACTGCATCCGGAACTGCCGCCGTCGCTCGACGAGCACGATCCGCAACTCGATCCGCATGATGACGAACTCGAAGCCCGCTTGAATGCGTCGTTGTAATCGCTGAACATCGTCCCGGCCAGGATACCGGTGCCGAATACCCCGACCCCAAGTAGTAGCGGATCGATGTTTGAGAATCCCGACTGAGACGTCGCCGGGTTCGTGAAAAACAGTCTTCGCGATTCGTCCTTGATCCCGCCGAAAGCGACCTGAAGCCGATCGAGATATGCCTTTCCCAATTTCGTGACGCGGATTCCCTTTCCGACAAACAGAGCCAAGCCGATGCCGACGATCCCGAGGATTGCGAGAAACGCGATATTGAAATGCCCGTGCAGGATCGCTGCCGCGATCTTATAAAGTCCGAGGCCGAAGATGCCGAAAACCGCCAGCCATTTGAGGGGCATGACCGTCGCCGAGTACGCGCCTGAAGCCAGAAGTTGCTGCTTTTCGAGCCGGCCTCTGTACATGTCGCGGACCGGGCGCACGCTTGCCTTCAATGTTGAATCGGAAAAGCACTCTTTCGACTCGCGCGAATGGCCGATCCAACGGAGAACGTTCTGCTCGAGCGGATGATCAAGCCCCGGCACCGGCGCGGACGTCCGTCTGATCGTGCTTGTTTTTCCGGATGTCGAAAATTCGATCAGCCCTTTTTGACGCAGACCGAAAAGAGCCGCGCGGATCATTTCGTTCGATCCTCCGCGAAGATACGCGGTCTCGTACGGATCGATCGGGTTCGGGATCGCCGGGACCGGCAAACGGTCCGACCGATCGGCGACCCGCTTGGCGATCGCAAGGACGACCAACGTCATCAAGATCACGGCCGCATAAAGAACCAGAAAATACGGACCGTAAAGATTGGCCAGTGGATTGTCGAAGAGAATTTCCATCGTTTTCCTCTCTTATTGTCCTAAACGAGACGCAACGTCCGGCGGTTTTTTTCGTAACGAAGATTTAAGACGGCGAATCGCCGAGCTTCGCGATCTCCGACGCGGTCCAATCGCAGAGCGTCTTGACCTGTTGTTCCGTCAGCGACGCTTCGCGATGGATCACAGTATACGACCACAGAGGCATCTCGCCGTGCTTGACCTCGGTACACATCTCGTCAAGCTTTTTTCGTTTGCGGCGCGCTTCGTATTTTCCCCAAACAGAAAGATTCAGCTCACGACGCCCCTCCGTGATATGATCGGCGAGAAACCATGCGGAAGGCTGGATCTTCGAATACCACGGATAGACCGTTTCGTTCGAATGACAATCCATGCAGGAAGTATTCAGGATCTTTGCCACCTCAGGCGGAACTTCCGCGTTCAGTTCGAGCTTTTCTGACTCGACGACGGGCGGGTTGGTGAAATCGGGTCGGATGAATTGAATCGCGACGAATGCCACCGCCAACAAAATAATAACGATCAAAACTGCTTTCTTCATAATAAAAAATTGCCGCAAATCGACCGGCAGGCACGCCTCAACAAATCATGGAAATGCTCAACCTGCGTGAAACTCACGAAAACAACGAAACCAAACTATTGGGGGATCACGGCGAACGACTTGCCGTGGATTTCCTGATAAGACGCGGCTATCGCATCGTTTGTTGCAATTTCACCGTTCCCATCGGCCGCAACATGCGCGGCGCGGCGGTCACGGGGGAAATCGACATCATCGCTCTCGACGGCGAAGTTCTCTGCTTCGTCGAGGTCAAAACGCGAAGCTCCGAAGATTTTTCGTCGCCGCTTTCGGCCGTCGATCTCAGGAAACAGCGTCAGATCAGTCGAACGGCACGGGTTTACCGGCGAATCTTCGGAGTCGGTTCGATGGAATACCGCTTCGACGCTGTTTCCGTGGTTCTCGGTGAACCGCCGCGGATCGAACATCACAAGAACTTTTGGAACGAATCGCGCTTTTCGCGCAAGAATTGGGACCGTCAGTTCTGATCGGCCATCCACTCGCGATCACGCTTCCCGAGGTCGGCGATCTTCGCCATCAGGTGGTCGGCGATCTCCTTATGCGTCCGCAGCCGATCCGACTTCTCGTAAAAGCCTTCGAGGTCCACGGGTTCGCCGAACCAGATCCGGACCTTCGGACCTCCGGTCCAGTTCCCGAGGATCTGTTTCGGCAGATGGTTTCCAAGGCCGGCGATGAAAACCGGGATGACATTGGGACGCGCCTTCATGATCACGGCGCCGACGCCCGGCTGCGCCGGAAGAAAGTTATAAGGATCCTCGCTCAGATTCCGCTTTCCTTCCGGATGGAAACCGATGATCGTCCCGTATCCGGAAGACGCGATACGGATCAGTTCGGCCAGGCTGAACTTGTCAAACTCACGCTTTTCGGCCTCGCGCGCTTCGCGGAAGAACGGCGGATACATCGCCCACCAGCCCATGACGAGGTTCACGAGCCAGCCGATCGGCGAGGTGTAAAAGAACTTCGCCCGAACGGGAAAATAGAGCCTGATCGGACGCTTCGTCTGACGAAAGATCACGCTCGAAACGACGTACATGTCAAAGAACGAACGATGGTTCGCGACCAGCAGCACCGGTCGTTCAACCGGTACTTCCGCCACGTTTTCGATCCCGAAAACGTTCATCAGATTGTACGTGCAGATCTTGATCCAGAGGGATCCGAGATGTCGCTGGCAGAATGTCCAGAACGTCTTCCAACGCCCGCGGTTCATCGCGTGGGTTAATTGGAAACCGATCTTTTCGATCGGACTCAAGACGGACAATTCGCTCGCGTTTGGATACAATTCGAGCGATTCCTGCGCGGGTTTTGCCAATGATTCGTCAGCCATGGGCGAAAAATAGAAAGTCTAGCATATCGCGACGGCGCCGCGAATTCTCTGGACAGAGTCGGCGACGGCATGCAAAACTAACTTGTTTGTTTCTAATCCCGCTTCCGCAAAGAACTGAGTAGGAGACCCTGATGAAATTTTGCCCGCTTCGCGTCGCCGCAATCTTGACATTGATCGTTATCGCTTCACTTACCACTTTCGCCGCTACCTCGGACGGCGTCTGGACGCAGATCGACGACGGCCGACTCAGGTCGGACGGACGAGAACGCTTGGTCGTTCCGTCTGCCTACGCAGCGTTCCGACTTGATGCCAAAGCCCTCGACCGGATCTTGCGGGACGCGCCGCGCGAATTCACCTCGGATGCTCGGTCACGCGAGGTCGTCCTGACCCTGCCGATGCCGGACGGCACATTCGAACGATTTCGGATCGAGCAATCGCTGGTCGTCGAAGAAGGACTCGCCGCAAAATATCCCGAACTCGCCCGTACCTATCGCGGATCGGGGATCGACGATCCGACGGCGACCGCACGGTTCGATCTTTTGCCAAACGGCTTTCATTCGATGATCCTCTCGACGCGCGGGACGTTTCTGGTCGATCCGTATTTCAAGTCGGGTAACGCGACCGACTATGTTTCTTATCTCAAATCGAACGCGCCGCGGATGAACGATTTCATTTGCGAGTTCGAGAACGACGAAAAGTTCAGCTTCCTTTCGGACGAATTCGACGAGTATTTCGACCGCGATTCGGCCGAAGTGACTTCCGGCACGCAGCTACGAACATACCGGCTCGCGCTGGCGGCGACCAACGAATATGCGGTCGCCGTCGGCGCGAACACCATCGCCGGGACGCTCGCCGCGCAGGTTCTGATCATGAACCGCGTCAACGGCGTTTACGAGCGCGACCTCGCGATCCACATGAACATCGTCGCCAACAATGATCTGATCGTTTACGCGGGTGACCAAACATGCGCCGGAGTCGCCTGCACGGGCGCCAATGACCCGTACTCCAACACCAGCGGCTCGACGATGCTCGGCGAGAACACAACGAATCTCAACAACGTGATCGGAACGGCGAATTACGATATCGGTCACGTCTTTTCGACGGGCGGCGGCGGTGTCGCGACTCTGAACGGACCGTGCGGATCGAACAAGGCCCGCGGCGTGACAGGCCTCTCGAATCCCGTCGGCGACGCGTTTGCTATCGATTACGTCGCGCACGAAATGGGTCACCAGTGGGGTTCGAACCATACATTCAATGGCAACGTCAGCAACTGCAGCGGCGGCAACCGCAGCGGCACCAACGCTTATGAGCCGGGCAGCGGGATCACGATCATGGCCTACGCCGGGATCTGCGGGAATCAGGATCTGGACCGGCACAGCATTGATACTTTCCACGTGAGAAGCCTCGAAGTTATCGTCACCTTCAGCCAAACCGGAAGCGGCAACGGTTGCGCCGTGACGACCTCGAGCGGAAACACGCCGCCGACGGTATCGGTTGTCGGAGGTCCAAGTTTCAACATTCCGAAACAGACGCCGTTCACGCTGACCGCGACCGGATCCGACACGAATGGCGATTCAGTGACATACGACTGGCAGGAATATGATCTCGGTGCGGCGACGACCGCGGTCCCGAACACCGATTCGGACGGTTCGGCGAAGCCTATCTTCCGGCCGTATGTCCCGTCCACGTCGCCGTCGCGAACGTTCCCGTCGCTTCAATACATCCTCGCGAACGCGAATGTTCCGCCGTCAACGTTCGATTGCGGCCGCGCGACGCCGTGCCTGACCGGCGAACTTCTGCCGGCGATTTCGCGCACGATGTCGTTTCAGGTAATCGCCCGCGACAACCGCGCCAACGCGGGCGGTATCAACTCGGCAACCGCGACCGTCGTGGTCGACGGCAATTCCGGACCGTTCGCGGTGACCGCACCGAACACCGGTGTCAGCGTCGCCGGCGGATCGCAGCAAACGATCACCTGGAGCGTCGCCAACACAACGGCAGCGCCGGTCAGTGCCGCGAACGTCAAGATCTCGCTTTCGACCGACGGCGGGCAGACATTTCCGACCGTGATCGCCGCGAGCACAGCGAACGACGGCAGCGAGACGGTCACCGTTCCGAATCTTCCGACTTCAACGGCCCGGATCAAGATCGAGGCCGTCGGCAATATCTTTTTCGACGTTTCGGACGCCGACTTTACGATCACGCCGGGGACGACCTCGACCCGTCCTAACATCGATTTTGACGGCGACTCGAAGACCGACATCTCGATCTTTCGGCCGTCGGTCGGCGAGTGGTGGTATCTGAGATCGTCCGACGGCGGCAACCGCGCGTTCCAGTTCGGCAATTCGACCGACGTCCTGACGCCCGGCGATTTCACCGGCGACGGCAAGACCGATCTCGGGTTCTACCGCGGCGGCACGTGGTACGTCTTCCGCAGCGAGGACGCGACCTAC
>JAKQII010000026.1 GCA_029557535.1 Acidobacteriota bacterium
TCCGAGCTCGGGCGGATGATGCAGGCGGATCGCTGCGACCTGCTTCAACTGACAACCGACAGCGAGCTGCGGATCAGCCACGAATGGCGAAAGAACAAATCGATCCCGTCGAGCCTCGGAACGGAGATTCCCGTCGATATCGTAAAACTCGCCGAACGATTCGACATCACCAAGCCGATCGCGATCAACGACATCACAAAGACCGACAACGCGACGCTGAAATTCTTCGCGAAGGCTCTTGAGACAAAGTCGCTGCTGATCGTGCCGATAAGCCTCAGCGGCAATCCGCTCGGCCTGCTCGGACTTCATGACACGCAATCGCCGCGTGAATGGTTCGAAGAGGAGATCCAATTCCTCGAATCGATCGCGCAGCAGCTCGCGATCGGTTATCAGTACACGACGCTTTACGTTGCACAGGAACAGGAGTCGCGACGGACAAACGCGCTGCTCGAGATCGCCAACACGCTGAACTCGCATTCGGATTTCAAGGTCGTGTCGGCAAACGTGTTGGAACGTGCCGTCGAATTGGTCGGAGCCGATTACGGAGCGCTCGGAGTTCTCGACGAATCGGGCCGCAAGATCTCGTTGGCGTCGTTCAAGACCGCGCCCAACGTCAAACCGAGCAAAGTCCTGCAGATGATCGAGAAGCACAACCAGTCGCTCGACATCGAGCCCTTCCCGGCGCTTTCCGAGATCCTCCGCGAAGGGCGCACGATGCGGATCGTCGATTCGCAGCTCCCGTTCGCGGTCCGGCTGATCTTCAATTCGCAGCTCAATGGAAAGGCGGCGCTCGTCGCGCCGGTCCGGGTTGCAGGACACGCGTTCGGGTTGATCGGGTTCGTCTGGAGCGAGGAAACGGCGTTCGCCGATCATGACGTCGCTCTGGTCGAAGGCATCGCCGACCAGATCGGAACCGCGCTCGAGCGCGATCAGCTGAGCGCCGAGGTAATGCGGCTAAAATCGCAGCTCCACCAGCGGCACAGCGAGATAATCGGACAAGCGCCGTCGATCCGCCGCGCGATCGAGCTCGCGCTCAACGTCGCCGACACGAACACGACGGTCCTCATCAACGGCGAGTCCGGAACCGGAAAAGAGCTGCTCGCGAATCTGATCCACTACAACTCGGGACGCGAGGACAAGGCCTACATCAAGATCAACTGCGGAGCGATCCCGGAAACGCTGCTTGAATCCGAGCTGTTCGGCCATGAAAAAGGCGCGTTCACAGACGCACGCACGCAGCGCCAGGGGCGGTTCGAAGAGGCGAGCGGCGGCACGCTTTTCCTTGACGAGATCGGCGAGATGCCGTTGTCGGCGCAGGTCAAACTGCTTCGGGTCCTCCAGGACGGCGAATTCACGCGGATCGGCGGCAAGCAGGTCATCAAGACCGACGTCCGAGTGATCGCGGCGACGAACGTCGATCTCGAAAAGGCGATCGAAGACGGCCGGTTTAGAAAGGATCTTTACTATCGACTGTCGGTATTCCCGATTCGGGTCCCGGCGCTCCGCGAGCGCATCGAGGATATCAATCTGCTCGTTTTTCACTTCCTCGAACGCTACAAGGAGAAGACCGGTCGATTCGTTTCGGGAATTTCGAAGGAGGCGCTCAGGGCGCTCGTCAATTACGAATGGCTAGGCAATGTTCGTGAGCTTGAGAACGCGATCGAGCGCGCGGTGATCATCGCTTCGGGCCGCCAGATCGAGCTTGACGATCTTCCGGAAGCGATCAGCAAAATGGCGTTCGAGCTCAACGCCCAAGCGCGCCACGAACGCGCAAAAGCGGCGTCGGAAGGCCGCTCGGTATCGCTCGAGGTCGAGTTTCCCGCGACAATGGAAGAGATCGAACGCCAGGCGATCGAGATGGCCCTCGACTACACCGGCGGCGACAAATCGCGCGCCTCACGACTGCTCAACATCGGCCGCAAGACTCTCTACCGAAAGCTCGAGCAGTTCGAATCGACCTCGGACAGTGAGCAGTAGAACCTTTCACGTCGGAATTCCGATTTGGGAATCGGATTGGCCCCCAGATTGCGTTTTCCAGTTTGAGATTACAACGATCCAATGACGGACATCATTATCGGAACCGCCGGCCACATAGATCACGGCAAAACGTCACTCGTCAAAGCCTTGACGGGTGTCGATGCAGACCGCTTTCCGGAAGAAAAAAAGCGCGGGATCACGATCGACATCGGGTTCGCCGAACTCGAGCTCGGTTCGGTTCGGATCGGCTTCGTCGACGTTCCCGGCCATGAGAAGTTCGTCAAGAACATGCTCGCGGGCGCCAGCGGGATCGACGCAGTTCTGCTCGTTGTCGCAGCCGACGAGGGCGTCATGCCTCAAACGCGTGAACACTTCGAGATCTGCCGCCTGCTCGGGACCGCCTCCGGTCTGATCGTTCTGACAAAATCGGATCTTGCGGACGACGAACTAACTGAATTGGTCACGGCCGACGTGCGCGAACTTGTCGAGGGATCGTTCCTCGCGGACGCGCCGATCGTCGCCGTTTCGTCAAAAAGCGGAGAGGGCGTGGAGGATCTCAAGACCCGGCTCGCGCAGCTTGCCGGGGAAGTCGGCGAGCGGGAAGACGAACTGATCGCACGGCTCCCGATCGACCGCTCTTTCTCGGTGAAAGGCTTCGGAGCGGTCGTCACGGGAACGCTCGTTTCCGGCGAGATCACCGAAGGCGCGGAAATGGAGATCCTTCCTTCGGGCAATTCGGTGCGTATCCGCGGACTGCAAACCCACGGCAAGCAGGTGAACGTTGCCCGTGCCGGTCGGCGGACGGCGGTAAATCTCGGCGGGATCGATCATGCGGAGATCGAACGGGGAATGGTACTCGCGGAGAGAAATATCCTGAGACCGACACAAAGCGTCGACTGCGAGGTCGAAGTATTGAAGGACGTGCCGCAGCCGCTTCGCTCGCGTCAGCGAGTCCGGGTTCACATCGGTACGGTCGAGGCGCTCGCCCGTTTGCGGGTGCTGAACGATTCGGGCGAGATCGGGCCGGGCGGGAGAGACTTCGTCCAGCTTCGCCTCGAGTCGCCGATCGTTTGCATTCCGGGCGAACGATTCATCATCCGATTCTACTCTCCGCAGATTACGATCGCCGGCGGCGCAATCCTCGACAACGCCGCCGAACGCCACCGTCGTGCATCGTTCGACGCAAGCCGGACGCAACTGGCGAAAATGGCGTCCGGCGACAATCTCGCCCGGATCAAGGAGTATCTTGCGATCGCCGGCGAGCACGGTCTGAGTTTCGCGGACATCGCGGCCCGAACCGGACTGCGTCGCGATGAACTAATCAAAGTGCTAAAACCCGGAATCGACTCGCGATCGATCATCACGGCTGACCAAAGTTACGTTTCCCGAACTCCATTCGACGGGCTGAGATCGAGAGCGCTCGCGGCTATCGGCGACTTTCACCGGCGCGAGCCGCTGTCGAAGGGAATTCCGCGAGAGACCCTGAAAGAAAAGTTGTTCGCACGGATCTCGCCCGACATCTTTCGCGCGGTACTCGATTCGCTCGTTCGTGAAAATAAGATCGTCGCCGATAAAGAGATCATCAGGTCCGCCGAGCACCGCCTCGAGCTGTCGGCAGACGAAGAACTCGCGCGCGAACGTCTGACCGCGATCTACCGCTCGGCCGGATTCGAGGTTCCCAAGCTTGAAGCAGCGCTTGAAGAAGCGGCACGCGGAACGGGTGTCGCGCCGGCGCAGGTACGAAAGATCTTTCAGCTGCTGATCAACGCAGGCGAGATCGTGAAGGTCACCGAAGACTTTTATTTCGGGTCGAAGGTGATTGCCGAACTGATAGACAAGATGCGAAACTACGCGTCAAGATCGACCGACAGGCTGATTGACGTGGCGCAGTTCAAGGACTTGGCCGGCGTCTCCAGAAAGTATGCTATCCCGTTGCTCGAATACTTTGACCGGGAGCGGATCACGCGTCGCTCGGGAGACAAACGACTGATAGTATGACGACTATGAAAAAATTCCTGACCGCCGAATGGAAGGATCTGCTGATGGCGAACTATCTCGTCGAGCCGGAACTGCTTGCGGATCGAGTTCCCGAAGGGACGTCGCTCGATTTTCACGACGGGAAGCTGTTTGTCAGTCTCGTCGGGTTCATGTTCCTGAACACGCGCGTTCTCGGCGTACCCGTCCCATTTCACGTGAATTTCGAGGAAGTGAATCTGCGTTTCTACGTCCGCCGGGAAACTGCGGATGAAGTCCGGCGCGGCGTATGTTTCGTCAAAGAAATCGTCCCGCGGACGGCGATCGCCGCGGTCGCGCGGGTCTTGTACGGCGAACCGTATGAATGTTGGTCGATGGACCACACGCGAACCGCAACCGAGGTCGGCTACCGCTGGAACCGCTCCGACATTGCCAACGCGTTCGGGGCGGAGATCGACAGCGATCTCGGCGTTCCCGGGAACGGTTCCGAAGGCGAATTCATCATCGAGCACTATTGGGGATACACAAAACGCAGCGGCGACCGGACCGACGAATATAAGGTCGAGCATCCGCCGTGGGAGCTGTTTTCGGTCAAGAACGAAAGGATCGAAGTCGATTTCGGAGCGACCTACGGCGAAAAGTTCGCCATTTTGACAAATCAAAAACCGCACTCGGTCCTCCTTGCAAAAGGATCGCCGATCGCGGTTTACAAAGGTGCGAAAATGGCCGGTTAAACTCAGATTGCGCGTAAGCGCATTTTGTCGGCGAATTCCCGCGAATCAACGCGAATTTTGTCTCACGAACCTAATACGAATGATTGAGAGAAGCCCTCATAAGCAGGGAGTTAGCAACATTTACGGGATCTGAGCGGCGAACTAGTCTGCTTAATTCGCGTTCAGTGGCGTCGATTCGCGGGCAGAAACTTCCATCCAATTCATAATTCGGGTTAGAACGGACGGATCGGAATCGGAACCCGGCCCGGCAAGCCCGTGAGCGTTTTCAGGAAGATATCGCCGACACTTTCTTTCGCCTTTCCGACCTCGATGATGTCGTACGGTTGAAGGATCACGTCTTCGATCTCGCCTTTCTTGATCGTTCCGTAATTTACGGTGATCACTTCGGGTTGTGCCGTGCCTTCCTTGCGGCGGATCAGTTGCAGTTGTTTTCTTTTCGCTTCGCGGGTCGTGCCGGAGGCCATCGCCAATGCCTGAAGCAGCCGCAACCCGCCTTCGGGAATGAAAACCTCGCCGGGCTTGTTCACCTCGCCGACAACATAAACAACCGCCGCCTTCTGGATATCGATAATGTCACCCGGATGGATCTCCGGGTTCGTGTCGCGGAGGCTCGACATGCTGTAAAGCCGCGACGGGAATCCGACGCCCCTGTCGGCCAGTGCCTTCCAATCTTCTTCGGAATCTTCCGAGCACATCAGCGGCTGAGTCCGCGTCACCTGAATCATTCCGCTTGCCTCCTTGGTCGGACCGCCGGCAAAGGCAATCAGCTCGCGAAGCGTCGCGCGGCGTGTGAGCGCAACCTGCTGAGGCGACCGAACCTCGCCGTAAACCGTGACCGGTGGCCGGCTTTTGCGCTCGGAAACAAAGACGCTCATCTGCGGCCGACGCAATTGCGTCGACACGACCTTAATGATCTCAACGCGCAGTTGTTCCTCCGTCAGGCATTTCGCCATTACGCCCTGTTGCTTGAACGGAACCTGAAACCGACCGTTCTCGTCGACCCAGCCTTCCCAGCTGAACTCCTCTTCACCCAGCGTCTTAACCACGACCTTGTCTCCCGGGCCGATGAGGTAGGCCTGTGTCGCCGTCTGCGCCAGAACGGCCGACGCGGAAATTGCGATCAGGAGCAAAAGAAATACGAACTTCATAACCGAAACCTCGAACGCCTAGAATAACTTAGACCCAGCTTTGATTCAAACATTTGCTTTTTTCGTTGTCTGACTTAAACTTGGCTTGGACGTGGTCGTCTTTCCGACTTTCCAGAATGAACAACCCGAACGCAAATCAGCAGACGGAACGATTTTGGTTCCTGCGCCGGCCCATGCAGGTCATGGCCGACGTTGTCGTTCTTTCGGCGGCGTTTGTCGTTGCGTATCTTCCGACCTTCAATATTCAGCTCGGTGAGTTCTACTTTCAGACGGTGATCAACCAGTTGCCGTTTGTCGTTTTCGTCCAGTTCTCGTCGCTTTTCCTCGTCGGAGCGTATTCGATAATCTGGCGGTACGTCAGCCTCGAAGACATCAAGGCGTTCCTCAAGGCCGCGCTACTTTCGGGTGCGGTCCTGCTGGGATTTCGTCTCTCGCTTTCGTTCACCGAGTTTTCAAACTGGCAGGTTCCGATCTCCGTGATCCTGATCGACACGCTTCTCGGATTCGGCGGTCTTCTCGGTCTGCGTGTCGTTCGCCGGTTCTTCTACGAACTCGGTGAGAAGCGGCGGTTCGCCGGGCCGCGCCGCCGCATCAAGCGAAAGGCGACGCTTTTCGTCGGTGCCGGACGTATCGGAGCGATCGCCGTCAAAGACATTCTCGGACGGTCCGACACCGAATTCGAGGTCCGCGGATTCGTCGATGACGATCGCCGCAAGGTCGGCGGAAGCGTCAACGGGATCAAGGTCCTTGGAACGACCGACGATCTCTCGCGGTTGGTCGATGAGATGAACGTCGAGCAGGTCGTGATAGCGATCGATCAGGCGCAGGGCAAGGAGATACGACGGATCCTCGACGTCTGCCGCGAAATTCCCGTCAAGGCGCGGATCGTCCCGAGCCTGCATGAGATCGTCCATGGCCATGTGCAGGTTTCGCGCATCCGGGACGTCGGGATCGAAGATCTGCTCGGTCGCGAGCCTGTCGAACTCGACGACAAGAATCTCCATGAATTCCTATCGGGCAAAGTCGTTATGGTAACGGGCGCCGGCGGTTCGATAGGATCCGAGCTTGCCCGTCAGGTAACCCAATTCTCGCCTAAGCTGCTCCTTTTGGTCGAACGCGCCGAGTACATGCTGTTTCAAACCGACCGCGAGTTGGCAAAGGATTACTCCGAAACCCGGTTTGTACCGCTGATCGCGGATGTCGGCGACGAGCCACGGATGCGCGAGATCTTTGCCGAGTACGGGCCTGAGGTGGTTTTTCATGCCGCGGCGCACAAACATGTTCCGCTGATGGAATCGAACCCGTCGGAGGCGATCAAGAACAATATCTTCGCGACGAGGCTGATCGGTGAGCTCGCGGGCGAGTTCGAAACGAAGGATTTCGTGCTGATCTCGACCGACAAGGCGGTCAATCCAACGTCGATCATGGGCGCGTCGAAACGCATTGCCGAGATCGTCCTGCAAAGCCTCAACAACCGGTTCGGGACGAACTTCATGGCCGTCCGCTTCGGAAACGTGCTCGGCTCGGCCGGATCGGTCGTTCCGATCTTCCGCGAGCAGATCCGCAACGGCGAGGCGATCACCGTAACGCATCCCGAAATGACCCGCTATTTCATGACTATTCCCGAGGCGTCGCAGCTCGTAATGCAGGCGGGCGCGCTCGGCAAGGGCGGCGAGATATTCATCCTCGACATGGGCGAACCCGTCAAGATCCTCGATCTGGCGGAAGACATGATCCGGTTGTCCGGGCTCGAACCGTACGAGGACATCGACATCGTATTTACCGGGATCCGCAGCGGCGAGAAGCTGTTTGAGGAACTCGAGATTACCGGCGAGGACCTGCTCAAGACACAGCATCCGAAGATCTTCATTGGGAAGATCGCGGAGTACGACGAAGCCACCGTGAACAAGATGTTGGCCGAGTTCAAAACGGCCGTCGAAGACCGTGATCCCGATTCGATCCGATCCCTTTTCAACGCGTTTCTGCCCGAAGCGACGATCACCGAAAACATCGCAAAAGCTCCAGTCCCCGCCGAGAAAAAGGCCCTTTCAGCAGGTTCCGCGGTCGGCGGTCTGGAAACTCAATCCACAACTGACTGAACATTCCGCGTTTGCAAAATCCGACTCCGCTTGCGATGATTTTTCCACGTGGCTTCCTTCCCGAAGAATAAGTTGGCTCCCTTATGGCTGTTGGCCATGCTGCTCGGCATGTTCCCGGTCTCGGCTTTGCTGCACGGGAGCTCCGTTCGCGACGGGTTTGTCTATTGTCCGCTGACAAAGAAACTGCAGCCGGTAAAGGCGACCGCCGCGTTGCCCCCCGTTCTCGGCGAGATCTGCGCGACGGACGCTGACAAGGCGAAATTCATCGATCAGGTCATAGCGTCTCGAGATCAACGGTTGCTTTCCGCCAGCCCGTTCTGGCTCGAGAGTTCGGCAATCGCATTCCTTGCGGGAAAAATCCTCGATCTTCACGAAGGCCGTCGCGACCTCCCCGGGAACTTTCCGGCCAGAGCCGAGTTCGTCGGCATCACCCAAGGGTCATTCGGCACCCAGGCTCCGGAAATTTCTCAGGTAGCGGTATTTCACGAAATCCCGGCCGGAATCCGGTTCGGGACCGCTTTCACGACGCTTTCGATTGCGCCGAACGACCATTCATATTCCGCCGTCCCCTTGACCGGCACCGGTCCGCGTTCTCCTCCCGAAATCAGCTGATCCATCCATCATCGCAAATTGATTAACAGCACGGCGTGCGAACGGCGTGCGTACGTCCGTCGGTTGCGCCCGATTACCCGGTGCGAACGCGACGATATTCAGCATTTAGGCCATTTCGGTCATCAGGGAGAAAGTAATGAAAAAACTGCTATTGGGTGCCGGCATTGCCGTCATCGTCGCGGCTGCCGGCGCATTCGGGCAGTCGATGGAGAAGGTCTCGATCAACTTCCGAGCGGTCGTCGGCGACCGCACGTTTGACTGCCGCGAATCATATGACGGAATCGGAACCACGAACTCGAAAATGACGGTGTCGGATTTCAGGATTTATGTGCAGGACGTCAGGCTGGTCGACAAAAAGGGCAGGGAGACGCCGCTGAAGCTCATTCCGGATGGAAATTATCAGACCGACAAGGTTGCGCTGCTCGACTTTGAGAACGGCGAGGGCAACTGCGGAAGCGGAACAAAGGAACTGAACACCTCGGTCCGGGGTGAAGTCCCGAAAGGAAAATACGTCGGACTGAAATTCCTGATCGGCGTTCCCGAAGAACTCAATCACCTCGATCCGGCGAGTCAGCCGTCGCCGCTCAACATCAGCCGAATGATGTGGTCGTGGCAGATGGGCTACAAGTTTGCGCGGATCGACACCAAAACGGCCGGCCGGCCGAACGGATACGTCCTTCATCTCGGCAGCACGAAGTGTACGACTGACGCGGCGACGGCTAATACGACGTGCGGAACGTCCAATCGGCCCGAATTCGCGTTCGAGAAATTTGATCTGACGGACGATGTCGTCGCGGTCGATCTCAAAGCGCTTTTCGCCGGTGCGAACGTCGACGTCAATCAGGCGAACACGGCCGCTGGCTGCATGTCGTTCGAAGGCGACGGCGACTGTTTGCCGGTGTTTACGAGTCTCGGACTTTCGTTCGAAGGCAGCGCTGTCAAAAAGCAAACCTTCATGCGTGCTGAAAAGGCGAGATCGGGCATGGCGGCGGTCGAACGGAGGTAAAACGCGTGAATACATTCAAACTTTCGCTCGTCGCGGTCGTTGCGGCGCTCGGGATCATCGGGAGCGGCTTCTCGCTCCTCGATCCCGGCGCGGCGGCCGCCGAAGGATACAACTGGAACCTGCCGAAAGGCTTTCCGATGCCGATGGTCCCGCCCGGCAATCCGATGTCGGACGCCAAGGTCGAACTCGGCCGGCACCTGTTCTACGACCCGCGCCTCTCGGTCAACGAAAAGACATCGTGCGCGACCTGCCATTTGCAGGAAAAGGCGTTTACCGACGGGCGGACGACGGCGGTCGGGACGACCGGCGAGATCCATCCGCGAAATTCAATGAGCCTGGCGAATCTCGCGTACAGCCCTTCGTTCAACTGGGCGAATCCGGCGGTCGTTCGACTTGAGCGTCACGCCCACCTTCCGATCTTCGGCGAATTCCCGATCGTCGAGATGGGAATGGCCGGCAAGGAAGATCTGTTCGTCGCGCGGATCAAGGCCGAGCCGCGTTACGAAAAGCTCTTTCACGACGCATATCCCGACGTCGAGAATCCGGTCTCGATCCCGAATTCGATTCATGCCATCGCCTCGTTCGTACGATCGTTGATCTCCGGCAATTCGCCGTATGACCGCTACCGTTATCAGGGACAGGCGGACGCGATCTCGGATTCGGCGAAGCGCGGCGAAAAGCTGTTCTTCAGCGAACGGATGGAGTGTTTCGACTGTCACGCCGGCTTCAATCTGTCGGGCACCGTGAATTTCGTCGGCAAATCGATCGAAAACGCCCAGTTTGAGAACAACGGGCTTTACAACATCGACGGCAAAGGCGGTTATCCGGCTGACAACACCGGACTTTTCGAAATTACGAAGAAACCCGAGGACATGGGCAAATTCAAGGTCCCGACGCTGCGAAACGTCGAACTGACCGCGCCGTACATGCACGACGGCAGCATCGCGACGCTCGAAAAGGTGATCGATCACTATCGTGCCGGCGGACGAACGATCAAAGACGGAAAGTACGCGGGAAACGGAAATCTGAGCCCGTTGCGCAGCGATTTTGTCCGCGGATTCATTCTTACGCCGGAAGAGAAGTCGGATCTGATCGCCTTCCTCAAGAGCCTGACCGATACGGAATTCGTAACCAACCCGCGTTTCGCGGATCCGTGGAGCAAGAAATGAGAATCAAGATACTAATCGTCGCGCTTTTCGCGCTCGGAGCTTTTGCCGCCTGCGGCATCGATGCACGTCTCGACCCGGTCGATTCGGCGGCGCTTGAAACAAGATCGTACGATTCAACCGCGATCGTGACGAAAATCGACGTCGCGGCAAACATGGTGACGCTCGATCACGATGACATTCCCGGTTACATGAAGGCGATGTCGATGACGGAAAAGGTGAAATCGCCCGAAATTCTAAACGGGATCCGCGTCGGAGATCGGGTTGAATTCGAAATTGAACGAACCGGATCGGAGATCATCATCACGAAACTGACCAAGGTCTCGGGTGTTGGCCAAGTTAACGGCGCGGAGGTCTTCAAGGCAAATTGCGCGCGTTGCCACGGTGACACCGGAGAGGGGACGAAAAAGGGTATCCCGCTCGTTACAGGTCACGCGCTCCATCATTCCGCCGAGGAATATGTTCAGCGAGTGACAAATGGAAAGGATCCGAAAATGCCGGCCTTTGGCGGAAAGTTGAGCGACTCTGAGATCAAGGCGGTCGTCGATTACGTCCGCGGCACGATCCAGGCGGGCGCCAAAGATTCCGAATCCTCCGAACACCACAAGCATTGAAAGGATGAAACGCCGAAACTACAAGTTCTTCGTCCGCAAGGCACATCGGTACCTGGGCATTTTGATCGGGGTCCAATTTGCCTTTTGGACGTTGGGCGGCCTCTATTTCAGTTGGTCGGACATTGACCAGATCCGCGGAGACGACGTTCGCAAAAAGTCGGACGTCGTCTCGGATCAGTCGCACGGCATCCGGTTCGCGTTCCCGCTGGCGGATATCGATCCTGCGGCGCGGATCACCAGGGCCGAGGCGGTCAGTATTCTCGGCAGCCGATACTTTCTTGTGGAGCTTGAGACGAATGAAGGACATGGCGAATCGCGGCTGATTGACGCCCGCGACGGGTCGACGCGAGGAGCGATCGAAGAATCCGAGGCACGCCGAATTGCGGTCGAAGGGTTGCGTGCACCGACTTCGGTCGTTGCCGCGAATTATCTCTCTCAGACGATCGCCGGACACGAATACCGGGAAAAGCCGCTTCCGGCGTGGGCAATCGATTTCGACGACGGCTATACGGTCTACGTCGCCGCAAACAACGGCCAAATAACGGCGATCCGGAACAATCGTTGGCGGATATATGACTTTCTCTGGATGCTGCACACGCAGGACTACGGAGGACGCGACAACATAAACAACTGGATCCTGAGATCTTTTTCGGCGCTCGGGATTGTTACGATCACATCCGGATTCGCGCTTTTTCTTGTCAGCTCGCGCACGATCCGCCGATTCCGCTGGAATCGAAGTTAAGGATGTCATTAACAGCGTAGCGGTAATTCTGCTCCTTGAGACATTGCAGTTCCCATTGCTTGACGTCTGCTTCGAGCTTCGGGTTATGCATTTCTTCGAAGTCAAAATGCGCAAGGTCGCTGCTCATTTCCCACCATTCAGGTACAGTGCCGGAATCGATTTCGATAGGTTTTGATTGGTCACCGGCCACAGGCTGTTAGGCCGGCTAATTTTCACAAGCATCGTTTATCCCAGATTACGCATTGGAAGAAAATTCTGCCCGCGAATCTACGCGAATGATCGCGAATAAGGCAGACAACTTGCCCGTTACGATTCAGCAAACGTTGACTGATCGCTGCTTATGGCCTCCACTCGATCATTGATACTTGGTTGGTCACGCGTAAATTCGGGTTGATTCGCGAGAATTCGTGGGCAAAAATCTCTAACGCTTAATCTGGGTTTATTCCTGCGGCTAATTCATCAGCGAAGGTGAGGCGACTTACTTCATTCAGATCACTCACTCGGGTTTTCATGAATCTTGCGACGTGCGGTATGATTCTCACTCAACGAAACGAAGGAGAATAATGTGAGCGAACTGGTTCGGTTCGGAGTCAGCATCGAGCAGGATCTGCTTGAGAAATACGATGAATTGATCACCGAGAGCGGATACGCGAACAGGTCTGAGGCGATCCGCGATCTGATCCGCGAGGCGTTGATTCAGGAGAAGCTAGATGCCGAAGGTGAGACCGAATCGCTCGGCAGCCTGACGCTGGTTTACGATCACCACGCCCGCAATTTGTCCGGCGAGATGGCCGAGATCCAGCACGACCATCATCACAACATCATCAGCGTGATGCACCTGCACGTCAGCCACGATGATTGCCTCGAGATCCTCGCGCTCAAGGGAAAAGTCGGCGAGTTGGTCAACTTGTCAAACAGCTTGCTCATCCTGAAGGGGATCAAGAATGGAAAATTGTATCTAACTTTACCCTCGTCGAAGATCGTCGGCTAGTGTTACGTTTTTCGCATTTGTGCTACACTCTGCGCATGTCGCATCTCCTAACAAGGTCAATCGTTTTCGCCTCGGCGCTTTTGCTTATTTTCTGCGCCGCCGCCTTTGCCCAAACCAGACGCTTTTCAGGCTTGGTCGTCACGCCGCAGTTTGAGTTCGTTCCGGGCGCGACGATCAAGATCGAGACTTCTGACAAAACACTGACGGTCGTCACCGATTCCGAAGGCCGTTTCTCGATCGCGGTCCCCGACGAATCGTTCTCGGTCACGATCTCGGGCAAGAATATCGAGACCCAAACCCGGATGTTCGCTCGCGGCGACAAGATCGACGACTTGCAGCTCAAGATCAAATATATCGTCCCGCCGATCAGCGAAAACGTCGTGATCGAGGCTGATTCGCTTACGCCGGAGGTCGAAAATCGAAACGATTCTGTCTACAGGAACAATCTATTCGGCCGCGATGATCAACTCATCTTCACGCTGAACGCGGGAATCAACGCCGGCCAGCACGAGGGCGGCGGCAAGTCGCTCGAGATCCGCCGCTTCGGTTTCAACCTTGATCACGGCGGCGTCAACGGCGGCCTCAAGATCCTTGTCGACAACGTTCAGCAAAATCAGGGGACGCAGGGACACGGCCAAGGTTATCTCGGCGCACTGAAAAGCCTGACGCCGGAACTGGTTCAGGACGTTTCGATCATCAACGGTCCGTTCTCGGCGGCTTACGGCGATTTTTCGGGGCTCGGCGTGGTCCAGATCAGACAAAAGGAGTCGCTGCCCGACGTCTTCACGCTGCGACTCCAGGGCGGCTCGTTCGGCACGTTCCGGACGTTTGCCGCGATCAGTCCGAAGATCAACAACGTCGACTCGTTCCTCGCGTACGAATTCTCGCGCACCGACGGACCGTTCAAGAATCCGCTCAAATACAGGCGCGATAACGTCACCGGCAATTTCACGCGTCGTTTCGGCGAACGAACCGCCGCCGGTTTCAAATTTAATTTCGGACGGAACGACTTCTACTCGTCAGGCCAGATCCCGCTCGATCTTGTTGCCTCAGGCGAACTTGACCGGTTCGACGCGATCGATCCCGAGAACGGCGGACGCGTCCGGCTCGGAACCTTGAGCGGCTATTTCAGGCAGGAATTCAAATCAGGCGCAACATTCAAGGCCGACGCATTCGTCGGGCGGTCGCTGTTTGATCTTTTTTCGAACTTTACCTTCTTCTTGAGCGACCCGGTTTACGGCGACGAGATCCAACAGCACGACTCGCGATTGCAGGAAGGCGCGAACCTGCAGTTTCTTCAGCCTTACAAGGTTTTCGGCAATCAGGCGCTGCTTACCGTCGGCGGCAACCTGCACCTCAGCCAGATCAACGTCGGGCTTTATCCGACCGTCGGACGCGATCCGAGCCGTAAGTTTCTCCCGGGAAACGTCGACAATCCGGATGTGCTGCTGACTTCGGCGAAGGCGAACGTCGATAACTACGCGGGCTATCTGCAAAACGAGTTCGAGTTCTACAACGGTCACCTCCGGCTTGAAGCCGGTTTGCGGTTCGACTATTTCAGGTTCAAGGTCGACGGATTCGATTTGTCGGGAACCTCGCCGAAACGCGGCGGCGGCGATTGTTACGCGAATCCGCGCAGTTGCGGAAACCTGCTCGTCGGAACCGACGGCGGCGGCAAACTCCAGCCAAAACTGGCGATCGCCTGGACGCCGTTCGAGAAAAAGCCGCTGACTTTCTACTTCAACTACGGGCGCGGCATCTCGTCACAGGACGCGCGCGGCGTCGTCCGCGACCCGAGTTCGCCGAAACTGTCGACGACCGATTTCTATCAATCCGGTGTCAGTCTCAACGCGCGGCGGGTTTCGATCGTCGCGACAGCCTTTCTTATCGACCGCTCGAACGAGCAGGTTTACATTCCCGACGACGGCTCGACCGAGTTCGCCGGCCGGTCGCGATCATACGGATTCGAGCTTCGCAACTCGATCAGACTGACGAAATATATCGCGTTCAACGGCGGCGTGACGCAGGTCGTCCGCGCCTTCTATCCGGGGCAATTCGCGGCCGACGCAACGCGGTTGATCGTCGACAGCGCGCCGCACACCGTCGCCAACGCGGGACTCGTCCTTTCGGGTCTGCGCGGCTTCAACGCCTCGCTGAACTGGCGGAGCATTTCCTCGTACAGGCTCGACGGCGACGACCGCACGATCCGCGCGGCCGGGAACGACGTCGTCGATTTCGCGCTGACGAAGCGCCTGAAAAACTGGATCGACCTCAACTTCTCGGTCGACAACCTCCTGAACAAGCACTATTTCGAAACTCAAAACTATTTCGAATCAAGAACTTGCCCGACCTGCGACGTGATCGCGAGAATCCATGCGACGCCAGGTTATTCGACGACGGTGAACTTCGGCGTGACGCTGCGTTTCGGCGCGAAGAGGTAGTCGTTCCGCAAATGTTCTCCAAAGGGATGCGGTCGCGGATCAACGCGGAAATCGCTGAGTTTTCGCTCCCGTTTTCTCGCGTTTCGCCATCTGTTCCGTCCGCGAATCTTCGCCAATACGCGCGAATACTTGCCCGGTTTGGATGCGATTTAGTTCCGATCATCATTCCCGAAACCGCGTTGATCGGCGGAATTTAAAGTTCATACTCTGGCTTGTCGGAGTTATCGGCGCAATCCCCGGCCGGCTGTTGCGCCGTTTTTTTTTCTGTCCGCGGATCTTCGAGAATTCGCGCGAATAGTTGTCCGGTTTCGACGCGAAGTAGTTCCGATCAGCATGCCCGAAATTCGCGTTGATCGGCGAAAAGTCGCGAACAAATCCTCCGATGTTCACGCACCAATTGTGCTCATGGTATGATTCGATTTCGCGATTGAAACGAACTGCGAGCTTCAAAATGGAACGAAAAAAGCACCGGCTTTCGAGCAAATCCCTTAGTCTGACAGAATCCGTGATCCGCGAGATGTCGCGCGAGGCCGTCAAATACGGCGCCGTGAATCTCGGCCAGGGTTTCCCCGATTTCGCCGCGCCCGAAGCGATCAAGCAGCGCGCGATGGAAGCGATCGCTGCCGATCACAACCAATACGCGGTGACGTGGGGTGTCAAGGAATTTCGTGACGCGATCGCCGTGAAATCTGAGCGATTTCTGGGTCTCGACGTCGACCCGGAGAACGAGATCACGGTCACGTGCGGTTCGACCGAAGGCATGATCGCGGCGATGCTGGCGTGCGTCGACAAGGGCGACGAGGTGATCCTGTTCGAGCCGTTCTACGAGAACTACGCCCCGGATGCGATCCTTTCCGACGCGACGCCGGTCCATGTTCCGTTGTACGAAGACGCAAACGGAGCCTGGTATTTCGAGCGCGACGAGATGCGGGCGGCGTTCAACGAACGAACGAAGGCGATCATCATCTGCAATCCGAACAATCCGACCGGAAAGGTATTCACACGCGAAGAGCTCGAGTTCATCGGCGATCTTTGCAAAGAGTTCGACGCGCTCTGCTTCACCGACGAGATTTACGAACACATCATTTACGGCGTTGACGGAGTCGTTGAAACTCCCCATATTTGCATGGCGACGCTCGACGGAATGAAAGACCGGACGGTGGTCGTCAACTCGCTCTCAAAAACCTACTCGGTCACCGGCTGGCGCGTCGGATACGTCATCGCGCCGCCCGACATCACGGGCGCGGTCCGCAAAGTACACGACTTTCTCACGGTCGGCGCGGCGAACTGCCTGCAGCACGCCGGGGCGTTTGCGATGGAGTTTCCTGAAAGCTACTACGCGGACCTGCAGGCCGAATATCAGCGCAAGCGCGACTTCATCGTTCCGGTTCTCAAGGAAGCCGGATTCAGGTGCGGATTCCCTGAAGGTGCGTATTACGTTATGACCGACGTGAACGATTTCGGGTTCGCGAACGACATCGATTTCACGCGGCATTTGATCCGTGAGATCGGCGTTGCGGTCGTTCCGGGATCATCGTTTTACAACGACAAGGCAAAGGGTTCGCAGAAAGTACGGTTCTGTTTCTGCAAAAAGGACGAGACGCTCGAGGCCGCCGCTGAGCGATTGGCTCGTCTGCCAGGCTGAACCTTAATTTCTTTATCTTTTGGGATCCGCGACCGGGCCGTCAACGATCTTGAGTGCCGCCGGAATCGATCCGCTGCGGAGTCCGAGCGCGAGTTGATCGGCTGGACCTTTGTCGAATCTTCCCTGAATATGCGCTGAATCAAAGATCTGTCCCTGGATGACCGGCGCGCTGATAACGGTTCCGTCGAGCACGATCGCCAAATAGCTGCCGACGTTTCGGCTGGTCCATTGACCGAATTTTTCGGCCGCCGCCGGCTTTAGCTGGACCATGATTCCGAAATTGCCGTCAGATCCCTTCATCGATTGCGCATCGCGAATATCGTCCCCTTTCAGGATCACATCTTTTCGAACAATGAGATACTTTCCAGGCAAGCCGGGCGAGTCTGTGTACGGCAGCACTTCATCACCTTCTTTCATGGCTGCAACGGCCATCTCGTTCGAGTCGTACAGTTTGAATGATCCAGTTTCGGTCCGAGCCGCTTTCTTCATTTCTAGCCTGTATGAACTGAAGAGGTAGCCGGCGATGTCCATATCTTTTGTGAATCCGGAAACGCTGACGATCAGTTGTGAAGGACTTGCCGGATCCCGGACGGCTTCACCTGAAAGGTTCGCAGCCTCGATGCGACGATCGATCGCCCGCGCCACAAGGTCGTAATCGACGGTACCATCCGGCTCAAAAGGCGACACATTGACCGTCCAGCGTGCGGATTCGCCGGTGACAGGACGTTTCAAGATTCCGCATGCCGCAACAACGGCGACCGCCGCCGCCAATGCAATAATTGCAGCTGAGTCTCTCATTGTTTCGATCCATTCTGCATATTCCCTGCCCATTAATCAATCCGCCTCGGGCAACCCGATCCGATTATTTTCGCAACAAAATTCAGTACGCTTCGTTTATTGCTTGGCACGCATTGCAGATCTGAAAATCTGAAAATCGGAGGTTTTTTATGATTCGCAAATCACTTGTGGTTTTTGCGCTTTTTGCCATTTCCGCGTCGTTCGCGCTCGCGCAGCAGCCCACGACACCGGAGAAGAAAAGAGCGACGGAGGCCGCCGTTTTCGCCTATACGTTTGGCGGAGACAGCTTCCTTGGCGTCTACACCGAGAACGTAAACAAGGACAATTTCGCAAAGTTCGGCCTGCGCGAAGTGCGCGGCGTCGCGATCACGAAGGTCGAGGAAAACAGCCCGGCGGCCAAGGCCGGCCTGATGGTCAATGACGTCATCGTCAGGATCGACGGGGACGAGGTAACTAGCGTCCGCAAACTCAACCGACTGATCAGCGAGATCGCTCCGGATCATTCGGCAACGATCACCATCCTGCGGAATGGCCAGCAAATGGACGTCAGGGCAGTGTTGGAAAAACGCGAAATGAAGATGTTCAACGGCACGTTCACGGTGCCGAATGTCGAAATGCCGAACATTCAAATTCCGCGTGTCGAAATGCCGAAGGTTGTGCCGCAAGTGTGGACCGTACCGCCGGGCGGGGTCCTGTCGACGGACGGTACCGCGATGTTCTTCGGGATGAACCGGCAGATCGGCGTTTCGGTATCGTCGCTTGGAAAGCAGTTGGGCGACTATTTCGGTGTCGAAGACGGCAAAGGCCTTTTGGTTACGAATGTCCGCGCCGACAGCCCGGCTTTCAAGGCCGGGATCAAAGCCGGCGACGTGATCGTGCAGGTCGATGGGAAACCCGTCGCGACGAGCATGGATCTGATCCGTTCTATCGGTACCAAGAAGGAAGGCGACGTCCGGCTGACGATCATCCGCGACAAGAACCGCCAGGAAATCAGCGTGACTCCCGAGCAAATGAAGGGCGAATTTACGCCGTTCGTCGAAGGAACGCTTCCGAAGGTCCCGAAAGTACCGGTGGTACCGAAGGTTCCGGCACCGGTTATTTAACTGCGGATTAAACGCGAAGATCCATGGATCTGTTCAGGTTTATCCCGAATTACGCATTATCGGATCTTTGCGCGTTCGCGCCTTTGCGGGAACATCTCCCCCGGAAACCGGCGGTTGGGTTTTCCCGCCAAGACGCAAAGTCGCGAAGTCCTCTTGGACATGTGAATTGACTTCTCGCGCTCAAGTCCATTCAGGGAGATTTCGCGCATTTCGCGGAGAAGAATCTCTAACGCTTAGTCTGGGCTTATCCGAACCGCCGCCGTATCGATTATCGTTCGGCGGCTTTCTTAGCGAACAGTTCGCGAAGCGCGACGCGCGCCATAGTACCGGTTGCGGATTGGATCCGGGCGAGTTCGCCTTCGAACGGGCCGATGGTCCAGCAGTCTTCGGATGCCAGTTCCTCGACCGGCGGTCCGGATTCGTTGAGCGGGCAAATATCTCGGAATTCTGCCGCCTCGTCCTCGTCGATCCAACGCAACGGCAAACCCTGAGTTCGGCAAACATAAGGTCGGTCTTTGTAGATCCGGCACGCGCCAACGGAATCGAGGAACGCGCAAGCACCGTTCGGATGCGGTTCTGCGTTCTCGAGAAGATCGGTGTGATTTGATCGGATGTTCTCGGCTTCGATCTCAAAGACCGTGATGCCGTCGACGCAGCAGCCGGAGCAGCCGCGTTTGCATTGAAGTCGCTCCGAATGCTTTTCGGCTAGTCTTGCGGCCGCTTGGTCAACGCGGAGGTGAAATTGACGGACTTCGGATCGCAAATCGATGTCAGAACCGGGGGCGTTAGCGACCGGCAAATCAACGGTCAGGAATCAAATTCAAAATTCAATTTTCAACAAGCCAACGTACATGAACTGCTGAATCAAACTCGAAACCGGAAGCGACAGCGACGAAACATTGTCGATTTCCGAATTTCGGATACTTGCAATCGCAAATCGAAAATCCAAAATCGCAAATGCGGGGGGCATGGAGGCGGAGCTCCGAACATTCAAATGTTCGTCGGCGCGTCCGAATGCGGGACGAAGCACCTGCGGCAGCGGGCCTCGTATTTGTCGGCGGCGCCGACCTCGACCCGCTCGGTCGATTCGGACGTACGTTGCGAATAGTTCGCCGTGCTTCCGCACACGACGCAAATGGCATGCGTTTTCGTGATGAACTCGGCGATCGAAAGCAGTTGCGGCATCGGCTCGAACGGCCGTCCGGTGTAGTCCTGATCGAGACCGGCGACGATCACGCGCTTGCCGGAATTTGCGAGTTCATTCACGGCAATGATCAGCTCCATATCAAAGAACTGACCTTCGTCGATGCCGATGACCTGCGTGTCCGCCTCGATCTGCGCCAACAACTCTTTCGCCGTCATCACCGGCTTGGAAATGTGCGTCATGCCGGAATGCGATGCGATCTGCTCGATCGAATAACGATCATCGATCTTGGGCTTGAAAACCTGGACCTTTTGCCGCGCGATCTGCGCACGCCGCAGACGCCTGATCAACTCTTCGCTCTTGCCGGAAAACATCGATCCGACGATCACTTCAACCCAGCCGGCTCCGTTCTGACGCGTCTTTCGGCGCTCTTCGGTGTTGTCGAAAACAAACTCTTCAACCATAGATAATCGGTCCGAATTATTTTGAGAGAATCGGAAAGGACAATTATACGGTGAATGAGGGGAATTGTCAGAACCGGGAGCGGTAGCGACTGGCAAATTCGTCCGGTAGCGAGTGTTCCTTGGTCGGTAGCCGGAAGCGCGAGACAAAACGACAAAGTGAAAAACGACGATGGCAAATTGTCACAATCGCTATGGTAACGACGACAGTCTCAAGTGATCTTCCAACCAATGACTGATCACGTCTGACCGCCCGCTGACGAGGCCGTGTCAAAACAGATCCGGATTTTGGCGATTTGTTCTCGGTCCGTGCGATTTTTTGATTCTTCCGTTCGTCGCTCCCTTTTCCGACCGGATCGCCGGTTTTAGCCCGATCATTCCGTTTTTGGGGGCCGATAGCCT
>JAKQII010000031.1 GCA_029557535.1 Acidobacteriota bacterium
ACGACGACGTTGAGGAAGCGCTGCAGATCGATGTTTGTCGGAAGGTCGCGGGCAAGGCGGTTGATGATCGCTTCGCGGGCTTCGTGCATGCGGATCTTTCGTTCAAGCGAAAGCGTCTGCGGGATGTCGAGCTCGATTTTCATATTTGTCAATAACTTAGGACGAAGGCGACGACAAACACAGTGATAACCGACCTCGGCACAAAGTGTCAAGGTGACACAGTTGGGATTCGTTGTGTGGAATATCGAAACAAGTGAGGATTCGTTGACTCAAAATTCAAGATTCGAAATTCAAGAAAGATTCAAAATTCAGGATTCAAGAGTCAAGAAACTGGCCCGCGTTTTAGCGCCCATTGAATCCTGAATCTTGGTTACACTCGCACCCAGCCCCGAAGGGACGCCGCAACGTTAACCCCGTGCTTGCTTCGCGCCTGTGGTTACCGCTTCGGCGCCCCTTCGGGGCTCTTTTTTGACGATTTCAAGATTCCATCCCGCATTCGAAGTGCATCTTGAATTTTGAATCTCGAATATCTTGAATTTCGAATCGTGGTTCTTAGGGATTTCCCTTTTTGTCCATCTTTGCGGGGGTCGGCTTTGCCGGCGCTGGCTTCGAAGGAATTGGCTTGGCCGGGCTCGGTTTCGGTGATTCGCCCGGCGGGATAACGTCGCCGCCGGCGTCGTCCGAATTCACTTTCGTGTTCGACTGGCTCGATTGAGGCTTCGGTGTCTGGCTGAAATTGATACGCTTGCGTCCCGCGTCCGCCTGATCAAGCAATTCTTCGGCCTTGGCGTTTTCAGGATCGAGCTCGAGCGCCTTTTTCAGGACCCGGACGGCCTCATCGTATTTCGCCAGTTTGTTGAGTATCGCACCTAGCGCTGTTTGATATTCGGTGCTGTCCGGTTTGAGTTTGACGGCTTCGCGGAGCGCTTTCAGCGCGTCCTCGTCCTCATCGAGCTTGTCATACGCGCGTCCGAGGTTGTAGTACGCGACGTCGTCCTTCGAATTCGCGTCGAGCTGCTTCTTGTATGCCTTGACCGCTTTTTCGAACGCCTTTTCGGAGTCCTTGGTGCGGGTCGGCTGTTTTTCCTGCTTCTCAGGAGTTGGCGTCGGCGAATACTCGGTTTCTTCGTTTTGCGCCCGGAGTTTCTCCTCGCGTTCGATCAGAGCGTATGCGATTCCTAGTTTGAACCATGCCTCGCCGAGATCCGGATCCAATTCGACAGCTTTTTTGTATGCCGTGATCGCTTCCTCGGTCTTGTTGATGTCGAAAAGGCGATTCCCGTCGGTCAGTGCCGACGCCGCGTCCGAATAGTTGACTTCGGGCGAGCCGACGTTGGCATTGACCGATGTATTTGAATTGTCGGTTGGTGTGGATTTTCCGCAGCCGGCAACGACAGCCGCCGCCAATGCAAGACAAAAAACGATCACGATCTTGTTCATCTATCCAGTTCCCCGTTGATTTCTTTCAAAACGACCCGCACTTAGAAGCTGTTCGGCCGGAAAAGTTTGCCGTTTTCCCGATCATCCCGGAGGAAAAACGAAGGGACGTCCGCCGAGCAGATGAACATGGAGGTGAAATACGGTCTGCCCGCCGTCCCCGTTGGTGTTGACCACAACGCGGTAGCCGTCTTCGGCAAAGCCCTTCCCGCGGGCGATCTCCGCCGCCGCCAGCATCAAATGGCCGAGAGTATCCCGATCGGCTGTCGAAGCCGTGTGGAGCGAGTCGATGTGATCCTTCGGCACGATCAGCACGTGCGTCGGCGCCTGCGGGCTGATGTCGTTGAAAGCAACGCAAACCTCGTCTTCGAAAACTCGCGCCGACGGGATATCGCCCGCAATGATTCTGCAAAAAAGGCATTCGCTCATAATCGGAAGCATCATTTAATCACATATCAAAAGGAAGTCGCAAAAAGACGAACGGACACGCGAACAATCGGCCGCGCGGCATCGTAATCGAATCGGGTGCAACGCACAGATCCAAAACTTGCTCTAAGGCGAGGTACATCTTAGACTGGCAGGACAGGGCGAAGATATGAGCAAATTGCAGAAAAGATCGGAAGCAAAGGTCGCGCGCAAGGAGAAATCCGAAATCAAGGTTCGCATGAAGGGATTCGTTATGTTCCTTCCGAACATGGTCCTCATGCTCGGGAAGCTTCTCAAGGATTCGCGCGTTCCGGTAGCCGAAAAGGCGCTCTTTGTCGCCGCGATCGTATACGTGATCTCGCCGATCGATCTGATTCCGGACGTCTTTCCGTTCATCGGGCAGGTTGACGACATCTATCTCGTCGCGCTTACCGTTCTGCGACTTATCAACCGCACCGACGAAACCGTGGTTCGCGAAAACTGGCCCGGGGGCGGCGACATCGTCGGGCTCGCGAGCATGATCGCCGGACTCGCTCCGAAGTTCCTGCCGGCGCGGATCTCACGCGTCCTTTCTTCTGAGGTCGAACTGGCACCCGCCGGAAAAGCACTGGGCGCGATCACCCGCAAACGCGCATCGGTGATGGTCGAGGTCCCGCAGAATGAGAAGGTTGACTCGGCCTCAAAGATGACGAACTAGCTTTCGGATTCCAGGATTCCAAAATTCCAGGATTCCGGAACTTGATTTCGCTGGCCAAGCCCCGTAATGGGCTCAGCCGATCGTTGATAATTTGCAACGATCTGCAACCGGGGCCCGATCCCAGCGCCGGCCGAAATCCGAAATCCCAAATCCGAAATCCCAAATCCGAAATCCCAATTCCGAAATGCCTAGAGTTTGTCCTTGAAAAATCCGACTACGAGCGCCCAGGCGTCCTGCGCCGCGGTTTCGTCGTAAACCTCCGGCCGCGTGTTGTTGAAGAACGCGTGGTCCGCGTCGTATTTGGCCGAGGTCACGGGCAACTCAAAGCGCTCGGCGGCGTCTTCGAGCCTCGCTACCTTTTCGGTATTTATCCACTGATCCCGCGTTCCCGAAACGAAGATCGTCGGCGTCGAGAGTTTCGACAGCACAGAATCGTCGGGGATGTCTCCGTAAAACGGCGCCGCCGCGCTGATACCTTCAAGATCGCACGCCGCGCGAAGCGCGAAGGTACCGCCCATGCAGTAGCCGCTGATCCCGAAATGCGCGAAGCCGTAGCAGGACCCTGCGGCGTCGATCGCGTGCCGGATCGTGTCGATCCCGTCCTCGATCGCCAGGTCGTGCATCATTTTCGATGCGTCTTCGGAATTGGTCGCGATCTTGCCGCGGTAAAGGTCCGGGGCGATCGCCGTGAATCCTTCGGCGGCGTACCGCCCGGCGATGTCCTTAATGTGATCGTTTAATCCCCACCATTCGTGAATGAGGATCACGGCCTTTCCGTTTGATTGGTCCGGCAAGGCGACGTACGCGGTCGTCTCGCCGTTCGTGGTCTTAAAGCTGATTGTCTCGTCTTTCATTTCGTCTGCTCCGTAATTAATTAATCCTTCAAGGAGTTTCTGATTCACTTTCTCTCGACGCGGATCAGCGGCGATCCTTTACCCTCACTCGTCGCGAAAATGCTGCGCCCGTCAGCAGAATAACCGACCGCCTCGCCGATTTTCCGCTCGCCGAGTTCGATTCGAAGCGGCTTTGCTTTCCAAATCTCGTCGAACGGCTTTCCTTCCGTCTGAACCAGTTCGTACGCGGCAAAGTAATCGGACAGAACTATCCGCGTCCCGTCCGGCGAAATATCGCCGCCGGTGATCATGCCGTCAGGGATGGCAGGAACCGAGATCTCAGCGATCTTTGCTGCCTTTACCACGCCATTTGATCCGGCCGGGATCCTAAAGACGCCCGACGCCTCCGATCGGCTTTTCGTCAACACGAAAATATCGCCCGTTTTCGGGTGTACCAGCAACGCCTCCGCATTGTGCGGACCGTCCGCATATTGAAACGCAACCATCTCAGCCGGCTGTGTTTCGCGTGCCTTCTTGGACGAGCTGCCTTTTGCCGCGTCGTCGATCTCGGGTTCAGGCACCTTATAGATCTTCATCTCACGGCGCTGGAACTCGTTGTTTCCGATCTCTCCGACGTAAAGATAGCAGCGCCCCTTCGGGTCTTTGTATGACGCGATGTCTTCCCAATCAATATTCTCGGCTCCGGGCACGCGCCACGTGCCGAGGCTGTCGCCTTTGTCCGAGATCGCGAACAGCAGCGGACTGTCGCCTGAGTCGTTATGCGTCCAAAGGACGTTCGGCTTGCATTTCGAGACGGCGATCCCGCTCGACTCGGTGATTTCGACGGATTCCAACCTTCCGACGACCTTCGGCGCCGAATAGTCGGACGACTCGTTGATCAAACCGCTCTTTTCATTCTTCAACGCCGTCTTATGACAGCTTGAAAAACTAGCCAAGGCGATCGCAAGCAATATGACAACTACGGATTTTTTGGGTATAGTCTTTTTCGAATACTTCACTGTACCACTGATTATAACTAAGATGCGCCGGGCGCGGGATTAAGAACTTTTTCGACAGCGATTCGTTGATTATTTGGCTGCCCCAGAATGATAGTCGGAACTGAATGGTTAATTGAGGCTTTTGGCTGCGACCCCGCGAAATTGCGCGAGATCGACGCCCTTAAGTCTGTGTTCGATAAAGCCGTCACGGGCCTCGGCCTGAAGGTGCTCGGTGCGCCGCAATGGCATAAGTTCGGAGGCGAAGGCGGCGTTACAGGCCTGACGATGCTGACCGAATCGCACCTCGCATGCCATACGTATCCGGAGTACGGAACCGCCACGTTCAATCTCTATTGTTGCCGGTCGCGTCCCGAGTGGGATTGGGAATCAAATCTTCGCGACCTGGTTGGTGCAACCTCGGTTTCAGTGACCCGCATACAGCGTGGTGAAGATCCGAATTCCGCGATCCGGAATCCGAAGTCTCAAGCCGTCGGGGGTGAAAATTGAGCGTACTGAAAGCAAATTGCCCAAGCTGCGCCGCGCCGATCGAATTCCAGAAGGGCTCGACGATCGTCATAATTTGCCCGTTTTGCCGTTCGGCAGTCTCGCGTACTGACCGCGGACTTGAGGATCTTGGGAAGGTTGCCGAGATCGTCGATTCGCAGTCGCCGCTCCGAATCGGCCTGAAGGGTGAATTCCGCGGCCACCGTTTCGAACTCACCGGTCGCGCTCAAAACCGCCACGAGATGGGCGGGACGTGGGACGAGTGGTATGCGACTTTCGGCAACGGTTGGGTCGGTTGGCTCGCTGAAGCGCAGGGCAAATTCTATCTGACGTTCTACCAGCCGCTTCCGCCGGATTCGAGTCTTCCTCCGTTCGATTCGCTCGAGGTTGGACAGCCCGTTCCGCAGATCCCGAACAAGACTCCGCTGATCGTGACCGAAAAAGGGACCGCGACGTCGGTCGCCGCCGAAGGCGAGATTCCGTACCGGCTGGAACCGAACGAACGGAGCAGCTACGCCGATCTTTCGGGAAAGGACAACGCGTTCGGGACGATCGACTATTCGATGAACCCGCCGTGGGCGTTCGTCGGCCAGCAGGTGAGCTTGGAGGACATCGGGCTTGCATCGGCCCGGCCCGTAACTCGCGAAGCCGCGTCCGTGTCGACCCAAGGGATGGGCTGCCCGAAGTGCGGCGGGCCGCTGAGCCTTAACGCCCCGGACAAGGCAGAGCGCGTCACGTGCCCGTACTGCAATTCGCTGCTTGACGTCAATCAGGGCAAGCTTTCCTGGCTGAAGGCGCTGAATCCGCCACCGGCACAGCCCGATTTTTCGCTCAAGGTCGGAATGGAAGGGACGTTCAGCGACCATGTATTCAAGGTGATCGGTGCGGTCGTTCGAAGCGTGACCGTCGAGGGCATCAAGTACTTTTGGCACGAGTACCTTCTCTACAATCCGATGGTTGGATTCCGATGGCTCGTACACAGCGACAACCACTGGAATTTCGTCGAACCTATCAATCCGGCCGAGGTCGAGATCAATCAGCCCTACGGATTCGGCGCGACGGTCATGTACAACGGGACGACGTTCAAGATCTTTCAGGACGCGCAGGCGGTCGTCGAGTTCGTCCAGGGCGAATTCTACTGGCGCGTCGAACAGGGCGAGGCCGTTCGTGCGGTCGACTATGTCGCCGCGCCGCTGATGCTCTCGATGGAGCGCGCGGCGAATGAGGTCAATTGGTCGGCCGGCGTCTATTTGACGAACGCCGAGGTCGAGAAGGCGTTCAATATCAGCGATCTTCCCAAGCCTTGGTCGGTCGCGCCAAATCAGCCGTTCACGGGTGGGTTCTACATCAAATGGGGACTCGCGTTCGTCGGTGGGCTTTTCTTGGTCGGGATCTTCATGATGGCGATCGGCGGATTCGGAAGCACTCCGCTTAATCAAACTGTGACGCTGGAACCGACGGCAACCGCGACGACGCCGCAAACGGTTTTCAGCCAACAGTTTGATCTCAAGGCAAACCGGAACGTCCGGATCTCCGCAAGGGCTCCGGTCAGTAACTCCTGGGCGGAATTGGACGTTGACCTGATCAACGAACAGAACAACGAGGTCGAGTCGGTAAATATACCGATCGAGTACTACAGTGGTACCGACAGCGACGGCTCTTGGACAGAAGGTTCGCAATCGCAGGACGCGACGCTTTCGTCGCTTCCGGCGGGCAAGTATTCGCTTCGCGTCGAAGGGACATGGCAGAACAACACCCAGCCGCTCGAGGTGTCGCTCAAAGTGGAACAGAACGTCTCGCGGGGATTCAATTTCTGTTGCGCATTGATCATTTTGGCGATCATGCCGTTGCTCGGGATAATCCGGAAATTCTCATTCGAGTCAAGACGCTGGAGTGAGAGCATGTTCGGATCCACAGGAACTGACGACGATGACGACTAACGTTTCCGCCGATCAACGGAGGAATCTGCAAAGACTATGATGAGAGCACTTTTCGTACTTTTTGGCTGTGCGGTTTTGCTGACATACACCGCCGCGTCCTGGTTTGGCTGGGAACTCGCCAATTCGGGAAAGAATTCTAGACTTGGAACGCCCTTCTTTTATGGCGGATTTCGTGGAGGAAAATAAATGCTGAACAATCTCGTGGCAGCGATGCCGCTCGCGCTGGTCGTAAAGCTCGAAGAACTGTTGCCGGTCGTTGCAACGACGGTCATCTTTGTCGGAATCGGACTGATCGTCTTCGCGATCGCTTTTGTTATCGTCGTCAAGGTCTCGCCTTTTTCGGTCAAGAAAGAGATCGAGGAAGACCAGAACACCTCGCTTGCGATCATCATCGGCTCGATCATTATCGGCGTGGCGATCATCATTGCGTCGGCGATCAACGGCTAGTCTGAAGGATGAAGGCGGAAGGATGAAGGGTTGTTTGAAGGATGCAGGATAAAGGTTGAACAATGACGGTCATTGCTTCAATCGCGATAGTTCATCCTTTTGACTTCATCCTTCATCCGTCGGGTTCATCCCTCATCCTTCATCCATGATCGCTCGAATGGCCCGTCCTCCGTCATCCTTCAATTCCCGTGCGCCAAGTACCGCTTCTATTCCTTAACGTCATCATCATTGCCACATGCGGGCTGATATACGAGTTGCTCGCAGCAACCCTGTCGAGCTACGTGCTTGGCGACTCCGTCACGCAGTTCTCGATCGTCATCGGGATTTATCTTTCGGCAATGGGGGTCGGTTCATGGCTTTCGGGTTTCCTCGACAAGGATCTTGCGAAGCGTTTCGTCGAGGTTGAACTCGGAGTAGCTTTGCTTGGCGGTTTCTCAGCGCCGCTGCTGTTCCTCACGTTCGCGAACGTCTCATACTTCGGGATCGTTCTTTATGGAACGGTATTCGCGATCGGTATTCTCGTCGGTCTCGAGATCCCGCTGCTGATGCGGATCCTGAAGGACGAGCTCGATTTCAAAAACCTCGTCGCCCGTGTTCTCGCGCTCGACTACGTCGGTGCGCTCGTCGGATCATTGTTGTTCCCGATCTTCCTCGTTCCGCGGCTTGGGCTGAACCGAACGTCGTTGTTCTTTGGACTTCTGAATGCCGGTGTCGGGATCTGGGGAACCTGGCTCCTCGAGAGCCGTATCAAGAATCGCGATTTGCTGATCCTTCGAATCAAGGGCTTCGTCATCGTCGTGCTGCTCATCATCGGTCTGATCAAGGCCGAGTCGCTTACCTCCTTGGCGGAGGATGCGTTGTTCGTCGACAACATCATTTACGCCAAGAGTTCGTCATATCAGCGGATCGTCGTTACAAAAGGAAATATCGGGTATGGGCTCTTCCTTAACGGAAATCTGCAGTTCAATTCTTTCGATGAGTACCGTTACCATGAGGCTCTCGTTCATCCGGCCTTCGCGGCATTTGGCAGAGACGCGCAACGGATCTTGGTACTTGGTGGCGGTGACGGACTCGCCGTCCGCGAGATCCTGAAGTACCCGACGATCGAGAACGTGACACTTGTCGATCTTGATCCTGAAATGACGAATGTATCGCGGACGGTTCCGGCGCTTGGCGAACTTAACCGGCACTCGCTCGACGATCCGCGGGTTCAGATCATCAACCGCGACGCCTTCGTCTGGCTTGACGAATCGAAGGATGAACGGTTCGATATCGCGATCGTCGATTTCCCCGATCCGAACAATTTCGCGCTCGGAAAGCTCTATACGACCCGTTTCTACCAGATGCTGAAGTCAAAGCTACGGCCAGACTCGGCGGTCGTGATTCAGACAACCTCGCCGTTGATGGCCCGGCAGTCCTTCTGGTGCATCGTAAAAACGCTCGAAACTGCGGGATTCATCGTCCGTCCATACAATACTGCGGTTCCGAGCTTCGGGATCTGGGGGTTCGCGCTGGCGAAGTTGGAGCCGTTTGCCGTGCCGGCAAAACCCGCTTCGAACATCGAACTGAGATTCCTGAACGAGACGACGATGGCTTCGATGTTCGAGTTTTCTTCGGACACCAACAGGCCGACCGGCGAGATCGAGGTCAATCGTTTGGACAATCAGGCATTGGTTCGTTACTACGAAACCGAGTGGCGGAAATTCGAGTGAACGCCGTTCCGGATTCAAATACTCACGAAGTTTATTCAAAATTCAAAAATCAGTATTCAAAAATGCCCTTGAGTTTTGAATCTTGGAGCCTGTCGGAGAAATTCGTGCAGGTCCGGAACCTTCCGCATATCCACAATTAACACGAATTGCGCGTTATAAATTCTTGCCCGCGGATTTCCGCCAATCAGCGCGAATAAACGGCCAGCTGTCCGAAGAAACGTGGATCGGAATGGGACACGTAAGGAGAATTGCGGCAAGAATTAACCAGGTGCCACGGTCGTGCTCTGCATGATTCGCGTTGATTGGCGCAGATTCGCGGGCGGGAACTTTCTTCTATTGCGTAATTTGGAATCAACAGGTACGGAGCCCCGCGAGGGGCGACGCAGCGGTAACCCCTGGCGGAGCGAAGCGGAGCCTGGGGACAAATCGCACAAGACGATTTCAACCCCGCAAGGGGCGCAGCAACCTTAAAAACCTTCACCGGAGCGACTCGACTCACTAAGCAAGGAGCCTATGACCGGCAATTTGCCTGGGCCGAACGCTATGGTGCGTTCCCGGTCAGCGAATCAACTGCCGAGCGCGTGTTGATCTGCAACAGGGTCGATTTTGAGGAGCGGTACTTGATCTGAAGAGTTCGGATTTCCTGCGCCCCTGCGGGGCTTGGCCAGCGAACTCCAGATTCCAGAATTCCAAGATTCCAGGATGCCTTTTGTGCTGTAACGTGGAATCTCGATTCGCGGGCAAAAATCTCTAACGCTTAATCTGGGTTTAACACGCTCCGGGTTTACGGGTACGAAACCACACTCGGCCAAGCCTTCGCCTGGTGCTATCGAAACGGCGCGTGCTTCGCACGCTGAATCCGGTCTGAACTCAAGCGCCCGTGTTACTCCGACAGGCTCCTTGAATCTTGATTTTGAATTCGATCTCTATTGCTTTTGCTGCTTTCTCAAGGATTCGCGGGCCCATTCGTTCGCATCGGCGCTGGTCTGGCGACCTTCCTCAATGATCTGGCTGAATTTTTCTTCCCTCTGCCTGAACTCGGCGACCACCTTGTCGCGGTTCATGACGTTTTTCGGGTCGTATCCCTGCGCCAGCAGTTCCGCCGCCTGCCGGCGCTGCTCGAACGCTTCGACGTATTTTTCGAGGCTGATTATTTTGAGGTCGAGGTACTGGCGGTAGTCCTCGTTGACGTTCATGTTTTTGGCCTTTTTCAAAGCTTCGATCGCCTCATCTCCTTGCTGCGAACCGGCCGTGATCTCATCGACAAAGCGATTCGAAAGTTCGCGGACCTTGTTCTCGTCCTTTGCCTTGAGAGCGGACTTGAGTTCCTCGTAACGAGGCTCATTCTCTTTGAACCGTTTCTTGATATTCATCAGCTTGCCGTTCGCCTTAATAACAAGCTCCGCCGCGTCCTGAGTTTCGTCGCGCGAGAACAGCGACTCGGTCTTCTGCGTACCGCCGCCGCAGGCGCTGATCATCATCGCGGCCACGATGAGCAAGGCAGGGATCAAACGATCTCGTCCAGATTTTGATTGGATCTTCGCCGCCATATAAAGCCGTCTAAAACATAATGCGTCAGTTGCGGAACAGCAAGCAGCGGGACGATAAAGGTCTTCAGATTGCCCCACTCCCAGTCCGATCCGAACATCCAGTTTTTCTCGTGCCAGACGCCGCGGTTCCAGAACAGTTCTTCGATATACGCGAGCGCCCACAAAGTTGCAAGAAACGTCAGCCAGTTCGACGACAGCGCGCGGTAGATCCGGCCGGTGTTCGTGCGCCGCGCGCGCGCGTAGACGTAAATCAGCGCAAAATACGGAACGCCGTGGATAATGACGTTCGTGACCGTGAATGCGTAGTCAGAGTTGAAGAGGACGATTCCGGCGTACCAGCAGATCGCCGTCGTGACGACGACGATATCCTTGCCGACGTTCAGAAAGCCGGTCGTCGCATATTGATAGACCGATTTCAGCGCGTACGCCGTGAGCGCAACGACGTAGACCGGGAAGAGGACTTGCCCGACGATTGTCGGGACGCTGTAGAAGTCGTTCGCGACGAACCACTCGAAATTGCGCGGCAGGTTCGTCATCCAGTAAGCGAGCGGGTACACGCTGGCGAGATAGACCGCCGACGCATCGATCCACCAACTCAGTCGGTCGGTTTCACCCAGTTTCCGTCGATAAAGAGCGACCCAACCGTATTGCTGCCTGACGAAGTGAAAAACGGCGACGATCGCGAGCGCGCGCCAAAAGACAAGCTGGCCTTCGGAATAAAGCGCGACGCCGACGAGATAACCGGCGAGCGGAACGAACGTATAGAGCGCAAACCGGCGTTTGAATTCTTCGACGTCGAAATAGACTCGAAAGGTCGTCGACCAAACATGCGCTACGTCGATCAGCAGGACCGCTGTTATCCAGGTCCAGTCGGGCGACTCGCTGTTGAGAATTCCGATCTGCCAGCCGAGGACAAGCAACAGGATCGACGCGACGGCGCTTCCAAGAAAGACCGTGAGATCGATCTCACGCGAAAAAAGCCAGTATTTGTTCGGGGCGATCTCTTGCATCTGATTCAAACTGCAACTTCGCGAGCCGCTCGCAAACCATGATAGAACGCCTCTTCGAAAAGCGCGATCCCGCTTAGATCCGAATGCGCGAAATGGATGTTCCGATACGGTTTGGCTGCGGCCTCGCGGGCTCCCGACCAGAGAAATCCGGCGCGCGGACTGATCATTGCGTGCCCCCAACGCATGACGTCGATCCGTTCGGTCAATTCGCGAATGTCCGGATGAGCCCGCGAAAGATCGCTCAATATGATGTCTGTCAGATCGGCGTGTCCGAGTCCGAAGAGCTTCGCCCGTCCGTTCTCTTCGGCGCACATCGGGTAGTAATACGTAAAGACCGCGGGACCGTAGTCGAGACCCTTTTGATGCGTCGAATTCACGTAGCCTAGTCCCGGGCTTTCATACAGTACGTTATCCCACGCGAGGGGAAAATCCTTTGAAAATCGGTTCTTCGGCCGATTCTTGAGGAACATGTTGGCAACAAACCAGGCGTTGTGTTCAAATTCGGATGCAAACGCCGGGGGCGTCTGCCTGAAATCGCGGATGACGTACTTGGCGGTGAAGATCGGCGACGCGTAGATGACTTTTTCCGAATGGAAACCGCGGAGTTCGTTGTCGCGAAGATATACGACGTCTACGCCGCCATCGTTGGGTACGATATCGACGACGACCGCTCCGAGACGCGCCCGATCCTTTGAACTTTCGAAAAGATGGTCAATGAATCGACCGTTTCCCTCCGGAAATGTGATGAACGGCTGCGATTCGTCGCCCGATTTCCTAACTCGTGAGCAGAAATAGAACAGTCCGGCCCAGGCCGAGGTCTGATCGAGTTTGAGGCCGTAGTCGTCACGGCACGCGTAATCGCAGTACCAAAAAAGCCGTTCGGAAGTGAATCCATTGGTCCGCAGCCAATCGCCAAATGAGATCTTATCGAGTTCGAGCGCTGCCGCGTCTCGCGAACAAGCCGAGACGGGAAGGACAAAGGCGCGTTTGCCGGATCCGTCGCGCCAGTTGACCCATGCGTCGATCTCCTTTTGAAAGGCGGCAAACTGGGTCTTTTCTTCATCGCTTTCGCCGACATGCAGATAAAGACCTTCGTACCATCGGCCCTTGTAGAACACGCGTTCTTCCGGTTCGCGGCAAAGGTACTGTTCTTTAATGACGAGCTCGCCGTTCGTCCCTCGGCCCTCAGTCAGATCCATTTCATCGAGGAGCGCGGTGAGGTCCCTGTTTTCGGTAAACGGAACCGGAAGATAATGAGCTCCCCACGGATAGCCGACGAGATCGTTTCGACCGCTCTGCGCGGTTCCGCCGATGTGAGCTTCAAGTTCGAGCAGGGCGAAATCGTTGACGCCCATTTTCTTGAGCTGATAGGCAGCGCTTAGTCCTGCAGCACCGCCACCGACGATCGCAACCTTCACCTTTTCCCAATTTGAAACCGGAACCTCCGCATTCCGGAACTCGCGGATGGCGTGGCCGATATTGACGCTGGCCCCGACGATCTCACCGGCGACATCTTTCGATTCAGGCGTACTACGGCACGCGGCGAGCGCAAACGGCGCGCCGAGAAAGGCGGTCAGAATCTCGCGTCTGGTCAATCGCATACCCCGAAATAGCTGAAAACGGAAAGCTCATAACCGATAACCGCTTTCCGCTATGAGTTATCAGTCGTCACCTATTCCGGATTAGCTGAAGCGGAAACTGACAACTGAAAGTTCTCCGCTACCAGCTATCAGTTATCACCTGTTCCGATCAGTTGTCTTAAGCGTCGCGATCAGCATTTTCTCAAGCTCTTCGCAATCAGACAACATCGAGTCTGTCTGCTTTTCGCTCAAATATTCGCTATCACGCAGCAGGTAGTTCGTCTTGAACGCTTCCTTGATCGCGACCGAGTATTGAGTCTGAAGTCGTCACGGTCGAATCCCTGTCGTCCCTCCCCGATGCAAAGTCCGATCGAGGTCCCCGAATCCAGAAGTTTCTTTGACAAGACGAATTCATGCTTCTGGCCGCTCAAATATCGACTGAGGTTGGTAATCCGCAGGGCAAAGTCATACGACCTCTCCTGCAAACTGCTCTTGGTCATGTGAGGTTCTCCTTTGAATTGTTCTTACAACGGTCGGTCGGGTGTAAGTGAGTTTTCGTCCGTTCTCGCGATTATACCAAGACCGAGTGCCATCAAGAAAAAGAACCCCATCGCGACTTCCGAATCGCCGAGATTGTAGTGGACCAGCCCGCTGACGAAGAACCCGATCGCGCCTCCGAGCACACCCGAGACGATGCCTTTCGATATCGGATCGTCGCAAGCGAATCTATAAAGCCGGTGCCAGTAAACGAAACATATCGCCAGCCAGAGCAGCAGAGCAGGGAGCCCGCGCTCGACCGCGATCTGCAACGGCGTCGAATGAAAATGCCCCATCGGAAGTCGACCGTCGTCAAACAATCGCCAATCCACAGCGTATCGCTTGATCGAGTCCATGCCGACACCGACGGTGAAATTGCGCGCGTTTTCGGTCCACAGTCCGATAGCCTCGCGATACACCGTTTCGCGCCACGTTGTTGAATTATCGGAGGGATCGAAGAATCCGACGCCGCGCGTTTGATGCAGAACGATCAGGCCAACGAGCGCAAGCGGCAGCGCGATCGCGGCTGCGGTGATGATCATCCGCTTGCTGCCGACCGTTGCGACGATCACGGCCGCCGAGACGATGAAGGCGAGTTGCGACGCTCGCGTCGCCGTGAGGATGAGCGCCATAACCATCGCCGCCAGGACAAACGCGAGGACGCGGATCGAGAAAAACGCCCGACCTTCACTGTTCGATTTGCCGAGGATCTTGGACGACATCACACTCGCGAGGACCCCGAACGTCAGCGACATGACCAGTTGGAGAACTTCAGCGAACGTCGTGTAGTGCCCGTAAAATCCGGCGGCACGCCAAGTTCGTCCGGGCTGCCAACGGCCGACAGACAACGCCGCTTCGGCTGACTGCGTGTCCTTGATCCGATCTTTTGGGACCTCGATATCGCCATACGAATCGGCGTGGTAAACGCGCGCCCGGAATTTGTCTCCTGACGAATTCGCGGCCTCACGTATATCGTTCAGCGACGATACCTTTTTCCCGTTCACGGTGAGGATAGTGTCGCCGTCGGCAAGTCCGACCTGCTCGAACGGCGATCCTTGAAAATCGCGGATCTGCACGCCTCGACCGATCGCCCTTTCGATCGGCGTCCAAAGCACGGGGATCATCGCACCGAGGATCAGCGCTCCGGCAAGGAACTTGGCCGCGCGCACCGTGCGAATGTTGTGGTAGGCAAAGTAGACGATCAGGAACAGCGAAACGACGCGAAGCTTGTCGAACGAGATATCGGGCGCGTATGAAAAAGCGGCCGACAGCACGCTCCAGGCAAAAAACGCCCAAATAAGATAATCGATCAATCCCGGCTGAAATTGTATCCGCGGTTTCAGGCCCAGCCGGATCAGCCACAGCAACATCCCCGTCAGCCACGCGATCTGCGTCGCGGCGATCGATATCGGAAGGCTCAGAGTCATCAAGACCAGAAAGACAAAAGCCGCGCGTTCGAGCCAAACGCGGGCGACACCGCCGGAGCCTTCTATTCCGGCAACCTCATCGATCCAGAGAAGGAACCTGTTCATTCCGTTCTAGATTTTCTGTCATCATCGGTGTCTTGTCTATTCGGTTTCCGCTAAACTTTTTGCATGCAAACCGATCTGAGCTTTTCGACCAAGATCAAACTCTACTACGACGTGTCGGTGCCCGAGAATTCGACCGGACCGGCCCCGTTGCTGCTCGCCGTTCACGGTTACGGAGCGCACAAACGCTATATGATGCGCGAAGCGCAAGCGGTCGCTCCGGAGGGTTTCGTGCTCGGGTCGGTACAAGGGCCGCACCAGCATTTTCGCTCGACCGGGAACGGTTACCGCGTCGGCTTCGGATGGCTGACGGATCATCGCCCGGATGAGTCGGTGACGATCCATCATGATTTCCTCAATCACGTAATCGGAAAACTGGTTGGCGAAGAAATCGTCGATCCGGGTCGGATCTATCTGTTCGGATTCTCACAGGCCTGTGCATTGAACTTCCGTTTCGCGCTGACATTTCCCACGGTCGCCCGCGGAATCGTCGGCGTCTGTGGCGGCGTTCCGGGCGATCTTGAGTCGAACGACAAGTTTGAACCGATCACCGGCGATGTTTTCTATCTTTATAACACCAACGACGAATTCTATCCGCTTGATAAATACGTGGAGTACGCGCGCCGGCTCCAACCGTTTGCGCCGAAACTGACGACCAAGGTTTACGAGTCGAAACACGAGATCGTCGATCCGATGCGCGACGACATCCGCGCCTGGCTCAAAGAAAAAGAGGCCGCGTGATCGCTCACGCAGCCTCGGTCGCATCCCTTAAACCGAGATTGCGCAATAGACAATTCGGCTCCTCAACGCCGTTGATCGATATAACCGCGGATTACGCAGATAACGCGCAATTCGCCATGATCTGGCTTAATGGATTATCCGCGTCATCAACGTTCATCAGCGGCTAATGCGTTATCCGGGTTAAAGCCATTCCGTTTATTTGTTGTAACGATAGGTCGTGAACTGCGAGTCCATCCGCGAATCCTGGCCCGCGGTAAACTTGAACATGCACGAGTCATCCGAGTAATCCATGAAATTGTCGATGGGATCGAGCCCGGCGAGATTCCGGCACGTGTCGCGACCCGCGGGGCAGCCGTAGGCCGGCGACTTTTCAGCGGGGGTGTCCGAGACGCCGTCACCACCGGTAGCCTGTCTCGCGCAACCGCCTTGGAAGGTGTGGTACAGCCCCATCCAGTGACCAACTTCGTGTGTCGCCGTGTCGCCGAGATTGTATGGGGCTGCGCTGCCGCCCGGCAAGCTTGAATACAGGATCACGACCCCGTCTTTCTTTGGTGAACCGTTGTAGCTCGACGGGAAGGTCGCCCAGCCGAGAAGTCCGCCTCCCATATTGTTCGAGTAGATGTTCAGATCGTCGGCCGTTCCCTGGCGAAGCGCATTTTTCATTTGAGTTTCGCAACTTCCGCCGGAACACGTATACCATGTGTTATTGGCGGTCGTATTAGTCGACACCAAATTGAATGACCATCCCCACTGGCCGTAGGCGTTGTTGAGGACGCTGATCTGGTTATTGATCTGCTGGGTGCTAGGGGCACCGGCACCGGAAGTGTTCGTTATCACATGCCAGTAGACATTGATCGTACCGCCGGTTACATTTGCTGCCGCAAGCCCGTTCTTCGCGCGCGCGGCCAAACGTGCCTTGAAGTCTTCTTCCATCGCCGCGACCTTTGCCGGATTCTCGTCTGTTCCGCAGACACGCTCGTTGATGACACGCACCGGTTTCTCGAGCTTTTCAGCCGTCGTCAACGCCGCTTCGGCGTTGGCAGGAACCCGATTCATGAAAAATGCGCCCGCGAAAATCAGAGCCACTACGACAACCGCAATTACCCGAAAATTCATCATATTCTGCTTATTCTCCTGTTGATTTTTATTAGAAAAGGAACGATTCTTGGCGGTAGCAATCCAATTGGATTGAACGTAAGTTAAAGGTTTTTTCTCGATCGGTCAACCGGGATCGAGAATGGAACGAGGAGACCGCTGAAAAACGCTTCCAATTTCGCACCCAAGTTTTGTAGACTCAGTCAGATAGCCGTATGTTTAAACGCATCGTTTTTTATGCGCTGATCGCCGCTTTTTCCCTCAATTGCAGCTCGCTGCCGCGGCTTGGTTCGTCACCCCGAGATCCGTCGATCGCGATCGAGAGGCCGGTCGTCGAGGCAAGGACCCCGGAGTTGCGTGAAGTCCTCGAGAGCGCCCGCAAGCAGACCAAGGTCACCAGGAACTACACACAAGAGTATTTCGTCATCCCGTATCCGAACGGTGACGTTCCGGAAGACACCGGAGCGTGTACGGACGTCGTGATCAGGTCTTTCAGAGCCGCGGGCGTCGATCTTCAAAAGGAGGTCCACGAGGATATGGCGAAGAACTTCTCGAGCTATCCTCAGAAATGGGGAATGGCTGGAACCGACACTAACATCGATCACCGCCGCGTTCCGAATCTTCAGACGTATTTCAACCGCCGCGGAAAGTCGGTTCCCCTGACCGATGACCCAAAAGATTACCAACCCGGCGATGTCGTCACCTGGGACCTGAACGGCAAGGGCATGACCCACATCGGCATCGTTTCACATGTCTTCAACGAAACGACGAAACACTACTACATCATCCACAATATTGGTTCAGGAACTCGCATCGAGGACCGCCTGTTCGAATGGAAAGTGACCGGACACTACCGGTATTTCTGATCCGCATTGTTTTTTGCCAAGGCAAGCGACGAGAGTATCACCGCCGCGATCCACCAAATCGCTAACGGAATCATCAGTTCCCGCCCGTTACTGAACAGCTCAGTCGCCGGGACCTTGTTGAGTCCGTATGCGATGCCAAACAGCGGAATCGAGTTGAAGACGATAGTTGCGATCCAAAGCCAGCGTTCGAGGTGCGCCTCAAGTTGGCGTGACGCGAGCTTGCAATAGCCGACGAAGAGCGCGATACCTAGTCCAAGTGAGAAGAACGGTATCGAGAAAACGAGAACGCCGATGGGTGAACCTCCGATCAAGGACATCAAGAATCCGATCGCCGAAAAGAACAAACCAAACGTGGCGGGAACAAGCATGATCGCACTTCCCGTCCGCATTATCACCGCCGCCGTTTCCGAAAAGGTTCTGTCCGAGTACATTGCTTCAACCTCCGCGAAGGTCTATTGCAAGGCTCGTTCCAAACGTTTCGAGGCATTCGGGAAGACCGGATGTTCCGTCGGCGACAAGTTTCGGTTTCGGTGCAAATGATTGCAATAAAGAGATTTATGGGGTTGTTCTCACACGGAGATCGCCAAGCGCGCAAAGATCTTGCAATGGCGGCCAGTATCTGCCACGTGCGTCCAGTTGAATCCCGATCGCGTTCCGCGAATCCGATTCGCGTTTTGCAAATCGTCAGATCGGCCCATTGCACTGTCTGAGATCTGATCTTTTTCTGAGAGCTGAACTTTGAAATTTAAGATCAGATCAGGACCCGCCGTCCGGGAGACGGGCCTTCGTTAGGCTAGTTGTAGCCTTCGGTGTCCGTGAAGTCTTCGTAGATCATCCCGCGCCGGTCGCGTTTCGTTTTCGTCACCGCCTCGTATCCGCCTTCCTCGTTGCGCGAAATTTTGTTCTGCGCGTAGAGCCCTTCGA